>BQJC01000001.1:1137500-1437500 GCA_021604505.1 Nitrospinaceae bacterium | reverse complement strand
CTTTCTATTAATTAATACGATGCAATGCGGTGATCTGACGGGAAGCGATGCTGATTTTACCGCATTCCGCCGGGTGGGGCAAACGAATTACCCGCCCCGTGATTCTGTAAGCCGGGCCGACGAATTAACCGACGGACGCCTTGCTGGACCGGGAATTGCGTTTTCTGTCGTTCTCATCCAGGAGCCTCTTACGCAAACGGATGCTGGTGGGCGTGATTTCCGCCAGCTCGTCTTCGTTCAGGAATCCCAGGATCTGCTCCAGACTCATGATCTTGGGCGGCGTGAGGATGATATTCACATCCGATCCGGACGCCCGCATATTGGTCAGCTTTTTCTCCTTGCAGACATTGACCACCAGGTCGTTGTCCTTGGCGTTTTCGCCAACGATCTGCCCAAGATACACCTGCTGTCCGGGACCGACCAGCAAGGTGCCTCGTTCCTGCAGGTTGAACAGGGAATATCCCGTGGTCTTGCCGGTTTCCAGGGCAATCAGAGCGCCATTGATTCTAGAGGCGATTTCGCCGCAATAGGGGATGAAATTGTGAAAATTCCGGTTGATGATCCCCGTTCCCTTGGTCATGGTCAGAAATTCCGAGGTGAAACCGAACAACCCGCGGGTCGGGACCACAAACTCCAGTCGCAGGGAGCCATCCCCCACAGGGGTCATGTTTTTGAGAGCACCTTTTCTCTTGCCCATCGACTCCATGACGTTTCCCATATAGGCTTCTTCCAGATCGATGGTCACAAATTCCTCAGGTTCCAGCTTTTTGCCGTCCTCCTCCTTCATGACCACCTCGGGCCGGGAAATGGAAAACTCGTAACCCTCGCGGCGCATGGTTTCGATGAGGATGGTCAGATGCAATTCCCCTCTGCCCGAAACCTTGAACGTGTCCTGCATCTCGGTTTCCGCGACCCGCAAGGCGACATTGGATTTGACCTCGCGAAACAGACGGTCGCGCAATTGACTGGAAGTCACGAACTTGCCTTCCTGCCCGGAAAACGGCGAGGTGTTGGCCATGAAATTGATGGAAAGCGTCGGCTCGTCGATTTCAATGACGGGAAGCGCCTCCGGGTTCGCCGTGTCGGTGATGGTTTCGCCGATGTCGACGTCCTTCATCCCGGCGATGCCGATAATGTCTCCCATCACCGCGCTGGAGGATTCCTTTTTTTGCAGACCCTCGAAAGTCAGCAACTTGGAAATCTTGAACTGCTCCATATCGCCCGATCGTTTGATCAGAGTGTAGTTGTTTTTCAGGTTGACGGACCCGCGCGATATCTTTCCAATGGCGATCCGGCCCAGATAGTCGCTGTAGTCGATCGACGACACCAGCATCTGGAAAGCGCCTGCGGGGTCGCCATGATCTTCGCCGACTTTATCGACGATGAGGTCGAGCACCTGGGTCATGTCCGCATCCGGCTCGTTGGGTTCCAGCCGGGAAATGCCGTTCTTGGCGGACGTGTAGATGATGGAAAAATCCAACTGTTCATCGGAGGCATCCAGGCTCACGAATAAATCGAAGACCTGATTGACGACCCGCTCCGGGTCGGCGCCTTCCCGGTCAATTTTGTTGACCACGACAATCGGGCGCAGACCGAGATCGAGAGACTTTTTGAGAACAAAGCGGGTTTGCGGCATCGGGCCTTCGACGGCATCCACCAGCAACAGAACGCCGTTGACCATTTTCAAAATGCGTTCCACCTCACCGCCGAAATCCGCATGGCCGGGAGTGTCGACGATATTGATCTTGTAGCCCTTGTAACGGATGGCGGCGTTTTTGGAAAAAATGGTGATGCCGCGTTCGCGTTCCAGCTCGTTGCTGTCCATGATCAGGTCGCCGGTGACTTCATTTTCGCGGAACATGCCGCTTTGCCGTAACAAGGTGTCGACCAACGTGGTTTTGCCGTGATCGACGTGGGCGATGATGCCCACATTGCGAATCTTCTCTTGATTCATAATTTTCTTAACCTTCTTTAATTAAAACTTTTCTTAATATGAAAAAGACTCAACATCCCCCCTCACCTGAATCCGTCACCCCCTGGGTGCTCCCCCAAGGGGGCGAGGAAGAAACTCCTTCTCCCCTCTGGGGAGAAGGCTGGGATGAGGGGCAAACGCTTTACTTTCACCAGACCCTGAGGAAGTTAATCCGGCCCCTTGTTTCGATTAATAGCCGCAATGTTGGGTATTAATGGCTTCCGGTGGGAAAAAACACACTCAGCAGACAAAAACTGCCGATTCTCAATGGGATTCAGCAATAACTCAGGATGGGCCTATCAGCATATAGGATACCAGATCAGGGAGATTTCCCCAATAGACATTTTTAATGTCATGTAACTTATTGAATAGTATAATTGTCCGGAACTAAATAGTTGGAGTTAGAAGCGGGTGGAATTACCCAAAGACAAATTGATGGATCTGGTAAAAGAAGGACCTGTGTCAGATATATTCAGAGCGGAGCAAGCGTTAAGCTTATTTAACACCATAGGGGATGTTTCAAAGGAAGTAAACGATTCCACATACGGCGAGGTATTTGCTACCTTTCAATCTTTATGTATAGACCGATTCGTATTGTCTATTTCGAAACTTTATGAGAAGCCGAAAGACTTTCCGCTAAGAAGCGTACCGGGAGTATTGAATTTTTTGAAAGAAAATGCTGAGCAGCTTGAAATTATTGATTCATACCGTTTAGATAACCAGATGACTCGCCTTGGAACGGATATTTCCAAACTCATTAAGTTAGATGCAAAAGAAAAAACCATATATGTGGCTGACAGACTTTTATCTAAAAAACCCAAGGGCATGAAAAAGACACTTGATCCTCTAGTGAAGCTGAGAAACAAGCATATAGCTCACCCGGAAGTTATTGATGTTGAATCGTTGCTAAGAACCACATGGGACGCAGCAGAGACCTTACTTCAATATCCCAAAGATGTTGTTGGCGCCATTAGTGATGGATATCTAAACATATCATATGTGGTTGATTCAGGTGAATATGTTCTTAGCAGTGATGCTTCACGGGTTGGGCGAGGAGTAAAAAGAATGCTTGCGGAATTAGGAATATCAACTTCAAACGATAAAATTTAAAAATATTCAATAATGACCTCTATCCTCAAGGAATACACGGATTTTTTGAAATTTGAGAAACGCCACTCCGCCAACACGGTGGAGGCGTATGGCCGGGATATTTCCCGGTTCATGGACTTCATCGGCGACCGGCCCTGGGCGACCATCGGTTCCTCGAATATCCGCGCGTTTCTTCTGAAGTGCCGGGAGGACGGGCAGAATTCCCGGTCCACGGCCCGGTATTTGTCGTCTTTGAAGTCGTTCTTCAAATTTTTATGCGATGAGCAGCATCTGAAGGACAATCCGGCGGAAATCCTGGAATCGCCCAAATTGTGGCGCAAACTCCCGGATTTTCTCTCTCTGGACGATGTGGAAGCGCTTCTGGCTTGTCCCGACCCGAAAACTCTGTTTGGGGTGCGCGATAAGGCCATGCTGGAGATTCTCTACGCTACGGGCCTTCGCGTTTCGGAGTTGGTTTCTTTAAAGGTCGTGGATGTCGATCTTGAGGTCGGGTTTCTGCGGTCGATGGGGAAGGGGTCGAAGGAGAGGGTGGTTCCCATCGGCTCGGTTGCCCAGGATGCCGTTCAGGACTATCTTTTAATCGCCCGGCGGGTCTTTTTGAAGGGAAACACGGCGCACGAGCTGTTTATCACCCGGCGCGGCAGTAAAATGACCCGCCAGGGGTTCTGGAAAATTTTAAAAACCTATGCTTTGAAAGCCAATATCAGCGCCAATATCTCTCCGCACACGCTAAGGCACGCTTTTGCAACGCATCTGCTGGAACGCGGGGCGGATTTGCGGTCGGTGCAGGAAATGCTGGGTCATTCGGATATTTCCACCACTCAGATTTACACGCATATTCTGGAGGAACGGATGCGGGAGGTGCACGACCGGTTCCATCCCAGAGCTTGACGGGTTCTGCCTGAGCCTACATTTCGCTTGACTGGGTTTTTATTTGAAGCTACCATCCCTCTACATATCCTCCCGTTGAACCTACGGATATCTAAAGGGTTCTTAAAGTTTCGTTCCGCTTGATTCGAAAAATGTTTTTTAATATAGATGAAATTCGCGATGACGTTTTAGAGTTCGCGGTACGGGAGAATAAAGAGAATTTTGAAAGGGATCACCCGGAGTGTCCGCTGGTCCGGGATATCGAAGTTTCCGGGACGCTTCGAAGAAGTGGCAAGGATATTCATTTATCCGGAAAGGTCGACACGGAACTTTCGGTCACCTGTTCGCGTTGCCTGGAGCCGTTCAAGTTTCCTGTCAAAAGCGCGGTCACCGCTCACTTTGTTCCAGAGGCAGAGCCGGATAATGAACACGGGGAAGTGGAACTGCACGCTTCCGACATCGATATCGAGTATCACGATGGGAACCGGGTGGACATCACCCAGGCGGTGCACGACCAGATTTTGTTAGCGCTTCCTTTGGTCTGTTTGTGTAAAAAAGACTGCAAGGGGTTGTGCTCGAATTGCGGAAAGAATTTAAACCTGGGGCCGTGCGGGTGCAGTCAGGAGGCGCCGGTCGATCCCCGGTTGGAAGTTTTAAAGTCGTTAAAAGATAAACTGAAGTAATTACAGGAGAAGAGAAGCAATGGCTGTACCTAAGAAAAAAATGTCCAAATCGAGACAGGGCAACAGGCGCTCGCACGATAAACTCAGTTTCCCGGCCTTCGGCGAATGTCCGCAATGCCGTGAGACCAAGAAACCGCATCACATTTGCCTGCACTGCGGATTTTACAAGGGAAGAGAAATTATGTCCGTGGAAGCGGTTTAATTCTTGTTGACCCGGTACGGAAAAATCATTCCTGATTCATGCGCTTTCATTTCATTGCATTAAGAGCGCCTCGATAAATTCAATCTGGACTTTGAACCAACCTTATTTCTTCAATTAAACAGCATCCTTCTTTTAATGCAGGGAGCGGCCGATCAAAATGAAAATCGCTGTTGATGCCATGGGAGGCGATCACGCCCCGGAATCGGTCGTGGCGGGAGCCGTTCTTGCGGCAAGGGAGCACGGAACGGAAATCATCCTGACCGGTGTGACCGACCTGGTCCAGGCCGAGCTCGACAAATTCGAGGACCATGCCGATCTTCCCATTCGCATAGAACACGCTGAAGAAGTGGTGGAAATGCACGAAGTTCCCGCCAAGGTGTTGCGCAATAAAAAAAAGTCCTCGATGAAAATCGGCGTGGACCTGGTGAAAAAAGGCGAGGCCGAGGCTTTTGTCAGCGCCGGCAACACGGGAGCGGTTCTGGCTTACTCGACTATCATTTTACGACCCTTAAAGGGGGTGGACCGTCCGGCGATTGCGATTCAGCTTCCCACACTTACGGGCACGGCTATCTTGCTGGATGCCGGGGCGAATGTTGATTGCAAACCTCTGCAATTGTTCGAATTCGGAATCATGGGCCATGTCTACGCCAAATATATTCTGGGCAAGGAAGAGCCCGGTGTCGGTTTGCTGAGCATCGGCGAGGAAGACGGCAAGGGGAACGAAATCACCAAGGAAGTTTTTCAGATGCTGAAGAAAAGCCACATCAATTTCATCGGCAATGTGGAAGGCAAGGAAGTTTACCGCGGCAACGCTGACGTCATCGTGTGCGACGGGTTCACCGGAAACGTCGCGCTAAAAATCAGCGAAAGCCTGGCGGAAATGATCGGCACCAATTTAAAACTTCTGTTTCAATCCAACTGGGCGAGCAAGCTGGGTTATTTTTTTCTTAAACCGCATCTGGCGAAATTCAAGAAAAAGGTCGACTATTCTGAAACCGGAGGCGCTCCACTTCTGGGTGTCAACGGCGTGTGCATCATCGCTCACGGAAGCTCGTCTCCGAAGGCCATCAAAAATGCGATCCTCCGGGCGCAGGAGTTGATCGAAAAGAAAATCAACACGCACATTCAAGACGATATCGAATATAATCTAGAAGGGCAAAAAAGCGGGATTTGGAAACAAATCAAGACCATCGCTTTTGGTGAAGGGGAAGAGGAAAAAAACAATAACTCAACCCCGGCGGAACCTGTTGAACCCGTGAAACCTGCAGAAGAAAAACCGGAATCTTCCGATTCAAAATCCTAAACTCACAATTTCAATCCCCTGATGCCTGAAAACTCCATGTATACGGCAAATATAGCCGGAACGGGTTCTTATCTGCCGGAAAAAGTATTGACCAATTTCGACCTGGAAAAGACCCTGGACACGTCCGATGAATGGATTCGCACCCGCACGGGGATCAGCGAAAGAAGAATCGCCCATGAAAGTGAATCGGCCTCGGTGCTGGCCGCGCATGCGGGCCGCAAGGCGCTCGAATCAGCGGGAATCACTGCCGACGATCTGGACATGATCATCGTCTGCACGTCCACCCCGGACATTCTCTTTCCCGCCACCGCCTGTTTTGTGCAAAAGGAACTGGGGGCCAGCAAGTCGGCGGCCTTCGATGTCGTGGCCGTGTGTTCCGGGTTCGTCTATGGGCTTTCCATTGCCGAGCAATACATTAAGAGCGGACGTTACCGACATGTTCTGGTCATTGGCAGCGAAGTCAATTCCCGGATCGTGGATTGGACGGACCGCAACACCTGTATTTTGTTCGGCGACGGGGCAGGGGGGGTCGTCCTCAGCCGCAAAGAAGGGGCTGAAACATGCGGGGTCCTGTCTTCACATATTTATTCCGACGGAAATCTGGCCAGTCTGATCGAGGTCCCCAAAGGGATCGGGCGCAATCACGCCTCTGGAGAGTGTGCCAACCCCGATCATTTTTTCATCAAAATGTCAGGCAACGCCACGTTCAAGGTTGCCGTGAAACGCATGACTGAGGTATGTCTCGAAGCTCTGGAGTCCAACGGCCTTTCCAGGGAAGACGTGGATTTGGTCGTTCCCCATCAGGCGAATAGAAGAATCATCGATGCTGTCACGGCAAAACTGCAGATTCCTTCTGAAAAAGTGTTCGTCAATATTCATAAATACGGCAACACGTCGGCGGCTTCCATTCCGATTGCGATCAATGAAGCCAGGGAGTCGGGACGAATTCAGCCCGGGTGCCTGATGCTGATCATGGTGGTTGGCGCGGGCCTCACCTGGGGAGCGGCGGTGATCCGATGGTAAACATTGCATTTGTTTTTCCCGGCCAGGGGTCGCAGTTCGTCGGCATGGGAAAAGAGTTTTTCGATTCGCGGGCGGAAGCGCGTGGGATGTTTGACGAGGCAAATGAAGTTCTGGGAAAAGATTTAAAATCGATCTGCTTCGAGGGGCCGGAAGAAACCCTGACCCTCACCGAAAACACTCAACCGGCCATCCTCGTGCACAGTATTATAGCCTTGAAAATATTGAGGGGACATGATATAGATTGCGTACTTGCGGCGGGGCACAGTCTCGGGGAATTTTCCGCGCTGGTAGCCGCTGGCGCTTTAAGTTTTAGGGATGCCGTCCGGCTGGTTTCCCTTCGCGGACGTTTCATGCAAGAGGCGGTTCCTATCGGTGTGGGCGCCATGGCCGCAATCATCGGGTTGCCGGTGGAAAAAATTACCGAGCTTTGCGAAAAAGCGACCAAAGACGGTCAGCTGGTGCAACCGGCTAATTTGAACAGCCCTGAGCAAACGGTCATTGCCGGGCACAAGGGCGCCGTGGAGCAGGTATCGCAGGAGGCTAAGGAGTCAGGGGCAAAAAGAGCGGTCATGCTGCCGGTCAGCGCACCCTTTCATTGTCCCTTGATGAAACCGGCCGAAATCAAGCTTCAGCAGGAACTTGAAAAAACCGAGTTTCTAGATCTGTCCTTTCCAGTTATCACCAACGTCGAGGCAAAACCCAATTTAAAAGGCGATGCAGCAAAGCTGGCTTTGAGACACCAAGTGTGCAGTCCCGTGCGATGGGCTGAAACGATGAAAGCAATGGCGGAGCAGGGGATTCAAACCGTGATCGAATTGGGACCCGGCAAGGTTCTCTCGGGACTGATGAAGCGGTTTGACAAAAACATCAAATGTTACCAGGTCCATGATTCCGCTTCCCTGGAACAAACCGTTACCGCCCTTAAACAAGGCTGATGAACATTCAGGATATATAGATGGAACTTAAAGATCGTTTGGCTTTGATAACGGGAGGGGCTCAGGGAATCGGGTTGACCATCGGCGAAGAGCTCGCGGCGCAAGGCGCCCATGTTATTCTAGCGGACGTGAACGTGGATGGTGCGCAAGCATCCGCCGAGGCGATCAAAAAGAACGGCGGCTCCGCCTCTGCGGTCCGGCTGGATGTTTCCAGCGCGGAAAACGTCCAGGAGGTTTTCGGCTCCATCCTAAAAGACCACAAGCCTCTGGACATACTGGTCAACAATGCCGGAATCACCCGCGATGGTTTGATGGTTCGAATGAAGGAAGAAGATTGGGATCTCGTTTTATCGATCAATCTTAAAGGAAGTTTCTTGTGCAGTCAGCAGGCTGTCAAGCAAATGATGAAGGCCAAAAAGGGAACCATCGTCAACATCGCTTCCATTGTGGGAGTGATGGGAAATTTTGGCCAGGCCAATTACTCCGCCTCGAAAGCGGGTTTGATCGGTTTGACCAAAACGACCGCCCGAGAGTCCGCCGCGCGCGGAATCACGGTCAATGCGATTGCCCCTGGCTTTATTGATACGGAAATGACCCGGGTTCTGGACGAGACGGTAAAGCAAAAACTCATCGATCAGATTCCATTGGCCCGGTTGGGATTGCCTGAGGATATAGCACGTTGTGTAGCGTTTCTGGTTTCCGACCGGGCAGGTTACATTACCGGTCAGGTGATAAATGTCAATGGCGGGATGTTGATGTAATAATTTTTAGGAGTTAGAACATTATGTCAGTTGAAGAAAAAGTTAAAGAAATAATTGTTGACCAATTGGGCGTGGATGAAAAACAAGTCTCCCCGGAAGCATCGTTCATTGATGATTTGGGGGCCGATTCCCTGGATACCGTGGAATTGGTAATGGCTCTTGAGGAGGAATTCGACATTGAAATTCCCGATGAAGAAGCGGAAAAAATAGCTTCTGTGGCCAATGCCATTGACTATATTAAGAGCCACACCAATTGAATTGATCAACCCCGAATCTATATTTGTTTCATGAAAAGACGTGTTGTCGTGACCGGGATGGGCATCATCTCCCCCCTGGGAATCGGGCTTGAGGAAAACTGGGCGGCGGTCACCGGAGGCAAATCAGGTGTCGGCCCGATCACTAAGTTCGATACGGATTCCTTTCCCGTTAAAATTGCCGGCGAAGTCAAAGGATTTGAGCCGGAGAAATACATCAATCACAAAGATGTTAAAAAAATGGATACCTTTATCCATTATGCGCTTGTATCGAGTCAGTTTGCTCTTGCCGATTCCGGGTACGAGGTGACGGAAGAAAACGCCGAGCGAATCGGAGTCCTGGTCGGGGTCGGGTTGTGCGGATTGCCGGCCATTGAAAAGTACCACGACATCTATAAAGATAAAGGCGTGAAAAAAATCACTCCTTTTTTCATTCCCATGCTGATCGCCAATCTGGCTTCAGGACAAATCTCCATTCATTTTGGCACCAAGGGGCCTAATTCCTGTGTGGTGACCGCATGCGCCACCGGGACCCATGCTATCGGCGATGCCGCGAAAATGATTCAGTATGGCGATGTGGACGCCATGATCGCCGGGGGAACCGAATCGGTCATCACTCCGCTTGGTGTGGGCGGATTCAGCGCGGCCAAGGCGCTCTCCACCCGCAACGATGATCCTCAAGGCGCCAGCCGGCCTTTCGACCGCGATCGCGATGGTTTCGTGATGGGTGAAGGCTGTGGCGTGGTGGTTCTCGAAGAATTGGAAAGCGCGAAAAAAAGGGGCGCGAAGATTTACGGCGAGATCGCCGGATACGGACTCAACAGCGATGCCTATCACATCACCGCGACCGACCCTGAAGGCGGGGGAGCCGCCCGGTGTATGGAATTGGCTTTGAAAAACGGCGGCGTCAACAAAGAGGATATCGGTTATGTCAACGCCCACGGAACGTCCACCGCGGCGGATGCGACGGAGACCAGTGCGATTAAAACGGTTTTCGGCGAAAAGGCTAAAAAACTGGCCGTCAGTTCCACAAAATCCATGACCGGGCACCTTTTAGGGGCCGCAGGCGGGGTCGAGGCGATTTTCACTCTCATGGCATTGAAAGAGGGCGTCATACCGCCGACTATCAATTACGCCACTCCCGATCCGCAATGCGATCTGGATTATGTTCCCAACCAGGCGCGGGAGAAACAAATTCAATACGCGTTATCCAATTCCTTTGGATTTGGCGGGACCAACGGGGTTTTAATTTTCAAGCAGTGGTTGAATTAATTTTCGCCAGGATTTATGGTAGCTAAGGAGCGCAGGCAAGAACTTGAAAAACTTCAGAAAAATCTTGGTTACCATTTCCAGGAAATAAAACTTCTGAACAAGGGGCTCACGCATAAATCCTATGTCAATGAAACGGGTGAAAACCTCAAGCACAATGAACGGTTCGAGTTTCTCGGCGATTCCGTTCTCGACCTCGTCGTCAGCGACTACATGGTGCGCAAATACAGCGATTATAAGGAAGGAACACTTTCTAAAATAAGAGCGGCGGTCGTCAATGAAACCTGTCTGGCGGAACTTGCCCGGAAATGGGATTTAGGAACGTTTCTGCTCCTCGGAAAGGGAGAAGAAATGTCGGGCGGTAGAAACAAGGCGTCTCTCCTGGCGAATGCCTATGAGGCCGTAGCTGGAGCCATCTATTATGACAGCGATCTGGAAACAGCGGCGAAGGTCCTGCTTCCGAAAATCAAAATAGAGATTAAAAAGTTTGCGGAAACCAGGGCAACCAAGGATTATAAAAGCGACTTGCAGGAATACACCCAAAACAAATTATCCTGCATTCCGGCTTATAAGGTGAGCAAGGAAATCGGGCCGGATCATGAAAAGCAGTTTGAGGTTGTTGTGTTGGTCAAGGATGTAAAAAAGGGCAAGGGAATCGGACGAAGTAAAAAAGAGGCCGAACAGGCCGCCGCTAAAATGGCTTTGGAAAAATACAACAGCAAATGAGTTGGTTTCGCATCAGATCTTAAAAGATAGGAGATTGATTTCCATGAGTGCAACGAAAGCGAAATTTTGTATCGGTCATCTCATTCATCACAAACAGTTTGACTACCGGGGAATCATCGTCGGCGTGGACCTTGAATTCAAAAACTCCGAAGAATGGTATGAGAAGATGGCCAAGAGCCGCCCCCCAAAAGACCAGCCCTGGTACCATGTACGGGTTCACAATGGAACGAACTATACGTATGTGGCGGAGCGCAATCTGGAGATCGACCAGATCATTTTAAATTGATCTGGATATAACTGGCGCACTCATCCGGTTTACGGTTTTTAAATTTGTTTGTATTTTCGTGTGGTTCAAAGCTCCGGTTCGTTCTGGAGCTTTTGTTTTTTGCAGATAAGATTCTATCTAAAAGGTTGGCTCATTATAACCCCAGGGAAATATGGATCGGTCGGCATTTGAAAAACTCTGGTTCACGGGCAATGTCAGGGTCATCGTCGATGACAAAAAAGCCCTGCACGCCGCCTGGAAAGGCCACCTGGGAAAAGGCAAAAAACGGTCGCTGATTGTCTGGGGCCTTTTTGCCTCAACCCTTGCCGGGCTTGGAATCTGGATCATGACCAAAGCGGAGTTTGCCTTGAGCCCTGTGGAAATCGGATTTTCCTGGTGGGGAATGGTTCTGTTTCTTCTCGCCTCCGGAATTCCTTTTCTGGTGAAAGGCTCCGCCGCGCAAACGGCCAAGAATAAAATCATTCGCGATCCGGAATTTTATTCCCTTGCCAAAGAGCTGGAGTTATTTGACCTGGAGGAGTATTACTAGCCTGTTTAGAAACGGTATGAGTAAAAATACCACAACCTACTGGAATGTGCTGGCTGCGGAAAACGTCAGTAAATGGGAATCGATCGAAGGCACGGACGGCATGCTGGAGCAATTGACTTTAGCGATGGATGATGTCACCGGTGATTACACGCGGTTGACCCGATTTAAAGCAGGCGCTGACACGAAACGCTTTGGCAGTAAGTCGCATGATTACCCGGAAGAAATCTATATTATTTCCGGCAGGCTTTACGATAAAGCTTTTGATATGTGGCTGGAAGCGGGCCATTATGCCAGTCGGCCACCGGGTGAAGTGCACGGGCCATTTATCTGCGAACAGGAATGTCTGGTTCTGGAGGTTTCTTATCCCAGTCAGGGGATTGATACGGCGCAAAATGAAAAATAAAACTCATATGATTTTACCGGTGTTCATCCCCCACCAGGGGTGCCCCTACCGCTGTGTGTTTTGCAATCAGGTGGATATCACTGGAAGTCAGGAAAAAGCCGATGAAAAAATGTTTCGCGATACTCTCAGGACTTATTTTGGAAATAAATCTCTCAGTGAGCTTCCCAAAAACCGGGAGGTGGCTTTCTATGGAGGCAGTTTTACGGGACTGCCTGCCAGGAGACAGGAGCATTTGCTGGGTCTGGTCCAACCCTGGGTTGAGCAAGGCTGGGTGAATGCCATTCGGTTGTCGACGCATCCGTTGTATATCGATCCGGATCGTTTGGCTTTGTTGAAAAAGTATCGTGTAAAAACGGTCGAGTTGGGAATTCAATCCACCGACCCAAATGTGCTCGACCACTCTGGCAGGCCGTGCACCTGGGAAACTATGGAATCCGCCGTGGCGGCGATCCGAAGCAATGGCTTCCGGCTGGGACTGCAATTGATGCCGGGACTGCCGGGGGATACTGACCGGACTTTCTTAAAATCCGTGGAGGATACTCTGAAGTTGAACCCGGATTTTGTGCGCCTGTATCCCACTCTGGTGATTCGCAATACAAAATTATTCGAGATGTACCGTGAGGGAAAATACACTCCCTGGAGTCTTGAGCGTACCGTCGAGAATCTCAAAACGGCGGTCAAACGGTACCGGAAAAATGATATTCCCGTCATCCGCATGGGCCTGCACCCCGATCCTTCCATGCTTGAAAATTATGTCGATGGCCCGTATCATCCTTCTTTGCGCTATCTGGTGGATTGCCGAATTGGGCTGGATGAAATGATCGAGCGTATCCGAGGACGCAAAAAATTGACTGGAGCCGTTAAATTTAGGGTACCGTTGAACACCACATCGATTTATGTCGGGCACAAGCGGGAAAATATCCGCAAACTGAAGGAAATGTTTGGCCTGGAAAAAATCACTCTGCATGCAGAGAATGATTGCGATCGGTTGCAACTCATTGCATGATTGGGGTCCTAAAAAAATTAAACCGTCTGTACGATTTCACGAAAGGGAATTTGCACCATGGTCACGATTGGAATGAATTATAAAATGATCCCCGGCAAGGAACAAATTTTTGAGGACGCATTTACGAACGTTCTCAAAGTCATGGAAGAAATGGAAGGGCATTCGGAATCCTATTTATACAAGGACGTGAATGACCCGCAATCTTATCTGATCGTTTCGGACTGGAGCTCGGAAGCGGCTTTTAACGGGTTCATTCAGTCGGATAAATTCAAGGGCGTGGTCAATTGGGGAAAAGAAAACATCCTTGCGAGCAGGCCCTCGCACACGGTGTATACGAAGTAATTCGAAGGGGGCTCAATCCATTTTCGGGGTGTGTTCAAATTCGCCATTTTTGATGCAGCGAACCACTTTTTTGTGGAAGTGTTCCGAGACGTGGGAAAGGTGATCCTCCACCCGCCAGCGAATCATGACCAGCTTCCCATCGGGATGCGGAGTGATCTTGGTGATCTCTCCCACGTTTTGCGACATGGGCTCGAACAGGACGTCGCCAACTTGCAGTTTCAAAGGTTACCTCGTTGAAAAGCGGTGATTATTTCGGTGATTAGCACCCTATTCTGAAACCATTCATTATAGTTGAAATTGAAAAAAACAGAGGTTTCTTTTATTATTTATTGGCCGCTCGTGAAACCTCAGTAAATTCATATTTTGGAGAGATTTATGCTGGACTATATTCTCATGTCGCCTATGTACCCGACGATGACTTCTGGAAAAATCGATAAATATCTGGTTCGCCAGGGAGATAAAGTGATTAAAGGGACCGCCGTGGCGGAAATCATCTCGGAAGGCTATTTCACCCTTTTGTCGGAATTGGATGGGGTCATTAAAGAGTTTTACGTCTCGGAGGGCGACTATGTGGAGGTGGACACGCCGCTGATCGAAATCGAGGTGGACGAATCGAAAGAATGATCTAGGTAATGGTCAGACCATGGAATAAATAAATCCTGCGGTGGCCAGGTAAATGGCCAGGCCCAAAATATCGTTTAAAACAATGACCACGGGTCCGGTGCTGATGGCGGGATCGATTCCCGCTCTTAAAAAAACGATGGGTGTTAAAGACCCTAATAAACTGGAAAGCCCCACCGCCATAATGATTCCCAACCCTACCGTGAGACCCAGAAGAGGGTTGATTTGAATAAACGCCCCGGAAACTGAGGTTAAAAGCACGGCACAAAGCACTCCGAAGATAAGCCCATTGAAGCATCCGACTGCCAGTTCACTTCGTATCACCCGTTTGATATTGTCCTGCTGGATGTCGCCAGTGGCCATTCCCCGGACGATAACCGTTGCGCCCTGAATCGCTATATTTCCCGAGAGACCAATCACAAATGGAATGAACATGATGATCGTCGAAAATTCCACCAGGGAAATCTGGTAACTGCTGATGATGAAAGCGCTGAACAATCCTCCGATAAAGGTGGTGAATAACCAGGGCGCCCGCGCCCAGATCTTTTTGCCGATTTTTTTGGCAAACGGGTCAATCTTTGCGGTTCCCACCATGGTGAATATGTCTTCGCTGGCAATGTCCTGAATGGTTCGAATCACGTCGTCGAAGGTCACCACCCCCTGAATCACGTTTTTTTCATTGACCACAGGAATGGTGCTCAAATGTTCATGGTCCATCAAACTGGCCACTTTATCGCAAGGGTCGGTCAACAATACCTTTGGAGTCTCTTTCCTCATGAATTCGGTGGGGTGGGCGATTGCTGAAACATTCAACAAATCTCTCAGTTTGAAATACCCCAATAACTCATTATTCTTGCTCAAAACATAGAAATAAGGCGCCGCTTCCTGACCGCGGTCGCGCTTGAGTTTCATCAAAATATCAGCGGCGGTTTGATCTTCATAAATCCCATGGAAAGAAGTTTGCATTAGCCCGCCTGCTGTTTCCTCACCGTAGGAAATCAGGTCTTTGATGACATCGGCTTCCCTGGCGGGTATTTTCTCCAGAATTTCATCGCGGGTTTCCTCAGGGTGCTCCATGAGGAGGTCGGTGGCTTCGTCCTCCGGCATGTCTCTGAGCAGTTTAGCCAGATAGTCGGGATCCAGGGATTCCTGGATTTCCATGCGGCTGTCCTGATCGGTTTCGTAGATCAATTCCTGGCGTTTTACATCGCTGTCCAGAAAATGAAATATATGGATTTTATCCTCTTGAGGAAACTCATGAAGGCGGCGGGCGATTTCAAAGTGATCCATTCCGTTCAACCGGGCTTCAATCTCCTGCCGCGACAGGGTCTGATCATTTAAAAGTGTTTGGATCGTTTCAACAGGCATGATTTTTTTCTATCATCTTGAATCAAAAATGGCTTATTTTATAACAATTCGGTAAAATGAGTGTGAGTTTTTTATATTTCCCAGTGAGGCGTTATGGTTATAAATATTTCACATGAAGATAAACAGAAATACAACGAAGGTCTGAAAAACCGTAAAACCCGTGTTCGCAAAAAACGATCCTCCCTGCTTTCAGAAAAATCCAAAAGCGAGGCGTTCAAAAAATATGACAAAATGATTGGATCAGAGTCAAATAACGAGGTTCAAATCGACGAGCATGTAAAAATGAACGACAATTTCATGCGCACCGGACCGTACCGGCCCAAGAAAAAATAGATCCTTTTCGGACTGGAAGCCTATAAAGCTTTTCTGGTTAATTTAATAGCGGGTTGCAAGACATTCAATGTTTTTTCTGATGGGAGATCTGGCGGGTCGGTTTTACGATTATCATTGTTCTCCGAAAAATCATTTGATGTCTTCTGAAGATCGGGTTCATATTTGTTTTTGTATTTTTGATAGACCCCTTCTTCAATGAACAGTTTCACTAAATCGGGGTCCAATTTCCCATCTTCCGCCATGGCCCGCAAAATTTCATTGACTTTTTCCAGGCTGAGGGCTGACTTGTAAGGCCGGTCCGAAGCGGTCAACGCTTCCGCAATATCCGTTACCGCCATCAGCTTTCCTTCAAATGGAATCTCATCCCCCCTTAAACCTAATGGATACCCACTGCCATCGATACATTCGTGATGCGCCGCCGCGAAGTGCGGAATATTTCGTATTTTCTTGGTGAACGGGATCTGCTGGAGCATCTTCAAGGTGATGTAGGCGTGCTCCTTGATTTTTTCGCGTTCCCGATGATTGATACTTCCTTTGCGTATCGATAAATTCTCCAATTCGTCTTCGGTAAGGTAGGGGATCGGATTTCCCGTGTGATCGATGTAACTCATATTGGCAATGGTTTGCAGGCGTTTGATGCTCTTTTCATCGAGCCACTGGCTGGGTTCGTTGCAGTTCTGGAGAAATTGACGGATTTCCTCAATTTCCTCGATCCTTATTTTTGTTTCCTCCTCTGCTCTTCCCAACTCAATTCCATCGGCCCCATGTTCCATCAGTTGCAATTTTCTTTGCAGCCCTTCCTTTTCCGTTTTTTCCCGCAACAGAGACATTCTAAGGTCAATGAGATGAATGCGGTCAAAGATGGTTTGCAGTTTGGTGGCCTTTTCCATGATCTCAACCGGCGTCGTCACCTTGCCGATATCGTGCATCCAGGAAGCAATCCGCAGTTCATGCATGGCGTCTGCATTGAAAGAAACGTCTTTGAAACAGCCTTCTTTTTTCTGATGGATGGTTTCCGCCATGGTCAATGTCAAATGCGCCACCCGGCGAATATGCCCGCCGGTGTTCGGAGACTTGGCGTCAATGGCCGTGGCCATGACCTTAACAAAAGCCTCGAACAGGTTTTCCATATCGTTGATCAGATTTATTTTTGATATGGCAATGGCCGCCTGCGATGCCAGTCCCTCGGTCAAATTCTCGCAATCCGCGGAAAAAGCCATGACTTCTCCGGTGTCGGGGTCTTTGGCGTTGAGAAGCTGAAGGACACCGATGACATCATCCTCGTGATTTTTTAATAGCACCACCAGCATGGATTGGGTCCGGTAACCCGTCGCGCGGTCAAAGTTTTTCGGATCGGTGAAATCGAACAGGGTCGTATCGTAAACATCCGGAATATTCACTGATATTCCGTTGAGAGCCACAAAAGCGGAGACATTCGATTCTTTCAATTCAACCGGGGAAAAAGGAATGGCCTCGCCATCTTTTCCGCCCATGCGAATATTCAACGTGTCATTTTGCACGATTCGGAACCGCAGTCGATTGCCTTCCATGATGTACAGGGTCCCGGCATCGGCATTTGTAAAGCTTCTCGCCTGATCAACGATCATTTCCAGCAACAAGTTGATATCGGTCACGCTCGACAGCGCCCGGCCTATATCGGATAGTTTTTGGATTTGGGAATGCAGACGGTCCGCGTAGCTTTTTACGTCCTGAACCACGCTTCCCAGCAGATTGTTCAGCGCTTCGTCGTAGGACAATGGCGGCGGAGAAGGAAAAAAAGACGGTTTTGTTTCTTTATTCAACACAAAAACCTGAGTAAAGCTATTAATTAGGTGGATGTTGAAGTATAGAACAAATTCGGCAATAAATCCATAACTCCTTTATTTACAAAGGCTATCTAATTCCCAATTTGTCTGAGAACCGCTGAGTTTTCGGACTTTATTTTCTTTATTAATTTTTAAATTTTTACAGATAATCCTTCAGGAGAAGGGGTGTGTCCGTGTGCCAGATTCGCTTGCCGCAAACGTTGACGAAAACGGGATTTTTTGATTGGAACAGATCCAGGTGGGCTTGATACAAATCTTCCTGCGTGGTTCTTGCATCGCCGTATGCTTCTTTTTCCTCGCGAAATATTCCCTCTTCAAATTCTTTAATGCCTTCTTTTGAGCTTTTGTTCTCAAAATAGGAGCGAAGCAGGGGATCTTTCAGATTTTCCGGATTCTTGGCCGCTTTTCTTAGAAGCAGTTTGATGCCGCGTGAAGAAGTCGATTCGAACAATCCGGCCCGTATGCAGGCATGCCTGGATTTTCCCTTTTCCACGGTCCATTTTTCGATCGCTTCCTTGGAATAGCCCATGGCCCCATAAGTGGCGAGTTGATGGCGAATCACATAAAAGGTCGAATAGGCCACGATGGTGCCAATATCAAATGTCTCTTCCAGATTCAGTATAGGAAGAAATGACAGCTTGTTGGATTTGTCAATTTGCTCCTGCGTGGCTTCCCTGATGGGTGTCCCCACGTCCCCCAATGCCGTGGCGTAAAACATCATGTCAAACTTGCCGGCGGTTACGGATTTTATGGATTTGATACATTGCGGGTCGTTGATGTCTCCAAAGAGGGTGTGATCGACGTCGTCTATCTGAAATCCCGGAATTTCCTTGCCGTACCAATTGCCGACAATCACGGCATCCTTTCCATGCACCTTACGGATGGCCTGAATGGCTGAGGTTCCCATGACTCCGGTGGCGCCAATAACCAAAAAACTCCCCATTTTTCTTCCTCCTGTCACTGGATTCGGTTCAAAATTTTTTAAGATCCGCCGTAGTTTTCATCGATGTCCCAAAAAGGGACTTGAGATTCTTCGAAAATGGCTAACGCTATGTACGGGTCCTGGATGAAAAATTCTTCAACTTTTTTATTCAGTGAAGTGGTTCTGGACAAGAGCGTTTCCACTTCATCTCCGTTCATGAATTCTGTGAACAAGGTCCGGTATGCTTTAACAAGGCGACCGGCATCCTGAATCGAAATTTTTATTTTTTCAAATTCTAATACCCTTTTCCTGTTCGCTTTGGCGATTTTTGTATAGACCAGCCAGCTTTCTATCTCTTTTTCGGGCTTCCCAAGGGTGACGTGCAGGTTTTTAAAACGTTCTTCGCCCAGTTCCGCCACTTTCCTGGAGACATAACTTGCCAGTTCGTTCAACGGGACTCCTGACCTGGTTTTACAAAGATAGGTCAGGGTCGAAATCAATCGGCTCATTTTCGAGTCGACTGCGATGGCTTTTGAAGAATGACGGTTCATTGCGGGATTTTTAGAAAAAATTCCCCAAACACCTCCTTCAGACTGCACGTCTTCCCGTGTTTTATCCAGGGGAAGTACGAGTTTCAGGCAATTGGCAGATTTGGGTTGCGCCAGGCTTTCTACCGCAGGCAAGGCGGAGAAACCTAGAAAAATTACCGGAATGAGAAATGCACGACCCAATTTAATTTCCGCTCACATGGGAATCAGATGGGGAGGGAGCCCCAGAGACATGGCCCGTGGAAGTTTCATCACCGCTGATATGCTCGTCTTGACTTTGCCCGGCCACGGGGGCCGTTGCACCGGGAGCGGTTTTTTTTGTTTCTTCTTTACCACCGCAGGCGAGTAACAGACAAAGAAAAAATAAAATGCCAATTGTTTTGCTCATGAATTTCACCCGAAGGAGGTTTGAGCATCAATCTATACTCCGGGAAAATTTTAGTCAATCATTTTCCCCGGCCCGGCGCGCCACCGCTCTTCATTGCAGTTTGGTTTTTCCCATGTTTAAAATGAGCGTGAACTCTTTTTTAGTCAGAGGAAGAACCGACAAACGCGATTGTTTGACAAGGGCAATGGATTGCAGATCAGGATGCGACTTGATGTCCTCCAGGGTGACCGGAATTTTCATGGGCATGAGGGTTTTTAAGTCCACCACCACCCAGCGTACATCATCGGTGGTGGGATCTTGATATGCCGGTTTTGTTACTTCAGCGATCCCCACAATTTCTTTTCCCACCACGCTGTGATAGAAAAAAACCAGATCGCCTTTTTCCATGGATTGCAAGTTGTTGCGGGCCTGGTAATTTCTCACACCATCCCAATAGGTCTTTTTATCCTGCACAAACTGCTCCCAGCTGTACTTAGAAGGTTCCTGCTTTACCAGCCAATAGTTCATATTCCCACCTGTCCGTGTTTAAATAAAATTTTTTCAAGAATTTACGATCAGCCTATCGCGTACTGTATATTCCGTGCACGGATGTCATTTTAAAACTAAATCCCCGGAAAAAAAGAGGTTAAACGAAATTTTCTTCACAATGGGATTGACCCAAAGATTTAATCAAAATATAATCAACGAATTCAACCTTTTTAGTATTAATCATTGCGAACTCTAAATTATCCGGGGAATGATCTCTCTGGGGAGCTATTAAGAATGTACCGTAAAGAAATCAAAGTATTGGATTGCACCATCCGCGATGGTGGTTTGATGAACAATCATCTGTTTGAAGATGATCTGGTCCGTCGTGTTTTTCGCGCCGTGAATGATTCCGGAGTGGATTACATTGAACTGGGCTATAAGGCCGATGAAAAACAGTTCAAACGCGAAGAGTTTGGGCCGATGAAATTTTGCTCGGAACAAGATCTCGAGCGGGTCGTCGGCGATACCGAGAAAAAGTGCAAAATTTCCGTCATGGCCGATATCGGCCGTTTCAATCCTGAGGATGTTTTACCCGCCAGCGAAAGTTATGTCGATATGATGCGGGTCGCCTCTTATGTCAAGGATATCGACAAGGCCATCAACCTGGTCAATACCTTGAAATCGAAAGGTTATGAGACGACGGTCAACATCATGGCCGTATCGCACGCGCGTGAACGCGAACTGGATGAAGCGCTGGAGCAGGTGGAAAAAGAAAGTGAAGTGGATGTGGTTTACCTGGTGGATAGCTTTGGCGCTCTTTATTCCGAACAAATTGCCTATCTTGCAAAGAAATACAGGGATATTTTAAAATCCCGGGAAATTGGCATTCATGCGCACAACAACCAGCAACTGGCGTTTGCCAATACCATTGAAGCAATCATTCAAAACATCAACTATCTGGATGGAACCATTTTAGGAATCGGCCGCGCGGCCGGGAATTGTCCCCTCGAATTACTGTTGGGCTTTTTGAAGAATCCAAAATTCAATGTCCGTCCGATTCTTGGTGTGCTGGAATCCGACTTTGTCAAACTTCAGCAGGAAATAGAATGGGGATACACCATTCCCTATATGATTACCGGCGTTCTGGATTTACACCCCAGAGCGGCTATGAAACTCCGGCAGTCGGAAAAGAAGGATGACTACTTAGGGTTTTATGAAAAGCTGACCACCGAGGCGGACATTTAACCCACTCATGCCCGTGTCCGGATTCAATCTATCCCGGTTTCAGGAAGAACCCGTGATGGGTATCTTGCGTGGGGTGACTGAAGACTCGCTCACAGGTGTCCTGGACGCGATGATCGCAGGAGGGCTTCGATTTGCGGAAGTGACCTTGAACACGCCCAATGCCCCTCGTCTCATCGAACAAGCCGATAAACTCTATTCAAGTTCCATGTGTCTGGGCGCCGGCACGGTGCTTTCGATTGACGATGCGCGAATAGCCGCTGATTCCGGCGCGCAGTTTATCGTCGCTCCCACATTGAATGAAGAGGTGGCGGCATTTTGCAAGGAACAAAATCTCGCTTATTTTCCGGGGGCTCTCACACCCACTGAAATTGAAAAGGCCTGGAACGCGGGAGCCGTAATGGTCAAGGTATTTCCCGCTTCCCAAATGGGTCCGAACTATTTTAAAATCATCAAAGGCCCGTTTCAAGACATTCGATTGATGGCGGTGGGGGGAATCAATCCGGAGAATGTTTCCGACTATCTTTCAGCAGGCGCCGATGCTGTTGCGCTGGGGGGATCGATTCTATCCCCATCCCGAATGCGGGAAAAAAGTTTTTCTTTGATACAAAATGAAATCGAAGTTTTTTTGTTGGCACTGAGGAGTTTTTACTCTAAGATATCTTAAAATATGCAAGCAGGCTGTTTATAAGGTTTTTCAAGGGGGGCTAAGATGGCATTCGATTTTATGAAAGATATGATGTTTTGTGATGACGAAGAACGGTTCGTCAAGTTATGCGAATCCATTGAAGAAGCCATTCAGGAAGCAAATGAAGGCGGTGAAAAATTTGCCGACTCGGAGATCATGCAAGCCCTGGATTATGTGGGATTCAATTTATGCCGCGATGACTGGGAAGAATTCAAGAAGATGGAATTTCCCCGCGATCTGGGTTCAAAGGATGCGGGTTCCAGCAAGGGCGAACGGTTGATTCACTGACACCCTGACATTTCCAGAAAAACCCGTCTTTCAATTCTGCGAATATTTTTCAAACTCACCGATGCGCTCCATCAAGTGATGCATCTTTTTGTCCAGCGTCGTGATGTGCCTGTCGATTTCCTCGATCTCTTTTTTCTCTTTCGACATATAAACGGATTTGCATTTCTCCAGGTGATTGCTGATATGCTCAATCATGTCGTGGATCTCGTGGGTTTCGACGGAAAGATCGTCCGCGGTCTCCTGCACATTGATCAATAATTCGGTTTCCAGTTCTCCCGCCGGCTGTCCTTTTTTCCCCTTCCTCATTTTTTTGCGAGCAATGCCCACCCAGATTCCGGAAATGACCAGCAGGATCAGGCCCAATGTGGCTAAATCGACTAGCAAGACAAAATAGGAACCGAAAAATCGACCGGTGTGAATCTCCGTGAATAGTTTTACTAAATCCATTTTTCTTTCTTGCGGTTGTTTTCCAGAATTTGAAAGCTCTTGCTCCTGCCAGTTTTTTCCGCCGTCGGTGGATAGAAACAACCCGGATGTGGTCCCGGCGATAAAAACAGGGGAGGGTGGCCCGATCTGGTAAATTCCAGTGAGCCGCGGGAATGAAGACGCGCCTGTGGACTGCCGGTCCGGATCGAACTCGATCTGTTCCCATGAATCCCCGCCATCGGGGGACACAAGAATCCTTTCCCCCGTAGAGACCGTAAGATTGGCAATGTCTTCAGGGTTCACAAGCAGGGAAGACACTTCGTCTATTTCCTTATGCTTGTCTTTTTCCCAATTGCGGCCCTGGTTAAACGATTTAAAAAGACCGTCGCGGGTTCCGATGTAAAAAAATTCAGGTTCGGTTTTCAAAGAAACCATTGTGAGTGCATCGGAAATTTGGTCCTTCCAAACCGGTTCCCAGTTTTTTCCCGCATCGACGCTTCGATACATTCCGCTTTGGGTGCCGATATAGACTGCCTCTGAGTTCACGGAAGATAAACGGACCAGGGTCACGGCGATTCCTTTTTCCGCGTCGTTCCCGCCAAATAAAATTTCCCAGGACCCGCCGGCATCCTCTGAAAAAAAGAGCCCTCCTTCGGTCGCCGCGTATAATTTTTCCGAATCTTTGGGGTGGATGGCAATATCGTTCACATCAGCATTGGACAGGCCGCTGGCGGCGTCGATCCAGTCGGTCCAGTGGTCGCCGCCATTTTCGGTTTTAAAGATCCCGCCTGGCGTTCCGGCATAAATGACGCCACTTTCTATCGGATCTACGGTCAGGATTTTAATATTTTGATGGAACAAACCTTCCTTGAGTTCCGTCCACGTATTTCCGCCATCCTGGGAGCGGTAAAGACCGTGATCTGTGCCTACGTAAATAAAATCTTCCGGGGTTGCCGCAATGGTCTGAATACTGCGCTTGGATGATTCGATTTGAAAATATTTGTCGGGGAGGAATTTACCGCTGACTTCGACTTCGTTTAAACCCAAGCCCTCGTAATGCATGAGGATGAAGCCGGAGAGGGAAAGGATGATAAAAAACACGGCGCAAACCAACCCGATCCATTTGTGAAAATTGCGGGTATTTTTAAAAAACCGAATTTTCAAGACAGCCCTTTCTTGCCTTCCGCGGGCATGGCTCGTTGACCCAGCTTTTCAAATTCATCGTGAAGCCGGTTTTCCACAAATGAAACATGGTCAAAAAGCTCGTGGATTTTCTCGTCGATTTCCTTGAGATGCCCGGAAAGTTCCTTCAAATCCTGATCCTTGGTGTCTTTCAGGAAAATTTCACAGCGCTTGGCGTGATGCGAGATATGTTCCACCAGATCGTGCACCACGGTGATGTCTTTTTGAATATGAGAAGTTTCCTTTTTGAGCTGTTCGGTTTCCACTTCCGGTTTGATCCCGAAGGTGTATACCAGTGCGGCCACATAAGCCAGAACCAGAACCATCTGCCCGATGAAGGTTTCCCACGTGGGGTACATTCCCAGCCATGAAATATGCGGCGCAAAGTCAGCCTGCGTCATGCTCAGCGACTGCCCCATCTGCAACTCGTGCAGACCTTTTCCCATAAATGTGAATGCCATGAAGTAAAGAAAAACACTGGTGAAAGCAAAAAACCACTTGATCGGAACCTTCAGCCCCACCTTATTGATCAGATAATATACAACGCCCAAAACGGCGCACCCGACAAGGAATCCGGGGATAATGCCTGCGGTCCCTTCTCCGGCATACAAGTAAAGCGCTTTGTAGAACAGGACGGTTTCAAATCCTTCCCGGTAAACGGACAAAAAGGCCACGCCGCCCAAAGCAAAGGCGCTTCCGGTGGAGACCGCGGTTTTCATTTTTTTGGTGATGTATGACTGCCATTTCTCGGCTTCAATTTTGGATACCAGCCAGTAACTGACCCAGAACAGTACCACCACGGCGACCAGCATGATCCAGCCCTCCAGCAATTCCTGGCTGGACACGCTGAGATGCAGAACTTCGTGGACAACATAGGCGGTCAAAAAACTTCCGACGATTCCAAGAATCACGCCGGTGTAAATGGATTTCAATTTATCCTGATTGCGCGACTTGACCAGAAAAGCAATCAACGCGGCAATGATCAGGATCGCTTCGAATCCTTCACGGACGATGATGGAAAACGATTGGATGAACAGCCCGGTGAAGCTGACTTTTTTCTGAAGGATTTCCAGTGCCTCGGAAAGATCGGTGTGCAGGGTCGCGTGAATTTTTTCAACGTGCGGTAGCGCGGCCTGGCGTTTGATTTCTCCCTGATAACGGCTGAAAGCCGATTCAAGCCGGAGACCCAGTTCCTTCTTTTTGCTGATCAGTCCCGCTTCGATCCCCTCGTAGGCGAGGTAGGCGTCGAAAGCCGTGTCCGCCGCCGTCTGGATATCGCCCTTTTTAAAAATCTCAAGGCTGGTGTCCAGCAAATTGCGGGATTCGGCCACAGCGGCAGCCGCTTGTTTGGAACCGTCCCCTTCGTTCACACCATCCGCGCCGGCGAGGCCCGCCGTGATTAATGGCAACTTCACGTTTTCATTGGAAAAGGAACGGACATAGTAAGTGACATCCCATAAATCCTGCTCCGACAGAAAATCCGCCCAGCCGACCATGGCGGTGTTGGCGATGCCCACGTTAATGACCTGGAAATTGTCGAAAGCCACCGTGTGATCGTCGCCGGTGAGCTGAGGGTCGGCGAGAACGGCAGGAGCCGGGTCCAACTGCGCGGCGATGGGGCCGTCGCCTTTGCCCGTCAGTCCGTGGCACACCGCGCATTTGTTTTCGAAAATCGTTTTGCCGTTAGCGAGAGACACGGGGTTGGCTGGCGTCTGGCTGATTTTAATGTCATAAGCCTTTTTGATGCCCGCATTGATCGTATTGACCAGTGCATAGACTTCCGCGGCATCCACCTTGGACTGAATCTTTTCCGCCAGATCGGTAAAATTTGCAAGGAGAGGGGCCGTTGCCTCGGCACCTGCCTTGGGAGCGGGAAGCCGTTTAAAACGGTTCTCCGACTGTTGCAGAAAAACCTTGCTCTCTTCATATTCGGCGGCGTTGACGATTTTTCCATCGACGATGCCGGCTTCATACTCGACACCGACGATGTTCATCATCATGATGATCTTTTTGATCGTGCTTTCCAGGGATTCCGTGGCCGCTTGCGCATGAATCGGGGAAAAACACAAGGCGATCATCAAAACGTTCAACAGCAGGGTGGGGCGGGGATTTTTTCTCATGGGTGTATTTATGGATAGTTAGAGAAATGTATGGTTAATCAAGTGGTTAAAACGGGCTTTGATTCCAATGGGCTTCGCAGGCCTTTCGCATTAAAATAAAAATGAGAATTGTTATCAATTCTATTTCATGGGGGCAATCTTGTCAATGATTAAGCGAAGGCAAAAACCTATGAAAATACGGGGTTTATAGTCTTGTGATCTTCTCCCCCTTTCATAAAGGGGGTCGGGGGGATTTAATTTAACCGTAGTGAACGCTGAGACCGCAGAGGGAGGTCATTTTTTCAATTCATCCAATTTTTCTTCCCAGTGCTTAATGAGGGAACGGAATTTTTCGACGTGCTTCACTTCTTCCTGCTTGAGATCTTCATACATACGCCGCTTGCCGATGTCTTCCTCCGCGTCGCCGAAAGTTTTTTCGATGAGGCTTTCATAGTACTGCACCGAGTTCTCTTCACTGATCACACCCTTGTAGAGAATCTCCAACCGACCCTCGATGGTCTTCACCGTTTCATTTTCCATAGTTCTAACTCAATAATTTTTATTAGACAGGATTAACAGAATGGACCGGATTATATCAGTTTTTTTGCCTGTGTCATGTGGATTCGCCCTTTCCTCCCCCCCCATCGCAGGAGGACTTCCATAACCCTATCGCGAGCCTTTGAAAATGGCGCAACCTTAAAAGAAGGGGTGCTTCAAAGAAGGGAGGAGCTACCACCCCTCACCAGCCCTCTCCCCTTGAAGGGGAGAAGGATTAATTTGGTTCATCCTATTAATCCTATCGATCCTTTTTCAGCCCTATTGTTTTCTTTGCGATCTTTGTGTCGTCACCCTGTGGGTGTTGTGGTAAATTTAAGGTTTCATCACTGAAGTGATCCTTCCCCGATCAGGGATTAACCCAATAAATTCGAGAACATCATGACAACGGTTGTAAATAGCGCATACGAAGATTTAGTCGAAAAGTTGGAGGAAATCTCCCGCCTCGAAGGAGTGATGAGCACTTTGCATTGGGATCAGGAGGTGATCATGCCCTCCGGTGCGGGGGAGGCGCGCGCGAAACAGATCTCCGCCCTGGCCGGGGTGATTCATGAAAGAGACACGGACCCCAGGCTGGGCGAATGTCTGGACAAACTGCAAAAAGAAGATCCTTCGGCTTTCAACGCCCATGAGTGGTGCAACATCCGTGAAGCTCAGCGGGACTACGACATGGAGACCAAAGTCCCAAAGAAGTTGGTCCAGGAAATGGCCGAGCTGAGTTCAAGGGGCCACCTCGTCTGGGCCAATGCCCGCAAGGACAACCGGTTTTCCGATTTCGCGCCGGTCCTCAAGCGCTTTCTGGACTTAAAAAAACAGTGGGCCAAGTGTGTCTTTCCCGACCTTGCGCCTTACGACGCGAACATCGACGATTTTGAGCGCGGGACCACGATGGCGGAGATCGCTCCTATCTTTGAACGATTGAAGGCGGAACTGATCCCGCTGATTCAGGCTATTCAGGACAAACCGCAGCCGGACACTTCTTTTTTACAGGGCACGTTTCCGGTGGACAAGCAGGAAGCGCTGGGCAGAAAGATCAGCACGGACATGGGGTTCGCTTTTGATCAGGGACGCATGGATGTTTCCGTCCATCCGTTCTGCGGAGGAGGACACCCGACGGACGTTCGCATCACCACCCGTTACAAGGACAGCGATTTTATCGAATCGTTGTATGCGGTCATTCACGAGACGGGGCACGGGCTTTACGAGCAGGGCCGCATGGCGGAGGGCCGCGACCTGCCGGTTTCTGAACCGTTGACGATGGGGATTCATGAATCGCAATCGCTTTTCTGGGAGCGAATGATCGCGCAGAGCCTGGCATTTTGTACCCGCTACCTCGATACGTTTCGCGCTACGTTTCCGGACAATCTCAACGGAGTGCCTGCTGATGCGCTGTATAAAGCCATCAACACCTGCCAGCCTTCGTTCATCCGCGTGGAAGCCGACGAGTTGACTTATCCCCTGCACGTGATCCTGAGATTTGAAATTGAAAAGGGTTTGTTCGACGGCTCAATGACCGTGGATGATTTGCCGGAAATCTGGAACGATAAAATGTTAAACTACCTGGGCGTCAAACCTCCTACGGATACGCTGGGAGTCCTTCAGGATGTGCACTGGAGCAGTGGGTCTTTTGGTTATTTCCCTTCATACACGTTGGGCGCCATGTATGCCTGTCAGTTTTATGGAACTCTGGTCCGCGAAGTCCCGGAAACGGAGAAACATATCGAGAAGGGGGATTTTTCCCCCATTAAAAACTGGCTGAACGAAAAAATCCACCGTCAGGGCAGGCTATACACCCCTCAGGAACTGGTCCTGCAAGTCACCGGAGAACCCCTCAACCCTGACATTTTTATCGATTATCTCAAAAATAAGTATCAAGCCGTCTATCAACTGGATTAAGAGGGAAAACTGGCAATGAAAGATTCTTTGATTGGAAACGCCAAAAAAAGAGGGGGGCAGGAATATTGTTCTCACTGCCGGGAACCGATTCCTGCAGGGGCCGCGTTTTGTCCGCATTGCGGCCCGCCCAATATTCCCGAGGAAGAACCGGATGAGGGTATTGGATTTGGCCAGACTTTTTTTAGAATTTTTCTGATCGTCGCTTTATTCTCCGCCCTCGCTATCTTTAAGCTGGATCTGCAATTGTGGGACAGCCGGGAAGAAGCCCCGGTGGAGGAGGGCCCTGTCATGAAATCGAAATCCGGGAAGAAAGTCGCAAAACCACACGCGGTGGATTTCACGACAAGCCACCACATCAAAGCCGATCAGTCGAAAGTGCGGGAGAAACCATCCAATGACGGGAAAACCCTGACGGTTCTGAAAAAGGGAGCCAAGGTCACCATTCTCGAAGGCAACGAGGACTGGTGGAAAATAACCGGTGGCGGGAAAGTCGGATGGATCATCAAGGATGATCTGGACACAGAAATAAAATGACGGCTAGGGTGCCGTGGTTGTCAGCAAAGCCTCACGCGTGGCGAGCAATGCCTCTTTAAATTCCCCGTAATTTTGTGTCACTTTGAATTGCGGAAATTCCTCGATCACGTTATCCGGCGGACAATATAGAATCCCGGCATTGGCTTCTTGCAACATTCCCGTGTCGTTGTAGGAATCCCCGGCGGCAATCACCTGAAAGTTTAGATTCTTCAGCGCCCGGACCGCCTTGGTCTTGCCATCGGTGATCCGCAATCGGTAGTCAGTGATTCTTCCTTCACCATCCACAAGGAGACTGTGGCAAAACAACGTGGGGTTTCCCAGTTGCGCCATCAAAGGCCCGGCAAATTCATAAAATGTGTCCGATAAAATGATCACCTGAAATTCCGACTGAAGCCATTGCAAAAACTCATACGCTCCCGGCAGGGGAGCAATGCCGCGGATCACGTCTTCAATGTCCGTCAGTTTCAGGTTATTCTCCTCGAGGATTTTCAGCCGGCCACGCATCAACTCGTTATAATCCGGGATGTCCCGCGTGGTGAGGCGGAGTTTTTCGATCCCGGTTTTTTTCGCAAAGGCGATCCACACTTCGGGCACCAGGACCCCTTCAAGATCCAGACAGGCAATCATTCGACACGTTTCCTTTCAGACAATGGTTGGGCGGACATTATAGAGGAAGAACAGATGAAAACAAGGGGCAGCGTAGCCTCAGGCTTTTCGCAAACGGTTTCGGAACAGCTCCAGGAGAAAGGTCAATTCTTCATTTTTCAGGAGATAGGATAAAACTCCAAAGCTGAATACCCCGGTAAAAATGCAACCCGTCAATACTAAAACCCGCTCTCCGATCGGCGCCAAGGGATCAAAAAAGGCCTGGTCGCAATAATAAATGAGAATCCCCATCAGGGTGGAGGACAGGGCTAATTTGATGGTGGTCGTGAGTATCAGGCGTCCACCGATCAACCCCAGGCGTTTTTTCAAAAAATAGATCAGCAGTAAAACATTAAAAAAAGCCGAAATTGAGGTGGCAAGAGCCAGACCTCCATGTTGCAGGGGTCCCATCAAAACGACGTTCAACACGACATTGAGAAGCATCGAATAGACACCTATTCTTGCCGGGGTTTTTGTGTCCTGGAGCGAGTAAAAAGCCGGCACGACCACCTTGATTCCGCAAAAAGCGCAGAGCCCCAGCGAGTAATACAACAGCGCGATGGCTGTCCCGTCGGTCGAGGCCCGCAAAAACTCTCCGCGCTCCCAGAGCACGTTGATGATGGGAAACTTCAAAACGATCAGCCCTACCGTGGCGGGAACCGTAATGAATAAAATAAATCGAATTCCGAAAGAGAGGGTTTTTTTCAGTTCCGAAAAATCTTTATTTGCGGCCTGCTGGGACAACATGGGCAGGATGGCCACTCCCAGCGCCACCCCGAACACTCCCAGCGGCAGTTGCACCAGCCGGTTGCCGTAGTATAAATACGATATGGAGCCTCCCGGAAGCAGTGACGCGAGGAGGGTATCGACCAGCATATTGAATTCGTAAACGGCCAGTCCGAACATGACCGGGACCATCAATTTGCCGATCCTGACGATCTCGGGGTGCCGTGGCTTGAATGTTTTGACTAATCTCAATCCCTTGCGGAAGGTTGCAGGGAGTTGCACTAGAAACTGTAAAACGCCGCCAACCAGAACCCCTACAGCCAGGCCCAGGATCGGCTCTTCCATCAACGGCGAAACGAAAAGCACCCCGAGAATCATGCTGATATTGAGCAGGACCGGCGCGGCGGCAGGAAGGGCAAAAACCTGGAAGGTGTTCAAAATGCCCATACAAAATGCCGCCACGCCGATAAAGATCAGATAGGGGGCCATCCAACGGGTCAGTTTCACCGTCAGATCAAATTTTTCCGGGTCATCTAAAAAGCCGGGCGCAAATACGGTAACGACTGCCGGACTGAAAACAACCATCGCCAGGGTAACGGTCACCAGAATGACGAAAAGAATGTTCAGCAGGTTGGCGGTCATTTCCCAGGCGGCGTTCTTCCCCCTGGTTTTCAAAAGATCGGTGAATACCGGGATAAAAGCCGCGCTGACCGCGCCTTCGCCGAGAATCTTCCTCTGCATATTGGGAATGCGAAAAGCGACAAAAAAGGCATCCGCGGCGGCGGATGAGCCAAACTGCATGGCGACCACGAGATCCCGCACCATTCCAAATACCCTGGAAAGGAGGGTCATGCCGCTGACAGCTCCCGCCGCTTTGCTTACTTTTTTGTTATTCTCCATGCAATGGGAAGGAAGGTTCGGTGGGAACAGTGAATGGATTCTTCCTGTATGATCTGCACCCTTAAAGGAGCTGAGAGTATAACAAAATTAGCGTCCGGGTTAAATTTAATTATTCTGACAAAAGGTTTCGCAATATCGTTAACAATTTATATTATAATTAATTAAGGAACCTGCTTCTGGAAGGAGGGAACATGCCGCAAATCAAATTGAAAGCAAAAGACAAAAAAGCATTCGAGGCTATTGAAAAGGCCGTTGAGGAAACGGTCATCATTCAGCGGCAAAAGAGCATGACCTACGGACGCTGGGACTTCGTGGTCTTTGGCAAGGCGGGTAAAGATAAAACCATCCTCCGCGAAGGCTACGCCGAGCATGCCACCATTCAACGCGCGCCGCTTTATGTGGCCTCCCTTGCGAAACCGGGATGGATGGATTTAAACGGGGTTCCCATTGAAGAATTCATTACGGAGGACGTTCCTGAAGAGTATCAAGGGCTGGAAGTCGTTCAGGTCGACCCGGTGAGGCCCCTGACCATTCAAAAGAAAAAAACGCTGCCTGCGGTCGGCAAGGCAGCGGATAAAATCTGTAAAGAGTATGAGGATCAGAATATTGCGGTCATCCAGGCCCCACGTGACGCTGACTGGATGATTTCGGTGATCAAATATCTGCACGAGTTTGACCGCTCCTTTTCCGACCCGGTTCAGGAATCTCTGGCGGTTGCGCAAATGAACGCCAACCACCTGTTTTCCTTTGGCGGCCGCGGTTCGCCAGACACCCTGAACTGATCCAGATCTTTCCCCATCTTACAGCCAAACTCCCTCACAAACCTCAGTTTAAATGGTGTTTTCTTCCTCAGTGGCTTCCATTTTCTTCATTAGTTCGCTGAAGGATTGATTTTTGAGCGTTTTCGAAAACTGGTTGCGGTAATTACGGATCACACTGACTCCCTTGACCACAAAGTCATAGACTTTCCACTCGCCATTTTCCTGAATCAATTTATAATCCAGGCTGACGGATTTCCCTCGTTGTTCCACGGTGGTCTTCACCATCGCGTACTTGCCTTTAATCACTTCATCTTTGTAGTCCACTTTTCCACTGCCAAAGGTTTCAATTTTTTTAGCGTAAGAACGTTCCAAAAGCTTCTGGAACATTTCGGTGAACTCTTTCCTCTCTTCGGGGGTTCTGGGGTTCCAGTTTTCAGCAAGCGCCCGAACGGCCATTTGATTGTAATTGAAACGTTCGTTAATGGTGTCGCGAAGAAGTTCCCGCCGGGCTTTCGGATCCTGTTTCAGCTTCTCGTCATTGACAATCTCAATGACCTGATCGATCGTTTGTTTCAAATCTTTGGTGACCTGAGTTTCACCAGCCATGATCGCTTGCGGGGCTGAAAACACAAAAAGGGCCACAGTAGCCAGAATCAAATTTAATATGCTTCGCTCACTTTTCATACCATCACCTCATTAAAATTTTAAGGAAAACCATTGCAGAATAGACTTAAATTTTTGTGGAGTGATGAATTGCAATGCACCCCTCATGCCAAAAGTACGAGTTTATGAGAGGCAAAATAAAGCCCGGAATTTCAAGTTTTATGGTGTGAACCTAAACTTTTGGAAGGGTCTTAATTTAAGGGATATTGTACTTTTAGAGCGGTTATGTAAACATTTTCATACATTTTGCAGATCCACAGGGAAATCGGGAATGCCTCATGGGACTGATTGGCAGGGTCTCATCCGCCGCTCAACGCCTGAACAATCTGCACTGCATCTTCAGGGTGAAGGGCGTGTGTCAGATCGAAAGTCTGCTGGCCGTTGACGAAGAACCGCATGTGTTTTCTGATCCGGTCCTGTTCGTCCACCACGCGGAATCGCAGTCCGGGGAACTGACGGTCGAGGTCGGCGAGAAGTTCAGCCAGGGTCGTGCCGACCGCTTCGACCTCCTGTTTGGCCGTATAAGAATACAGCGGGGTAGGAATCAGCACTTTCATTGAAACGACCTCGATAGAGCAAATCTTTCGACCGTCGGGACAAAGTCTCAGCGAATTTCCGCGGTTTCCACGGAATAGATTTCGGGAAGATGACGCGCGATGCAGGACCAGCGGTCGCCTTCATTGCGGCTCATCCACAACTCGCCACTCGTGGTTCCAAAATATAATCCGATATTCTCCTGCGCATCTGCGGTCATCGCCTGGCGTTTCACCGTCCACCAGGCCTGGTCTTCAGGGAGACCAGATTCGAGCCGCTTCCAGGTTTTTCCGCCATTGCGGGTGACATAGACACAGGCCAGTCCATTCGGGCTGGTTCGCGGCCAGACGGTCCCGCCGTCCATCGGGAACACCCAAACGGTTTTTGCATCGCGCGGGTGCACGACCATCGGAAAACCAACGTCGCCGACGCGCTTGGGCATCTTTTTTCCGATCCGCACCCAGGTGTCCGACGGTCGGTCGATCCGGTAAATGCCGCAATGATTCTGCTGATATAATCGGTCCGGTTCGCTGGGACACAAGCGGACACAATGTGGATCGTGAAAACCGATATCGTCCGGATCGAACCCCGCAACCACTTCCATCCCCTTGACCAAAGGCTTCCAGGTTGCGCCGCCGTCGACCGATTCGTGCACGCCGCCGCCCGACATGGCAAAATACAGGTGAGCGGGGTCGCGTGGGTCAACCAGTATGGAGTGCAGTTTCGGTCCATCCGGAGTGCCGTCCTGTTCACTGCCCATCCATTCTCTGTATTGCGGATCGTCGTTAATCGAAGAAAAAGGCGCCCAGGTGATGCCGCCATCCTCAGAACGAAACAGTCCCTGCGGAGAGGTCCCCGCATACCAAATGCCTGGTTCGCTTGCGTGGCCCGGGGTGAGCCAGAAGGTGTGATTGACGGCGCGGCCTGAATGGCCGTTCAGCGCTTTGGCGAATGCCGGGGGCTTTTCGGATTCTTTCCAGGTGCGTCCGAGATTCGTTGAGCGAAAGAGGGTCGGGCCGAGGTGACCTGTCGATGCCGCCGCCAGAAGCGTCCTGCCATCGCGCGGATCGAGGACGAGATGATTGATGATATGCCCCAGAAAGTGCGGTCCGTCCACCCGCCAGGTTTTTCTTTTAGCGTCGCCATGATACAGCCACGCTCCCTTGCGGGTCGCGACGAGGATCACCAGCCGGGAGACGCTCTTTGAACTTGAGGCTCGCTTTGCCGGGGTTTTTGTCCGTTTTTTTCGAGAGGCCGGCTTCCTGGCGGTGGATGCCATTAAGATTCCCTGGTCAAAGTTTTGGATTAAAGGAAACTTTCAAGGTAAGGTTTTCTATGCGGTTCTCACGCCAAACCATACTGTAAAACCAAGCCCGACGAGAAAACAAATGATCTGGAGAAGGGACGGTAAAGTCACATTCTTACCGCGGATCGATGCCTCGTTTCCTTCACCTTCCGGTTCAAGTGTTCCTGTCAGCGCCAGTAATGTCCACACCCCGAATATAACAGAAACCAGGAAACTTATCCAAGAAACCACGACCAAAGAGCGACCAAAATCGTCCGGTGTTCCCAGGAAGTCTTTTGAAAAAGTCACTGTAAAGGCAATGATGACTGTCGATAGGGTAATTAATTGTTTGGTGGTGTCCCGGGCGAAATCAAAAGCCAGTTTCCTCTGCTCTTGCATTTTTTTAGAAACCTGATCTTGCATTGATTTGGACCTCTAGCAGATTGGCCAAAGGGGACACAGTTTACTTTTGGCGGCAGCGAAAGTGTCTTCATGCAGCTCATTGTAACCAAGACGCCGCGCTTCGAGCATCATCTCGGAAATGAACCGTTCTATATTTGCTTCAGCGATCGCCACCTGGTCCTGATCCGATAAAAACCCATCGTCACTCAGGCGGCGCGCGGCATCTTCCATAGTGCCTTCGACAAGATCTCTACAATCTGGGGCAAACCCCATATCCGAGGCGCGGTATTGAGCTTTTGCCCAGAGCTTTCTTTGAACTGATTTTATAGTCGACATTCAATCCCTCCTGCTTGCGAATATTGAAATACAGCAACGGATGCGCCTGTTGAAAAACCGCTTTAGGGAAATTCGAATCAAATTTCGAAAATTGATGTGTTCATCTGTCACGGACAAGAAGATTCTCTATGACGCAATCCCGACAGCCTTGGGAAAACTCAATTGAAAACCCGGTTAAAGCATCCGAATACAATTCAATTTTAATATCCATCCTATGCTCCCGGTTCAGCGGTGCACAGGATATGATAATTTCCCGTCCGGCTTTCGTTGTAATGGCGAACCTGTGCAAAATAGGTCCCTCGCTCAAGGTCTGCAGTGATGAGGGAATTGCGCCCACTGCCATCATCGTCATCCTCCGCAACAAGCCGTGTTTCACTATCCGGACCGAAAAGTTTCATCACCACATCGATGGATCCCATGGTTTGAATGGTATGGACTCCTGGCTTGCGGACAACAAATTGATATAAGTCCTCTTCTCCTGCCTGACTGATTTCCCCTCTCACTGACTCCGCAACCGGAAGTTCGACAACCGGTTTAGGAACATCAATCGGAGGATACATGGAGGCGCTTTTAATAAATTGTTTGTCAAGGGCCGAAAGCTTTTCATTTTCGTGAGTCTCCAAGTCGCCAATGGTCCATTCATTGGGGAATGCATACAGCATGATCGACTCCTCGTCGAATTCAGTGCCATTGATTTGATCCACGCTATATTTGTTCAGCACATTGTGCCTGATCTGAGTCTCGTTCCAGAAATTCGGTGGCCCCGAAAGGTCTTTTATGACGACATCTTCATTCCATTCGATACCACCAAGAGGACTCTGATGTTCATGGCTTAGACCAATCATATGGCCAAACTCGTGAAGAATGACTCCCTGGTCCTGCCAACCCAGGTTGAGCGTGGCGGCATGGGTTGGAATTCCCAGGTTGTCGGTTCCCACGTAAGACCATGCGCCGTCATTCTCATTGAACGTCACTCGGATTTCCGCCTGTGGATCATCGCTGAATTCAAATTTCAGGTTGGCATGTCGGGTCCATTCCGGAGCAATATCCTTAACCATCTTTATTTGATCGGCATTGCCATTCAGGAAACGTATTCTGAGCGTGGAGCCGTTAACCCATTCTTTGCCTTTAGGAGCAATGGCACGCAAACGGCCGTTGGCCATTCTCATCATGCGTTGCGGTCGAACCAGTTCTTGAGGAAGAATTTTATCAAAACACATTTTATTGATTTTCGCCATTGCTCGCCTCTTTTGTTTTTTAATAGGTAACTTTCAATCATTCCAACAACGGCACTTGGGCTGGACCGGCCGGATTAATGGAAATATTCATGAAAGATAACTTTTTATGGAATTAGGGGATATAGAGGCAACTATGCTTTCTTAGTAGATCAAAGATAAAATTTTCCTTCATATTTTGTATGATGCTAAAAGTGTTCGTCCCATAACCCACATTTGTTTTTATGCAAGCTATCAGGATTCTTAATCGAGTTTCATGAATTAGAAAGGCGGGGTTGAATATCCTGAATCAAGCATCGGTGGAGGTGACAGATTTCCTTATCAATTGGCACTGAAATTACCTATTGGCAATCCAATACAAGGCGGGTCCAACCGGTCATTCACGTTGCAGGGCGAGGATGTTCATTCCACGTTGATTTTTTTCAAAATAGAGCTTCAATCCTCGATCGTTCAACTCCTGCTTGATTTCATTCAATGGCAGAATGAGCTTCGGATAAGCGCTCTTCAGGAGTTTCCATTCGCCTTCCCCGCGAATATATATGAGATCGTGAACTCTGACGACGTCATCAAACCGTTCCAGAAAACAGCTCATGATTTTATCGCGTGAACTGTTGAGCAAAATAAACCTGTCCAGTCCGGATGGTGAGTTTGTTAGATCGCGGTAACTGAGCACGAAACGCCCGCAGTTCGAAAGGACGCTCGAAACGCGCCGGAACAATTCGGAAACCGCCTCACAGGTGGGAAGATGCGTCAGGGTGTCTCCCATGCATACGATCGTGTCGGGTTTTTCGGGCACCAATGACGGGAAGTCCAAAAGATTGCCGCAAATCGTCTTAATCGCTGGACCGTTGGAGTGGCCGTTGAGTTCGCTCAGAAGTTTTTCGCTGGTGTCGATGGCATAGACTTTATCAGCGCCCATTTTTGCTAATGCAACGCTCTGAAACCCGGAGCCGCAACCGAGATCGACCGCCACTCCGGGAACTTTTATCCCGGCCTCGCTCAGTAATTCCGCTTGTTCGGCGACCTTGTCCTTGAAAGGCATGCCGAACATCCAAGTGTAATGATCGGCGAGAAGAGTTTCATAATGTTGTTGAACATTCGACATCAGATATTTTCATGCAAGCCTATTCTACAGCATAACCGACGTTTCCATGCCCTGAACGAAATGCGGGATTTTCCTGCCGTTCAAGACATGGAACCGTCGGATGCAGGAATGCTCAATTCAATAGGAACCGGTTCTCCAGGCCACCTGAACGGAATGCCCTCCCTCCTTCGACTTATCCATTTTTTTCAATAGGTCGCTGAAGGATTCATTCTTTAGTGTGCTAGCCAGCTGATGGCGGTAATTGCGAATGATGCTGACTCCCTGGTCCAGAATGTCATACACCTTCCATTGGCCGTTTTCCCGAATCATTTTGTAATCGAAATCGATGGATTTTCGTTTCATCTCGATCCTGGTTTTAACGATCGCGTATTTTCCCTTAACCACTTCGTCGGTGAAACGGATTTTGCCGCCTTCATACGATTCTATTCTCTGAACATAGGATCGCTCCAGAAGGTTCCTGAACCGCAGGATGAACGCCCGTCGTTCTTTGGCGCTTCTGGCATTCCAGTTTTCCGCCAGGGCGCGAGCGCCCATTTGATTAAAGTTAAACTGTTGGTTGATGGCTCTTTGAAGGAGCACTCGACGAGTATCCGGGTTCCGTTTCAAATCATCGTCATAGACGATTTCGACGACCTGTTTGATCGTTCTCTTGAGCGCATGAGTGATTTCCTTTTCCGCGGCCACAATGGCGTTGGGCAATACAAAAACAAATAATGCCGTCAGACTCAGGGTAAAAATGAAATTTCTTCGTATTGAGTTCATTTCATCACCTCGATTGAGTTTGAATGGGAAATACTTAAAATTTTTGTTAATTTATACAAACTATTGATAAATCATGCATTACCCGTGCCAAAGGCTGATTTCTTTGGCGGATGGGACATAAGCTTTAATTTAAAAGAGGTTTGACGATTATTGCTGGTATCGGAGGGTAAGAAATGGGGAAGGAAATGCCGGGTTATTGGCGGAACGCGCCAAAATTTAAACGTTTAAGGATTGAAATTTTGGGACATTATTGGAAAACACTTAGAGAATCCATTGCACACTGGGGGTTGTATATTTCTTTATGTGATCTTGTTCCTGTCCATTTCTCTGGAAACCAAATACCACATTTCGGTTCCATCTTTGCGTGAAACCTTTTTTGCTTTAATTTCATGAAGAAACCGTCTTATCTCGTCATCTGTGTAACCACCAATATTTTTTTTTAACTGTTCAAATGTTCTGTCTATGAATTTACAGTGATGGAGTTTTTCCTCAAGTAGGTCTTTAACTACCCCCTCGCTTTTATTTTGTAGTAAGAACATTTCTTTATTGTGCTTGAACTGGTTTTTTTGAAGGTAATAGTTTATTACTCCTGAAAGTAATCCTCCTACAAACACCCCGGCCATCGCCCACATTGCATCATTCATTCATTGGATCCTTTGTGTCTTCTAATGCAAACCACCCAACTCCGGTTGGTATTGCCTTTTAAATTCTTTGTTTCAACCCAAATTGTTTATCTCAATTCGCCCAAATTGTAACATTTTACATGGAAACTTTGAGACTAAATATCCTGAATGAAGCGTTGTGCGAAAGAGCGGATTTCCTTGCCGTTCAGCACGTGAAAGCGCCGGACGCGTTCCAGGGTCTGGTTGGAAAACCGTTTCATGGGAATGTGGATCAGGTTTTTATGATACTGGCGCGCCAGCCGCCGCCAGCTGGGCCGGGGAGGGCAGGGGGCCACGACGGTGACGTGCTTTTCCCGGGAATGATAAAACGCCGCTTCCAGTAATTTTTCCTCCAGTGTGTCGGCCAGATTGATATTTTTGTCTTCCCAGATATTGGGAATGGGGCGCGGGGGATAGATCATCATACAACCGCCGTAGTTGGACTCGCCGATTCCAGGGCCGACCAGGTTGTTCATGTATTCGGTGGCGAAAAAACACAGGGTGGATTCGTCGTCGTGCTCGGCGTACCAGGTCTGCCGCCAGCTGTACTGCATGGGATCGGGTTCGGGATCGAACAGAAAGACGACGATTTCCACCTGCCCGCGCGATGGGGGAATTTCCTTAACGTAGATGTCTCCCGTGTGCCAGTTTCGCAAGGTGTCGCGGATGTCGATGCCGTCTTTTACGGATGAGGTGAATTTCTCCGTTCGGGCCAGGTCGTTGCTCAGTAACAGTTTCGACTGTTCGCGGACATGGGTGTTGAGGCTTTCGATTTTTTCATCTTCCGGCGGCCAGGAACACTGGCCGTACGGGTTCCAGCGGTATTTCCAGCTCTCCTGCTTTTTGATGTCCGGTTCCGGTTTGAGATTGAGAGTCCGCCATTCGTACATCACTTCCGACAGGCGGTTCTTCATGCGCACCGGCGTTTTTTGATCCTCATCGAACACCGCCTGATCGATTCCGAGCGCCAGAGTATCGAGGGACTCATCCTCTTTGAAGGGATATTCCCGCGCTGCGTCCAGAACCGAAACGGCAAACAGATCGCCGCCGATCTGCTTGGCCGCCGTGACCATGGTGTACAGGTCGGGCATCAAGCGCGATTCCATCAGGGTCAAATTGCGCACGTATTGCAAATACGCCTGAAACGACTGGGTGGTCAAGTTGTGGTAGCGCACCTTTTTCTTTTGCAAGAAAAGCTCGCGGGCCTTAAGAATGATCTCTTTCACTCCGTCGATCGGTACATTTTTGTCGGAGCGCAATTCCTGCCGTCTTTTTTCATAGAGGTAGGTGATGTAAGGGAATTCGGTCAACGCGAACAGTAGCGTGTTTTTATCCACTCCGTAAAGGTGTGGGTAGCTATCGACAATCTCGGGTTGAGAGTATTCGAGCCGTTCGTCATAGGCTTCCTTGACCCACGGCCAGTCGAGAACCGAGCAGATGAAGATGATCCGGGAATAGTCCATCTCCAGACGGTGGAGCTGGTAGCCCATCCAGCGGGCGCGTTTTTCGTGCTGACTGTCCGGTTCCGGGCGTTTCAGGGAAAGCAAAAGGGCGGCGTTGAATTTTTCCATGGACATTCCGCGCAGGGCGAAGGTGTCGGGAAAATGCATCTGCCGGGGCTCGAAGGATGCGGTGCTCCAGTCGATGAACGCGGTGGCCATTCCTTCCTGGCGCGCGATCCGCAACCCCATGATGACCGGCTGGCTGGGATCGACGGGAACGTAGCTTCGAGTGCCATCGGCTTCTTCCAGACAACTGACGGTGACGGCGGGAAGGCGATTGAGGCCCTGCTCCACGGTCGATTGGAATTCCGGCGGCAGAGCCACCGCCAGGCAGTCGCCGCCTGTGGACAGAATGGCTTCTCTCACCTGCGTCGTGTAATTGCCGCTTCCGTGCACGACGGGCAGGACGCGGATTTTATCGCTGATCGTGAAGATGTCTTTTTTGTTATTCATTTACAAACCCAGACGGGTGGGAAGATTTTTCCATAATCCGTCATCGCGAGCCACAAAGTGGCGCGGCGATCCAGATTTTCTGGATTTACCCCTTCGGGGCACGAGAGCTAAGGTTAAATATTACGCCTTCGCTTTGCTCGCAATGACGAACAAATGATTTCCCAATGATTCAGGGTTCTGCCAGCAAGAAACCCATCGAACGTTACTATTTGGTCCAGCGTCACGCTGGCTAGTCGCTGTCCGGGTGCAGGGGGCTGTCTTCATTGAAAAAGAAATCGCCAAGGCCCATCGGCAATTGATCGGAACCCAGCGCCCGGCGCTTTTTGGACGCCAGTCCGTCGAGATCCAGAGCCTCCTCGCCCAAAACCCGGATGATCGCTTCTTTCCAGATCGCATCCTTGGCCAGGGGATGGTCTTTATCCTGGCTCAAACGCTTGACGGCGTATTGCAAAATATGGATGCCATCGCGTGGGGAAAAGTCCAGATCCAGTTGATGCGCCTGCTGCAGAAAATCGACCGTCATCTTCAAAAGGTCGTCTTCCACGAACGGCAGGTGGTATTGCAGAATCGCCATTTCGTCCTGGTGATTGGGCATCGTCAGGGGGAGCGTCGGCTGTAGACGGGACAAGATGTAGTCGGGAATCTCAAACGTCGATTCGTCGCGGTTCATGGTGACGCAGGCGCGGAACTCCCGGTGCGCGTGAATCTGGATTCCGGCGATGATCGATTCCACATAGCGGCGGTGATCCAGAAGCGGCGCGAGCGAGGCCCAGCTTTTCTCGTTCATGCGGTTGCCTTCGTCGAGAATACAAATGCCTCCGGTGATCATGGCGCTCACCAGCGGCGAGGCGTGGTAGGAAATTTTTCCTGATTCCGCCAGAACCGGAGTCACCAGAAGATCCTCCGGACGGGTGTCGCTGGTGCACTGAAAAATGTATAACGGCTGTTCACGCTTCAGAGCCGCGACCATCGCCAGGGTGGTTTTCCCGATTCCCGGCATACCCACAATGCGCGGAGAAAGCGGGAAGTCTTTTTCCCCGACCACCAGCCAGCAGGCGAGAATCTGCTTCAAAACCTCGTTCTGGCCGATCCATTCGGGTTGCGTTTCGTCGGGAAGGCTCATTTTGAGCGTGACATCGCCGACGACTGCCGTCTCAAGGGCGTTTTTCTTTTTATCTAAAAAGTTTTCCATTGAATTATCAATTTGAATTTTTGATCCATTACAGTAGTTCAGGATACGTTTGTCCCTCGGGGCTGTCAAGCCGTTCCCCGTAGTTTGGGGAAGTTTCCGGAAATCGTAAATTATGAGGTTCCAATATGATACGATCTGAGGGATTTCCACCAAATATCCCATGCATATGATCATAGATTTAAATCTTAAAGGCAGGCAGGTTGTGGTTGTCGGGGGAGGCCGGGAAGCCACCCGAAAGGTGGACGCTCTGCTGCTTCAGGATTGCGAAATTCTGGTGGTGGCTGGAAACTTTTCCGATGAAATCAGCGCCTGGGAAAAAGAGGGCCGGCTTTCGTTAAGGAAGGAAATGGTTTCGGGAGGGGAGTTTCTCAGCGATCACGACCGTCTGATTCTGGTGATCGCGGCCACCGACGATAAACCCTTAAACCGGAAAATCGTTGAGTCCGCCAAAAAACTGCGCTGTTACGCTTATGCCGTCGATGACCCGGAAGTCAGTGATTTTCATCATCCCTCGGTGTTGAATGTGAAGGATACCGTTCAAATAGCCATTTCCACGAGCGGAAAAAGTCCGCTGATGGCCAAACAGTTAAGGAAAAAAATCGAACCTGCTTTGAACGACCTGATTCAGCCAGATGATATTTTAAAAATCCATTTGCTGCACCGCCTGCGGGAAAAGGCGAAAAGTTTTCTTCCCAACTCTGATGAAAGGAAACAGTTCTTTGAATCTATTTTATGCAATGAGGAAATAAACCGGCTTTTAGCTCAAGACAAACTACCGGAGGCCGAGACGCTTGCGCTGAAAATCTTGAAGACGCCTCGCCAAAAAGAGTGAGGAGAGAGGCCATGCGCCTATTTATTTAGGTCTCGCCTGTAACTTTTTAAGGTACACCCCGACACCGAAGAGAAACAGCGTCGCCCCTGCCATTTCCAGACCTTCTTCCGCCGCTATCAGCAGGTTGCGGGGGTACAGGCTTTTCCTGGCGATCGCTTCGAGAGCAATGGCGACGATCCACGAAAACAACCCGGCATAAAAATAATTCCGGGCGGTCCGGTACTCGCCTTTGATTCTCAGGAAAAAACGGATAAAAAATACAATCGCCCCGATGATCAGGGGAGCATAAATCCACAGCCACACAAAAACCGAGCTAAAAATCGGCCACCTGGAGAGAGTTCCCGCCACCTCCACGCCAATTTTGTCATGCAGGCCAATGCATTCATCCAACGATATAAATAAAAAAATGAAAGCGAACCCGTTCCATTCCCAAATTTTAGGAACCGGTTGAGGGTCTTTGCTTTTTTCCTGGGAGACGATTAAAACGCTCACCCCCAACACAAAAAGCTGAATGGTCGAAAAATAAGTTCCATAACCTTTTTCGATATTTAAATCCCACAAACTTTTATGAGGAGAAATCAAATGCATCCCTTCAAAAAATAATATCAGGAGAAATAGCGCTGCAAAAAAATAATTTCTTTGAGGGGTTTCAGTGAGAACGATTTTTAATTTAGCCAGCCACCGGGTTCGAAAATCCACATTCACCCAGCCCCGCAAAAACACCGCTATCAGCAGCGCGGCCAATGGGTTGTTCAGTCTTCTTCCCGGCGATGCGGGAATCCAGGCAACGTCAAGGTAGTTATGCAGATAATTGATCATCAGGACGATCAAGTCCACAACGATGAACCACTTCAAAAAGATGTCAATTTTTGATTTCAAGAGGGGGCGTTTCCGGGTGGTAAGTTGTTATTATTCTTTGTATTAATAGGGACTCGATGAGACAAACTGGAATATTCGCTGAATACCAGCCGGTGGAACATGCTAAAATATTGAAAAAATTTATAATTTACAACAATCAGGAGGATTCGTGGAAACGGCAATTTTAATTCTGGTGAGTATTTTCACCGTGGTGATGGTCATTCTCTTGCCCAAATACGCCAAATTCATCCATAACCAGCCAAAAATTCAAAATGAAAAAATGCGCCAGGAAGAAGATGAAAAAACCGGCGCCAAGAATGGTAACAACCAGAAACAGGATGGGCAACCTAATTAAATGAGCGCCGCCACGGATCAGTTTTTTTCAGATTATATTGAAAGCTTCCTTGCGGGAAACGCCGCCGCACGCCACCTGGCGGAAACGCTAAAAAATTCCGGCGTCGGACTCATGCCGCTGGTCGACCATTGTACCCTCAGGACCCTCGATGTCAATAAAAGGGCTGAGGAAGCCATCGACCTGGGCTTCCGTTATGACGAGTCCATCGGCGTGCTGGAATTCGACACCTGGTGGGCCAAGGTTTACCGGAAACCCGGTTACCCGGCTTTATTCATCGACCAGGCTTTTTCCGGAGAACGCGGCAAAGGCAGTCTCATCCCCGATTGGGTGAAAGCGCACGGCGACCAGGTATTTCACCACATTGCAATTCTTGTGGAAAATATCGATTCCGCCATTGCGTCGATGAAGAAAAATAATATTGAGTTTGCCGCTGACATTGTCGGTGAAGCGGGGACGGATCTCAGGCAGATCTTTACCAAACCGGAAGAACGCAACGGAAAAGTGTATTCGGTTCTGGAACTCATCGAACGCCACAACGGTTATATGGGTTTTCTCCCTCCACAAGCGGATGGATTGATGGAATCCACACGGGCATGACCTCAGTGAACAGTTATGATTCGAAAAAACGACCCACAGACAATCGCTCCTTATTTGAAGGACGCGTCCAATTATTCCGGAGGCTGTGCCGACGAAGTCATTATTCCGGAAACCACCGAGGAACTGATCCGGTTTCTTAAGAATGATGACCGTCCGGTAACCGTTGCCGGCGCCGGAACCGGCCTGACGGCATCCCGGATTCCCAAGGAAGGAGTCATCGTATCGCTTGAGAAATTCAATATCATCGGAGACATTGAAGATTCCGCGATTGATGTCGGCCCGGCCGTCACTCTCAAAGACCTGCAGGACCATTTAGCATCCACTGCTTTTTTTTACCCGCCTAATCCTACGGAAACCTGGGCTTCCATCGGCGGAACCACGGCCACCAACGCGTCAGGTTCCAGAAGCTATAAACTGGGCGTGACCCGCGATTATGTGCTGGAGGCGGACATCGTTCTGGCGAATGGAAAAACGGTGACCTTAAAGCGCGGCCAATCCATTTCCAAACCCCTCGTATTGGAAGATAGGACTGAAATTCACTTCCCAAAAACGAATTATAGAAGCCCGCAATTTAAAAATGCCGCCGGGTATTACGTCCAACCCGGAATGGACTGGCTGGACCTTTTCATTGGCTCGGACGGTACCTTAGGGCTGTTCACACGGATTCGCTTGAAACTCCTTCCCCGGCCTGAGGAGTTCGTCAGCGGCGTCCTGTTTTTCGACAGCGAGGAGGCCTGCTGGGAACTGGTGGAAACCATTCGCTCACTGAAAGAGTGTTCCATTTCTCCCTGCGCTCTGGAATACTTCGACTCGCGCTCCCTCAAGAAACTCAAACCCGGCCATCCGAACATTCCTGATGGCGCCCGGTCCGCTCTTTTCTTTGAGCAGGACGTTTTAAAAAAACAGAACTACGATTTCGTCCTGGAAGCCTGGTTCGAGTTTCTGGAAAAACATAATGTGGCGCTGGACGACTCCTGGTTTGCTCAAAATGAAAAAGACCGGCAAAAATTCCACGATTTCCGCCACGACATTCCGGTGCTCATCAATGAAGAAAACAGCCGCTTGGGACGGGTGAAAATCGGAACCGATATGGCGGTGGCCGATGCCCATTTCATGGAGATGATGCATTTTTACCGCAGAGAACTGTCCGAGAGCGGACTGGAATTTGTCATGTTCGGGCATCTGGGAGACAATCACCTGCACATCAATCTCCTGCCAGGGCCTGAAGAACTGGAGCGGGCAAAATCCACCTACGACCGTCTGGTGGATCAAATTTTAGAGTGGAAGGGCACGGTTTCCGCGGAACACGGGGTGGGAAAACTGAAAAAAGCCTATTTCGCCAAAATGGTTGGCCCTGATGTTCTGAAAGAGTTGAGAACCATTAAAGCCGCTTTGGATCCCGAAGGCCGCCTGGGAATCGGAAATATTCTCTGATTCCATGGACGCCGGATGATTTCCGTGTCGCTTTCTTTTGGTTTTATACCTTATCCCTCTTGTCACAGGATTCATATTGACAGCCTCAGCGTCTAAATTGTAAACTCCTGAAACCATTCTGTTAATTTGGGTTATGGATGGAAAGGGCCTATGTTTGAATCGATCAAAATACTGGTTCTCAATTATTCCTACGAACCTCTGCAATTTTGCACCGCTAAGCGCGGCCTCATCATGGTTTTGAGCGGTAGAGCTGAAAACCTTGAAAGCAATGGCTATGTCGTTCGGTCGCCTTCGATAAGTTACCCTCTGCCTGCGGTCATTCGCACTTTGAAAATGATCCGCCGGAATCGGAAAAGAGGGGTTTCTTTCAGCAAAAAGAACATTTTAAGACGGGACAACTACACCTGCCAATATTGTGGACACTCCGGCAGTAGTTCCCTCACTGTGGATCATGTCCACCCTAAATCCCGTGGCGGCGGGACCAACTGGACCAATGTGGTGGTCGCCTGCAAACCCTGCAACTTAAAAAAAGGCAACCAGACCTTGGTTGAAACCGGAATGAAGCTGATCAGCCGCCCCTCGCAACCCGATTTCCTGTTTTCTCATTTCAGCGTTCCCCAAAGCCCGGAATCGTTTGTCGAAATATGGCAAAAATACCTGCCGGCCAAAATTTTTAAAAAATCCCTCATTCACTGAAGTTCCCATCGAACCGAAGTTGAGGAATCTCTTATTGGGAAGTCCCTCCGCCGTACCTCACGCAACGATTCAATACGCAACTGAATAAACTTTCTAACCCCCCGCCAGGTTCCTTTTGTGGGAAAAATAATGTTAAGATTTATAATAGCAGGCTGTTAAAACGGGGCCTGTAAAACTTAATATTTGGAGATGAGTTGTGGAACCTAAATCTCTTGTGCAGTTTATCAGTGAGGATGAATTCCTGCCCCTGGTCCAGGAACCCAGCGAGTTTTTTTTCAAATTCTATAACTCCTTTGGTTCCAAGATGAATTCGGAAAAGGGGATATCGAGAAAGTTTTACTCCAACCTCATTCAGGAAGCCGAGTTTCTGGAAAGTTTTCTGGACGAATTTGGAGCGCGGGAAAACAAAAAATGGTCTTTTTTTACCGAATACGTTGCCTGTATCCGAAACCTGGGGATTTCTGCATTTTTTATCAGGCATCTGCTGGACCGTTTTCCGTATTACAATTTAAATGAATCTAAAGAAAATATTGACCAGTTTCAGCCTCAGGCTAAAAAAGCCCTGTTGTTTTTAAATCAGTCCATTCTGAACATCTATCAGGAGGTCATTGAATCCGCCACGGCCAACGGGCTGGTTTTCCCTACGGAATCCGTTCCCCCGCATGAGTTTTCAGACGTAGAATCAAACAAACGGCTGCCGCGCAACATCGCTGAAGATGAAATCAAAGATGAAGAAGAACAAATCATAGAACTTTGCGACAAGATCCAAAAGGTCGCGCGAAAAATTGAAAAAATAAAAATCGATTTCAGCACCAATCTGGTGAAACTTAAGAAAATGGTCCCGTACAAAATAAACGAGACCAAAGCCCGTGCGCTTAAAGAACACGTCCACAGCCTGCAATCGGATTACGACACCTATATCAAAAATACCAAATTAGAACAGGACAACGCGATGATCAAGAATCTTCGCGGTCATATTTCCATGACGCTCCACCTTCTAGAGGTGGTCTTGTGGTTGTGTCATTTTTACGAACGGCACGAGGATGAAATCCGGCCAGGGGAGTGCAAACGAAAAATAACGGAAATGGTGGACAAAGAAGAACTGTTGAGCCAGGTCATCAATTTCGGGTTTTATTACAGCCGGGTTTTCATGACCAGTGGAAGCGATCTGGCTGAAGAAATAATGAAGGATTTTATTAAAATTGACCGCATTGAGGTCCCGATCCCGCAACCCCTTGGGTTCCATGCCCGGCCTTCGACCTATATTTCCCTCATCGCCCGCAAATACGATGAAGATCTTTTTCTCATCGTCGATGAAGAAAAATACAGCTCAAAATCGGTCATGAGCCTTCTGCAGGCAGGAGGCGCGATTGCCGACAAGGGATACCAGACGGTCGTATTCGAGGGAAGCAAGCGGGTCCTGGACGACATCAAAATTCTCGCAAAGCACAACTATTGCGAAGAGCAGGACATTCCCAAACAACTCAGCTATCTTAGGGAGTTGAAGGATTCGGCTTGAATAGATTGCGCACCTGACGCTCGTCACTCTTTCCCAAACCAGCAATTGAATCTATGAACATCCAGGATGAAATATATGACGTGGTGGATATTGACGATCGGGTCACCGGACAGGCGACGCGCCGGGAAATCCATCAAAAAAAACTGCTCCACCGCTCCGTTCACATTTTCGTTTTTAACCGGGAAGGGCATCTTTATCTGCAAAAAAGGGCTTTATCCAAAGATGAAAACCCCGGCTTCTGGGACACGTCATCCGCCGGCCACGTCGATGCCGGTGAAGATTACCAGACCGCCGCCGATCGCGAACTCATGGAAGAGCTGACGATTTCAGAGCCTTTGCAGCCTTTCATGAAAATCAAAGCCTGCCCCGAGAGCCACTTTGAACATGTCCACGCATACACCTGCACAACCCGCCAACCGATACAACCCAACCCTGATGAAATTCAAGAAGGCCGATTTTGGACCTTGGAAGAAATAAAGGATTCTCTCGGCGAAAAAAATCACCCCTTCACATCGACATTCAAAATTCTTTTTATCAACTACTTAAAAGAAAAGGGATGATTTTATAAAGTTTTTCACAAAAAAAAGCTAAAGATTTAATTTAGGGTTGCCGATAAATAAATATCCAGTAAAATTAGTTGGCATAATCACCTTAAATTTTTTTGAGAGGAGATCTGTCATGTTGGTCGCTGCTATTGACAGAAACAAGGCTTCCGATCCCGATAAAGTCGTGGAAAGAATTTTATCTGCTTCCAAATCCCTTCCTGCGTTGAGAAGCGAAGGACCCTCGGGATTTAGCGTTCCCCCAAAAAAACGCAAAGGAATCATTTTGCGAAATGGAGATAAAAGAAGCAGCGACCGGCGAAACAAGGCCCCTGAATCGCTTCAATCGCAGGCTGTGAAAGCGACCCAGGAACGCCGGCACCAAAATAACCGGGCTCCCCACTCCAAATGGAGCTCTCAAACTCACGAAATCATTATCGTTGCCGTGGAAAAGGACCCCTCGGCGCCCCGCAAATGGAACATTGGCGAAGAAGTGGTGCTGAGCCCATCGTCCCCAACGGAACAATCGGCTTCAAAGGCATCTACGCCCGCAAAGTTTATGCGATCGGTTCCGTTGGGCAATAAGGACGAAAAAGACTATATCGTGTCTTTGAGCCGGTCCCTCGGCAAAAAAATATAACTCTCTCCTGCCAATTTCTATCTTTATGAATTAATATAGGAAACGCGGTCGCTCCTGCGTGGAGCGACGGGCATCTGTTCCTTTTTAGTCGGGCTTTAAAATGCGGTTCGGTTTTCGCTTCCCGACTCCAGTTTCCAATGGCGTTTCCCCACAGAATATTCTTTCCTTTTTTTCTTTTAGTCTTTCTCCAGGCGGGGCCTCTTTTTGCGCAATCCCTGGATATTTTTAATACGCTCAAGCCTTTCCCGCCGATTCTTCCCGTACTCGGAGAGAATAACTTTGACCTCGACCGTCTTCAGGAAGAGGAAATTCCCACAACCCTTCAACACTACGAAAACACCTGGAGCAACACAAAATCCCGGGATGAAAAAAATCTATTGGCCCTGGCGGTCGGGTACCTTCACTATCTAAATAAAAATCACCAGGCCGCCGGTAAAACCCTGGAAAAGAATATTGTCGGAAATTTCATTTTGGAAGATTTTAGAATCCATTACCTCGCATTGGCCTACAAAGAACAGGGTCGGCAGGAACTGGAAAACAAGAAGTATCCGCTGGCGATTGATTTATTCAAAAAATCCGAAAAACTACGGATGAAAATCTTCCACTCCTACCCGGACAGCCCTTTTTTTACTGACGTTTCCCGCGATCTTGCGGAAGTCGAATATCTGTTAGGCGAGGGTTATTTTCAGGCCTTGAATTACCGGGCGGCATGGCAGGCTTTTCGCCGGTCCCTGATGCGGGATTTCCCGGATCATGATGAGCATAAGTTGAAAGTCAATCTCGCTCTGGCTAAAAATTACCAATCCGCCGGCGATTTAAAAAGCGCGGCGGATATTTACGCTTCTATTTTGACTAATGCAGAGTCCTCGGAAGCTCTGGAACCAGCCTACAATTTTTTCAGAGTTTATGAAGACCGGCTAAAAAAAGGGAAAATTGATCTTAAGGGATTGAAGCTGAAGCCGCCTGTTTCTCCCACGGCAACGGATCGAATCGATAAACGCCGGACCGCCCGGAAAAAGAAAAAAGTTACTTATCAAAACCCGATGGTGAGAAATTTCTATCAATCTCTCGATCAGGACGATGAGGAAGCGACCCTAAAATCAGGGCTCGAAGTTCTCAAGAATGTTCCCGGAATACAAGAGGCGGAGGGAGTGACCAAATTATTGAACCACCTGCTGGTTTCCTACCTTAAAGATCATGATGGAAATGGGTTGATCGACGAGATCACCAGTTTGTATCCCGCCAGATCTCTCAACGACCTGGGGTATGCTCTGTGGAAAGAAGAGTTTCCGGACCGGGCGGCGGTCTTTTATGAAAAAATTATCAAACAATACCCCCTGGAAATCTCCGCTTGCCACAAAGCCATGTTTTATCTCGGGCGTATTGCCGAGGACAATGGAGAATACGCAAAAGCGGTGGAATATTATGAGGAACTGCTTAAAAAGTACGATTTCGGTCCCTTCACGACTGCCGCGTTATTCAAAATTCCCTGGATTTACAGGCTTGAGAAAAAATTCGATCTGGCACGCGCGCATTTTATCCGTCTTCAGGAATTTTATTCTTCTCCGGCTTACAAGCGCTTAAAAGCAGTTCACAAGAATGCCTCCTACCAGGTCGAGGGTCAGTATTGGCTGGCCCAAACTCAGGGAGCACTAGGAAATCAGAAGGAAAAAATCAAAGGGCTTAAAAGTCTGGCGGAAAAGCATCCGTTTCATTTCTACACCATTTTCACTCAGGATGAATCCGGTTTTGACCTCAAACAATTTCTGACCCGGAATGCATCTCAGGAGGTGGCCTTTCGATTGTTTGGCCTGGGAGAAATCGACCGCAAGCGATTGAGCCGCGCGGAACAGTTGATCGCTGTCGGCTTTCGCGGTCACGGCGTTGAGGAACTGGCAAAACTGTCCTTTAAGAAAGACGATCCCGCATTTTCATTTTATATTGTGCATTTGCTCAAACTGGGAGGAAATTTTCAGGACTCCATGCGCCTTTCATGGAAAATCACCAGCAGGGGCAATCACGACCGGCTCACCCGGTCTCTTTCCGAAGGACTGTTTCCCAAAGCCTTTCATGGGGAAGTACGTGAAATATTGAAAAACTATAACCTCGACCCCTTACTGGTCCTTTCTCTCATGCGACAGGAGAGCGCTTTCAATCCGAAAATTATTTCCAAAGCCAACGCCATCGGGCTGATGCAATTGATGCCTGCAACGGCAAAAGAGGTGGCCCGCTCTTTGAAACAAAAAACCCCCAGTGAAGAAGATTTAAAAAACCCGGTCACCAATGTTCGCCTGGGAATCGATTACTTGAATTACCTGATGGGTTCCTTCAATAACAATATGGTATACGCTTTGGCCGCTTATAATGCAGGCCCGACCAAAGTCAAACAATGGATGACACTGCGCCCCAACTTGCATCCCCTGGAATTTGTCGACAGCATCCCTTATTCTGAAACCAGGAACTATGTAAAAAAAGTACTGCGGAACTACGCCATCTACCTCACCTTATACGAAGGCCAGGAAATCGCCCGGTTCAAAGAAATATTGACTATCCAAACCAATTGATTGACAATTAAAGTCCTTGTTTTTTAAGGATAACTTTTCATGTCCCTGTTTGACTCCCTGACTGTCATCGTTCTCACCCTGAGCCTGATCTATTCCATGGTCCGGGGAATGGTGCGGGAAATATTCTCACTGCTGGCGTATGTCGGCGGATATTTTCTGGCCCTGAATTTTCGCGGCGACCTTTCGTCCACTTTACGCCAGTATATTTCCAACCCAACGGCTGTCGAGATACTCAGCTTTGGTCTTATTTTTATCGCCGGCGTGGTTGGCATTTCATTCCTGGGCAAGGGGATTCAAAAACTGGTTCATTCCGCTCCCGGTTTGTCCGGCCTCGATCGCGTATTCGGAGGCGTCCTTGGCCTCGCTAAGGGAGTCATCATCCTGATCATCCTCATGTTTCCGCTAAAATTTTTTCCAAATTTGAACGGCGATATCACTCGAGACTCTTATTTTGCTCCGCATTTAAAAAACATCACTCAGGTTTTAGGGCAGGGGTTGAGCGGCAATCGGTTCATTGAAAAATTTCCCAGCATCGACTTGAGCGGCGTGAAGGAAAATTTTGTAAACCTGAAAGATTTCGATAAATTGACACAGGGCCTAAAAAGCAAAGACAGCGATCCTCCTGATGAATTGCAGGGCGAGCCGCAGGATAAATACACCAAAGAGGATGAAAAAAAACTGCAAGATATCCTGATATCCCTCGATAAAAAATAAGAAAGTCTGAGAGAGGCTCTGAAACCCCAAGGGCGCAAGTAACATCTGCATCGCATCCAACCATTGCCGTCACATTTCAAATTCCAAAATTTAAAACCATGACCACAAAAATAAATTTAAACGGCACAATCAAAGAGGATGCCTGTATTTCCGTTTTTGATCATGGCTTTTTATTTGGTGACAGCGTCTACGAAGTGGTTTCCACGCACCGTAATAAACCCGCTTTTCTGCAGGATCATCTCAACCGATTGATGAACTCTGCAAAAGGCCTCTCGCTAACCATTCCCTATGACCCCGAGTGGTTCTTTCAGGAAGTTGAAAAAACCCTGCAGGCGGCAGGCAACGAAGAATCCTACATTCGTATCATCGTCACCCGCGGGGTGGGAGAAATCGACATCGATCCTTCGTCCTGCCAAAACCCTAACGTTATTATCTTTGTCACGGCAACCAAGGTCTTCCCTCCGGAAAGCTATAAAGAGGGAATTCATATCGCCCTGGTTTCCATCAAAAGAAACCCGAAAGAAGCTTTGAATCCGGGCATAAAAACCGGAAATTACCTGAACAACGTTCTTGCAAAAATTGAGGCCAACCGGCTTGGCGCCAAAGACGCTTTGATGCTGAGCCCTTCCGGCTTTTTGACCGAATGCACCACCAGCAATATATTTTTTGTTCAAGGTGAACGCATCCTGACGCCTTCAATCGACTGCGGGATTCTTGCCGGCATCACCCGTGAAAAGGTGATCCAACTGGCTCAGCAAAATGGTCTCACCGTGGAAGAAGGCCGGTGGCCCGCCGAAGCGCTTGAAAAAGCCAACGAGCTGTTTCTCACGGGAACCTTAAAGAAGGTCATGCCCGTCACGAAACTGGACGGGAGGACGATAGGGAATGGAAGCCCCGGACCGGTGACGCAAAAAATGATCCGCCTTTACGACGAACTTCTTAAAACCGTGGAATAAGAGGTGAAACTGCAATGGGTTTGATCGTCGGTCTGACAGGCAGTATCGGTTCCGGTAAAACAACCGCCGCTTCCATGCTCAAGGACCTGGGCGCCTTTATCATCGACGCCGATCTCTTGTGCCGGAAACTGGTTCTGCCGAACCGGCCCGCCTGGGAGGAAATCGTCGAGACGTTTGGGAAAACGATCTTAATGGAGGACCAAAACATCGACCGAGCCAAACTGGCCGACGTCGTTTTTAACGATAAGGAAAAGAAAACCCTCCTTGAAAATATTCTCCACCCAAAAGTCATTGAGGAAGAGATGCGGCTTTGCAGGCAAATATTAAATGAGCATCCGCATGCGCTGATTGTCATCGACGCCGCGCTTCTGATCGAATCGGGAAATTATAAAAAGGTCGACAAGGTGATTGTGGTCACCTGCGATCAGGAAACCTTAGTCCGCCGGGCCATGGAGCGCAGTTCTTTGACCCGTGAAGAAGCACAATTGAGAATCCAGAACCAAATGCCGCAGGAAGAAAAAGTAAAAAAAGCAGACTTTATTCTGGAAAATAATGGCAGCCGGGATGATTTTCAGACCCAGGTTGAAAAATTATGCATGGAACTGAAGGCGGCTGTCTGAATCTATTTTATAGAGAATCGCAAGTCATGCTAAGGACTTTAGGATATGGCTCAGGCTGAAGAAATAGTTGAAGAACCCGATCCGTCCGCACAGGAAACGGAAGATCTGGATGAGGATGTCAGTCAAGAGCCGGAAGAGCTGGAGAGGCTCCTTGAAGCCACCCAAAACCCTGATGAAGAGGGAGAGGGTGGGAAAGACGAATCCTCACCTGAAGAAGGTAAACGTTTTTTATTCAGTAAAAAGTTCTGGATCCTGGTTGGGGGGGGAGTCTTTTTACTGGTTGCATTGGCGGTCGGAGCTTATTTCTTTCTTCCTTCGACCGAGCTCGAGGGAGAAGAACCCAGTCCCGCTCCCACCGCAATCGAAACCACCAAACCCACCTTTAATAAAGTCGATATATATGCCCTGCAGCCTTTTTTCCTGCCCCTCAAGGCGGGAAATAAAGAAACCGGAAGCTTTATCTCTTTCACCCCGCATCTTGTTATGAGCAACAACACGCTCGACAAAGAAATCGAGAAAAGCCTCCCCAGCATTCGTAAAAATATTTATACGATTTTAATTCGCAAAAGCCCCAAAGATTATTTTTTACGAAAAGGGGCCATTAAAGAAACCATCAAAAAAGAAATCCTGACCGCAGTGAACCCCCTCCTGCTTGCCGGCACCGGCACCATCACCGACGTGGTTTTCACTCAGTTTGTCGTCAAGTAACGCCTGTCTGAGTATCCCGCAAAACATCCATCCGTTTCATGCCTTTCATGAACCACCTACTTACCTTTTGAAATCATCAGCTCCTCAAGAGCAAAGCATTTACCTTCTTCAGCACTTACCTGATTCCATAGTTAGTAAGCACAGTTTAAAAGATCACAATAGGAACCTTGACAGTTCCGAGGGAGGTGATTAAATGAAGACTTAATTTTTGTCCCCAAATTCATGCTTGAAATGACCTTCCCCCAATTTATGAACAAGTTAAAAGTAGAACAAGAGAACAAGAAGTTTTTATAATACACAGCCTTTAGTTTTAACGGTAACAATTTTACTTAGAATAGTGTTGTGCTGATAAAATTCTTCCATTTTATTCATTGATATCATTGAAGTGATAACCTATAAATGGTCTGCAATATTTTAAAGAAGAGTGTGGAGGCTAAAATTTGTTTCAAAATACTGTTAACCCTCAATTGGATGAACTGTTTGAGAACTATTTTGAGCATTGGTATAAGGGAGTGGTTGATCCTGGATGGGGGAAGGAATTACTTAAAAAAGGATATTTTGACCGGGAGCAGGGGAATATTTGGCTATCATATGTGACAGATATCTGTCCTTTAAAAGGCAAGCGGGTACTGGATGTAGGAGCGGGTTTTGGAAAGCTGGTTATTGCCGCCAGGCAAAAGGGGTATGATACTTACGGTGTAGAGCCTGACAAGGTAATGTATGAAGGGGCTCAAATTAGGATAAAAGCCCTTGGCTACCCTCCAGACACAATAAAAAATGCCTGGGGGGAGTCGATTCCATTTGCAGATGGTGAATTTGATGTAGCCATATTTTCTACAGTTCTTGAGCATGTCCAAAATATAAAACCTGTTCTTTTGGAAACCCTTCGAGTTTTAAAAAAAGGCGGTATGATTATCATCATTAACCCTAATTATGCCCTGTTATTTGAACCGCATTACTCCATGTTTTTACCGGTATTTTTACCCAAAAAATGCCTTCACTGGTATTTGAAATTACGCGGAAGATCATGTTTTATTCTTGATACGTTGAATTTTACAACCCATTGGTCCTTTGAGAAGATTTTTAAGGAGCTTCCTATAGAGTGCGAATCTCATGGTCTCAATTTATGGGAACAAAGAGTACTCGGAGGCAGTAAATATCCTGAAACCCCTATTGCTTCTAAATTACTAGGGTTATTTCGGAAAACCGGCTTGTCAGGTATTTTACGATTCTTAGGGCGATCTGGTTTTTACACCCCATTAATTTTTAAGTTAAGAAAAAAATAATCTTGCGAATTTTTTTTCTCGCCAAAAGTGGGACCATAGCGTTCCAGAAATTTCTTTTGGATTCCCTTTTACTAGCCAACTATTTGATTTATTTTTAATAAAATAACTTGCCCCCAGTCAGCACATTGATTTTAATCACAATGGAATAAGGAACAAATAATTTGCCAATTCTGCGTTCTGCAATTTACTAAATAACCATGTCGGGGTTATCAATAATGACTCCTTTATTCAAAAATCCCCCCAGGAGCCACTTCCTATCAACCTTTATCTTGAAATAGAAGCCTAATATATTGAAAAATATGAAGATATTTTGAAGCAGTTAAGTTATTGCCAAAAAAGCCCGAAAAGAAAGGGTCTGTGGTGAAAACCTTTTCTTGCGATATTGACAAATTTCCGGGAACGGGTATATTGAAATAATTGATTTTAAAACAGCAGGTTACAGAATATGTCCGGTATTTCGCCAGTCAATATTCAGCACATCGTGCAGATGGGAACCGCGACTGAAAAGTTGCAACACACCCTGCAAAATATCCCTCAGGCGCATGGCCAGCATCAAAATGAAGAAAGAAAAATAGCCGATGAAGCAAAACGCTCGTCGGTGCAGGACCCGGAGCTCTCCAACGAGTCCAACTCGGTGAATCCCGAGGGTTCCAAAGGAAATCAGTCTCGAAAAGATAACGAGGACAACCCTTCGGATTTGGATGCCGAAGAAGAAGCTTATAAAAAGAAAGTCATCGCCCTGGAAGCTTTTCAAGGGAAAACCATTGACGTTGTGATATAAGCTTTCTATGAATATTTGGATTTTCCTGCAAATTCTCCTGAACGTCGTTCTCGCCGTCACGGTTATTTACTGTGTATTAAAACTCAGAGCGGGAGACCAATTGACGAAGAATCAAACGTCACATATTGGCAAGGTGACCGCATTAAAAGATTCTCTGGAAAAAACCATTGCGGAAGGTCACCGAGTGTCGGACCGGATTGTGGAGGATATCGTATCCAGGCAAGAGACTTTGTCTCTGGTCAACCAGTTGGTCGAAAACGAGAAACGCTCCATCATGGAACTTCTGGAGGAAGTAAAATCCACCGGATATTCTTCTCTTCTCGTTAAGGAAAAATTTCAAGAGCCCTGGATCAACGATAAGTATGCCAAAGCGCTGAAATTGTCCGCGGAAGGCTTCAGTCCGCAGGAAATAGCAGACCGGGTCCAACTTCCGATTGGAGAAATTGAGCTCGTCCTCAGCTTACGCAGGTAGTTTGCTTTTTATTCATTTCAGGGAAAAACGGAGTTTTCCTTGCAAATCGACCAGTACCCCTCAAATATTCTTAAGTTACTTGCTAGTGAAGGTTCCTCTTCGCTCTCCGCGAAATTCACCCAACAGCTCAATCTAGGCCAGTTCCTCAAGGGGCAGGTGATCCAAATATTTTCCCAAGGAAAATCGCTGGTCCAATTTGGCGGTCAAAAAATTCTGGTGGAAGGCAATTCTTCTTTCAGGGTGGGCCAAACCCTCACAGCCCAGGTAGAGCAACTCGCACCCGCCCCGGTGCTGAAAATCGTCAACGCACCCAGCCTAGGCTCGGCCAATCGAGCGAACCCGGGAGCCGCCGTCAATGACCCTGCGGGAAGTGGGGTGAAGCAGGAAGTGACCCTGCAATTGTCCTCAAAGCCAAGCACACCCATTTCATTTTTTTCACAACCCAATCTGGAGTTTCTAAAGCTTTCTCCCGGTACGGTTTACCAGGGGCAAGTGAAGCAGGTCCTGGACCCTGAAGCCGCGGTCATTCAACTGAACGATAGAAAATTTTTAGTGCAAACGGACGGCTCGAAGCCGTTGAAACCCGGCGATCAAATTCCTGTTGCCGCCGAGCGAACGGCCAGCGGGCCGTACCACCTGCTTCAGTCGAAGGGTCCGGTTATCACTCAAGTGGACGCCGGAATGATCAAACCCTACCTTCCATCCCGGGAACCATTTGGGGAGATGATCAACAAACTTGCCGGCGTTCTCAGGGAATTGGCTCCAGGATCGGAAATTTCAAAAACCGCCGGCAAAGAAGTCCTGGCGCGATTGACCCAAACTCTGCAATCCCTGACTGCCGGGAGCCAAAAATCGCCAACTCCGCAAATTATTAAAGAACAAATTCATCTCTCCGGAATCGACTATGAAGCCAAAGTGAAACAATTTCTCGAAACAGGTTCAAATTCCGGGAAAGGGCTGGAGCTTGGCCGCGACCTGAAAGGACTACTGTTAGAAATCATTCAAAAAATGGAAGCCCAGGGAGCTCAAAAGAGTTTGCCCGCTCCGGCATCGCAAGCGGTGAAAGACATCATGCAGATTTTTCGCCAGGCGGCGGACAATATCGAACTGCACCAACTCAGCAATCAACTGGCAAAGCAGGAAGGGCAGCCGCTTTTACTGCAAATTCCCAATCCCTACGCTCATGGGGACTCAAGCATTAAGCTTTTCGTTCGCTCGGCAACGGATGAAGATGGAAAGAAGGGGAAATCCAGGCAAAATTTCAATCTGGTGTTTATTCTGGACCTTTCCAACCTGGGGAACCTGCGGGTCGACAGCCAGGTCAAGCAATCCAGTTTATCGATAAAAATGACAACGCAAAACCAATCCATTGCTGATTATATCGCCTCGCAGACTGAGGGTTTTGAGGGGCGGTTAGCCGAGTTGGGGTTCCAGGCGGACCTCAGCTGTTGCGTGCAAGACGAAAAAGACCTGAAACTTGAAGATGATTTGCCTGAAATTCTGGCAAAAGACGAATTTAGACTGGTCGATGTGACAACATGAACCCAAAAGTCCCCAACCGTCCAAAATCCGCGGTTTCTTTAAGGTATAACTTAGAAGCCGATGCGGCCCCCCGGGTCACCTCCAAGGGCAAGGGCCTGGCGGCGGAAAAGATCATTGCTCTGGCCGAGGAGCACAATATTCCGATAAAAGAAGACCCGGATCTGATTGAAGTCCTGTCTCAGGTGGAGGTCGACCAGGAAATTCCACCTTCCGTCTACCACGTTGTCGCGGAATTACTGGCATTTATCTACCAGATGAACAAAGAGTACTCTAAACCTTCATAACCCAATTGAAATCAATAAATCGCGATATTTCAAAGGTTCCTAATATGAAACCCGTGAAAGCCGAGAATTGACTTGACTCCAGGGTCTAAAGTCTGTTATCTTTTTAAAATTAAAGGAGTTATTCCTTTTTGGGTACTTGGAGGAGGGGCGGATGATTTTTGAGTCTGGCTCATTTTTTTTGCCTGCCGCCCTTGGTTTGAAAAAAATTACTGGCCGGTTGTCGCCTGATTTTCATTCAAAATAAGGACGGTTGATTTGATTAAATCGCTCTGTTTCAAGGCCCTCGTTTGCCTTTTTGTTATTTCTGCTTTTTCCGGGTCGATTTCTCCCGCCCTGGCCAATCTTCCAAAAAATATTCATACCCTGAGTGAATACGGTTTTTCTATTCCTCCAGGTCTGGAACCGCAGGTCAATTTCTGGAAAAAGATTTACTCGGAGTATTCTTCGGATTATGCCGTTATCCATGACATAAAAAATCTGGATGTCATTTACGAAGTCGTCTATCTGGGCGGCAAATCCGTTTCGAGGCGGGCCAAAGACAGAAAACTGAGGAAGATTAAGAATAAGTATAAAAAGATCCTCATCCGCCTGGCCCGAAAAAAGAATAAATCCATCCTCGCCGGAGAGGAAAAGCGGGTTCATGGCATGGTTAAAAATGGATTCTATCAGGCGACGCGCAACATCCGCTCCCAGATAGGGCAAAAAGACCGGTTTGAACGGGGACTGTTTCGGTCGGGCCGTTACATCGATGAGATCAGAAGAATTCTGCGTGATAACAACCTTCCGGAGGAATTGAGCGCCCTTCCTCATGTGGAATCGTCTTTCCATGAAGGGGCCTATTCGAGCGCCGGAGCCGCCGGAATCTGGCAATTCACTCGTGGCACAGGCAGAATTTTTATGCGGGTCCGTTACGATGTGGATGAACGGCGGGACCCGATCATATCCAGCCATGCCGCGGCCAAACTGCTGAAGCATAATTTTGAGCAATTGCAAAGCTGGCCGCTTGCCATCACCGCCTACAACCACGGGACGCGGGGAATGATGCGGGCCAAACGAAAATTTGGCGACGACATTGTGACCATCATCGACAAATACAAAAGCCGCACCTTCGGATTCGCTTCGAGGAACTTTTACGCTGAGTTTCTGGCGGCTCTGCATGTCGCACAAAACGAAAAAAAATATTTTCCGAATGTCACCAAGGACAAACCTGTAAAGCATGTGTCCATGCGTTTTGACCACTATGTCCCCATCACAACGGTGATGGAACATTTCGGCATGGGCCGGCAAGAAATAGCGAAAGCCAACCCCGCGCTTCGCACACCCGTTATCAGCGGTCAGAAAAGGATCCCCAGGGGATTTGTTTTTAAGGCGCCCGCGGGAAAATTCAACGATCTAAACCCTTTTTACCAAAAAATATCCGCCTCTGAAAAATACGCGCAACAGGTTCGGTCGAAATGGTACACCGTACAGCGAGGCGATACTTTGTCCGGGCTGGCCCTTCGTTTTGGCACCTCCGTTCGAAAATTAAAGCAACGAAACAACATTGGAAGAAAAAACCGGATCTACGTCGGGAAAGTTCTTAAATTGCCGGACGCTCATAGAACTCGAAACAAAAAATCGTTTCGGGTGGCCAAGGCAAGCGCTCCAAAAAAGGAAATCACGACTACTAATACAGGCTCCTACCGGGTCCGGAAATACGACAATCTGACCAAAATCGCCAAACGATTCAACACCAGCAGCGCCGAATTGGCACGGTTAAACAGGATGAAAAATCCAAACTCCCTGTTTCCAGGTCAAACGCTGATTGTTCCCGAGAGTTTCATCGTCGCTGAAGCCAACAACACCATCATTGATGCCCAGAGCAGCTCAAGTGCAGAAACCATCGCTTCCAAAGCACAACCGGTCAACCCGGATTTAAAACAAAAGACTCCCGTAGTGGTAGCGCAGGCCGAGAAAAAACTCGTGCAAATGGCCGAGACAAAATCTCAAGTCGAACCGGGGGTCAAGGTTCAACTTGCGAGCCTGACCGCGCAAAATTACAAGATGAACAAAAACCGGCCTGCTTTTTTCCCGGTGACTTTCAAAACCAAAGCCAACGAAGAATCCCGCATGGGGGAAATCATGGTTGATTTCGACGAAACCCTCAGCCATTACGCGGAATGGGCGCAACTCTCCGTTCGCCAGGTGCGAAAGGCCAACAAGCTTCGCAGGAATTCACGCATCCCCGTGCACACCCGAATTAAGGTTCCTTTCACCAAGACAGATCCGGAAAAATTTATGGAACGCCGGCAGGAGTTTCATAAAGCCATTCAGGACGACTTTTTCAGCAATTATCAGGTCGGCAAACTGGTGGTGCGGAAGGTCAAAAAGGGAGAAACCCTGTGGGAAATATGTAACGACATGAACTTTATTCCCTTTTGGCTGTTGAGCAGTTACAACCCCGACAAGGACATCAACTCTCTTTCTCTCGGCGAGCCCATCGTCATTCCCATCATCGCTCCGATCAAGCCCAAAGAAGAATCCTGAAATCAGATCCTCCGACCGGGAAACGCCTCCAGGGCTGTCCTTATCGCTTTTAAATGGGCATTGATGCGTTTCTCCATAGCAAACTGCGGCGCGGTTTCCAGAGTCATGCAGGTATGAGTCCCTTTGGACCAGGAATAAAGCGCCATCGGCCACCACTCCATCGATTCAGGATCAGGCAGTCTATCAATAACGCCTTGGTTGGCGGACGATCCATCGATTTCCGAATCCGTGTTGATCGGCATCACCGTTTGGACTTCATCCAGAATACGCCGGGGCAGATCGGTTTTTAATTCTGAGACGCCGGAGTGGTATAAATAATATCCTGAACTGTCCTCATCCTCGTGGAGTTCCATCGTCAGATCAAAAGGAACTTGAAAAACCGATTGCACCAGGGTCACTTCCCTTGGAGGTGAGGGACATTTAAATTTCCGGTTGAGGTCCACCCCTTCATGATTGAACCGGGTGCCATTTTCATAGCCAAATGGGTTGATGCAGGGGATCAGGGTTATTTCCCAGCTTTGCACAAACTTTAAAAACTCCCTGCCTTCAATGAAAGAACAAATGGTCTCCACCCCTGCCGGCTCATCTCCATGAATTCCCGCTGAGATCAATACCCGTTTTGAGTTTCCATGGCCCAAAACTATTTTCTCAATAGGGTGGGATACGGACCGGTCTTCAATCGTTCCCAATAAAAGCCGCGTTCCGGCTCCATCCAGAGATGACGTGAGTCTGGACAAAATCTCGGAGTATTTGTGAATTTGATTTTCTCGCATGACTAAATAACCGGGGAAGGGCAGGGGACAACAACCGTTTCTTAAAATATTTTATCAGGGTACTGGCACTCTTTAACGATCACGCATTGACCGCAGTTGAAGTTTTTTGCTTTACACACATAACGGCCATGCAGGATCAGGTAGTGGTGCGCTTGTTTTTTCCATTTTTCCGGTGTTATTTTTAGAAGTCTATCCTCCGTTTCAAGCACGGTTTTTCCCGGCGCCAGTCCCGTACGCTGTGAAACCCGGAACACATGCGTGTCTACAGCGATCGTCGGTTGGCCGAATCCTTCATTCAAAACAACGTTGGCCGTTTTCCTCCCCACACCGGGCAATTTTTCAAGCGACTCTCGGTTTCCAGGAACCGTTCCTCCGTATTCATCCAACAGAATTTGACAGGCGCGGATAATATTCCTCGCCTTTGTGGGCGCCAGACCTATGGTTTTGATCAGAGTTTTCAGACGCGCCTCGCCGCACTGTAAAATTTTTTCCGGGGTGGGGTAGAGGGAAAAGAGTTTTCCGGTGACGGCGTTTACGGATTTATCGGTGGCCTGAGCGCTTAGAATTACGGAAATTAAAAGTTCGAAATTATTTTTAAAATCCAGCTCCGACCTGGCATTGGGCAGGCTTTGGCTTAACTTCTTATATATGCGGTTGATGGTCGCGGCATTCAAGGGAGGTATTTAGAAATTGAATGGTTTCTAAAAAACGATTTTAAAATTATTTGGCCTTTGGGGAAATTGACCTGGCGCAACGGACTCCCACCCAAAAGTCTTCCGTAGGGTCCGACATGCCCTGGTCGCGAATGGTCACACGAATATATTCTTCCTCGTCAATCCACGACCCGCCACGGATCACCCGCCAACTTTGCCTTTTGGGGCCAGGCGGATTATTCACCGGACTTTTACCGTAATAATCCTCCGAGTACCAGTCAGCGACCCATTCCCAGACGCTTCCCATCATGTCGTGCAATCCCCAGGCGTTGGGTTTCTTTTTTCCCACCGGCGAAAGTTTGCGAAACGAGTTGCCTCCATACCAAAGGTAGTCCCGATCAATTTTATTTCCCCACGGGTTGTCCGTCTGACTTCCAGCCCGCGCGGCGTACTCCCATTCGGCTTCCGTGGGCAGTCGCCGGCCAATCCTGGAGCAATAATCCGACGCTTCCGGCCAGTCGATTTCGGAAACAGGGAGATCAGGGCCTTTTATCGGACTGTTGTTATAGCCCATCACGGCTTCCCAGTTTTTTTGGGTCACTTCATACTTGCCCAGGTAAAAACTGTCCAGACACACTTTATGTGCCGGTCGTTCCCTCTCATTTTTCCAGCCCAATTTATAAGGAAACTCTTTATCGGTCCCCATCATAAAACATCCCTTGGGCACCTTCACCATTTCGCCCCGCTCCTCAGCGGCGAAAGAGGAAGGCGGACAAGCGCATATCACCCAAAAACCCAGCAAAATAAAGATAAAATTTTTCATAGCCCTGATTCTACTTTTCCAAAATGGCAGGGTCAAGCATTCAATAATCTCACAACCAAAAGTTCGCCCCTCCAAATTTTTTTTCCATATTTTATAGCAATCTCATCATTCATCATGAAGATTTACCTCTTTTGGTCGATAACTATATCAGGAAAACTATAGAGCCAAGGAACCCATGAAACCAAATGCCATCAACTTTTGCATAAGCCTCACCACCTTCTTCCTGCTACTTTCCGGTGATGTTGCAGCAACCGAATATAAAAACCGGCTTTCCGTTTTACCGATTGAAAATCCCGTTGGCTGGGCCGCACCCTACGATCCGGGAGATCTGGTCACAACCCTGCTCAAACGTTCCATCGCCGAGAAGAATAATTTTTACCTTGCACCCCCTCCATCCTTTCCCAACCAGGGAAAACCCAAAAAGTCGAAGCAGATTGAAAAGGCCGGTACCCTCCCATCTTCTCCGGCTCAGATCAATCATCCCTCCCAGTTCATTTTAAAAGGACGGGTTTTGAATTTCACAGCGGGAAAACCACCTTCCCGGGCACAGTTGATTTTAAACATTGGAAATGCCATGAAACAAAAAGCGGAAATGGAGGTGGAACTGCAACTCATCAATCATCACCTGAAAAAAACCGTCGAGAAAAAAGTTTTTAAAATCGCATCCAGCGCCGGGACGGTTCCATTTGATCTCGATGCCGCGGAAGTTGATTTAAATTCTGCGAAGTTTCAAAAAAGCTCAATAGGCAAAGCGCTGGGCCATCTGGCTCAACAGGTCAATGAATTTTTGATGACCGCCCTGCATCCCCTTCCTCTTGAGGGGGAGGTCATATCCGTGAACGCGGAAAAGAAGGAGATCATTATTAATGTGGGTCAGGTTCACGGCATCGACTTTGGCGATTTTTTCAACGTGTATTCTGTGACCCTGCAATACAAGGATCCCTTCACTCAGTTAGACCTTGGAAATAAATTCTGGCGTCGGGCGGTGGTCCGGGTGAAAGATGTCCAGGAGGGTTTTTCAATCGCCGCTATCGTGGCGGGCGAGGGGATTGAAAAGGGAGAACTCGTAAGGTCGCGAAAAACCAACACGGTCCGATTTGTCCGCGACTCTCCCTGATCCCGGGGTTTCCTGTGGTTATTTCACTCCATATTCCTGAATCGAAGACACCTTAAGGTCGTTTTCTTGCAGGGATTTTAAGGCATCGACCAGGGCAAAAGCGCCCGCTATGGTCGTGCAATAAGGCAGGTTGTGGTTCAGCGAAGCGCGGCGGAGAGCAAAGGATTCTTTAATCGCTTCTTCGCCAAAAACGGTATTGATTATAAACTGCACTTTGTTGCTTTCGATGACTTCCACCATGCCCACGAATCCATTTTCCGTGGTCCGAATGGCTAGCCCGTGCAGGCCATTGTCTCTTATGTAATCCATTGTTTTCGGCGTGCCCAGAACATGGTAACCCATTTCCTCAAACGCCCTGGCTATTTTAAGGGCCGCAGGCCAGTCGGGTTCTTTAACGCTGATGAAAACGGTTCCCTTTTTAGGCAGGCAGATTCCGGTGGCAATTTGAGATTTGGCGAACGCCAGGCCAAAGGTGGAGTCGATCCCCATCACCTCTCCGGTGGATTTCATTTCCGGTCCCAGAAGCACGTCCACGTCGGTGAATTTATTAAACGGAAATACGGACTCCTTGACCGCGATATGCGAAATGGTTTTTTCTTTTAAAAAACCCAATTCCTTCAGAGTCTTTCCGGCCATCACCCGGGCGGCCAGTTTCGCAAGGGGAACTCCCATGGTCTTGCTCACGAAAGGGACGCTCCGGGAAGCCCGTGGATTGACTTCGATCACGTAAATATCTCGGTCCTTGACGGCAAATTGAATATTGACCAAACCCTTGACTCTCAACTCTTTTGCCAAAGCCTTGGTCTGCTCTTTTATTTCCGCAACGATCGACGCCTCCAGAGAATACGCCGGCAGGGAACAGGCGCTGTCTCCGGAATGAATACCGGCTTCTTCAATATGCTCCATCAATCCGCCGATCACCACATCGGTGCCGTCGGAAATGGCATCGACATCGATTTCCACGGCATTTTCGAGAAAATCATCGATCAAAATCGGATGCTCCGGCGAAGCCTTGACCGCGTGCCACATATAGTGGTTTAGTTGATTCTCATCGTGGACTATTTCCATGGCTCTCCCGCCAAGGACATAGGAAGGCCTGACAACAACCGGATATCCAATTTTGGCTGCGCTGGTGATTGCCTCAGGAACAGATGTTGCCGTGTCGTTGGGCGGTTGTTTAAGTCCCAGTTTTTCCACCACTTCCTTGAACAGTTTGCGATCTTCCGCGCGGTCGATATCTTCCGGGCTGGTGCCGATGATGGGAACCCCTGCCTCCATCAAAGCCAATGACAACCGCAAAGGGGTCTGGCCGCCAAACTGCACGATGACTCCATCGGGTTTTTCCACCCGCATGATGTGCATCACATCCTCAAACGTTAAAGGCTCAAAATACAGCCGGTCCGAGGTGTCGTAATCGGTGCTGACCGTTTCCGGGTTGCAGTTGACCATGATGGTCTCGAAACCATCTTCTCTCAAGGCGAACGAAGCGTGCACACAGCAATAATCAAACTCGATCCCCTGGCCGATGCGGTTTGGTCCGCCGCCCAAAATAACGATCTTCTTTTTATCGGTCGGGTTCGACTCGCATTCGTCTTCGTAAGTGGAATACAAATAGGGTGTGTGGGCTTCAAATTCAGCGCCGCAGGTATCCACCCGTTTATACACGGGAAATATCCGGGCCTTTTTTCGCCGTTCGGCGACATCCGCTTCTTTGCATCCCAATAACAACGCCAGGTATTTGTCGGAGAAACCGGTTTTTTTGACTTTTTTCAATAACTCGTCGTCGACTTTATCCAATGACGCGGTTTTCTTGAGTTCATGTTCCTGGTCGATAATTTCTTTCATATTGTAAAGAAACCACGGATCGATTCCGGTCAATTGATTGATCCGTTCTAAACTCACACCTCTTCTCAAGGCGGCAAACACATGCCAGATGCGGTCCCAATAAGGAAAGTGGAGAATTTTTTCCAGTTCATCCCTCTGCTGTTCGAGAGAAAGACTTTCCGGGCTCAAATCAAAATGAAAATTTTCTTCCAAACCGGACACTCCGATTTCAAGGGAGCGCAGGGATTTTTGCAGAGCCTCTTTGAACGTTCGTCCGATGGACATCGCTTCGCCTACCGATTTCATCTGCGTGGTTAAAACCGGCTCGGCTTCAAAAAACTTTTCAAAGGTGAATCTCGGCACCTTCACCACACAGTAATCCAGAGTCGGCTCGAAGGAGACCGGCGTGACTTTGGTGATATCGTTTTTGATTTCATCCAGCGTGTAACCGACTGCAAGTTTGGCGGCGATTTTTGCAATGGGAAATCCCGTCGCCTTGGACGCCAACGCTGAACTTCTTGAAACCCTGGGGTTCATTTCGATCACGATCATGTCGCCGTTTTTGGGATCGAGGGCGAACTGAATATTTGACCCTCCGGTTTCCACGCCGATCTCGCGGATGATGTCGATCGCCGCGTTGCGCATGATCTGATATTCCCGGTCGGTTAGCGTTTGAGCGGGGGCCACCGTGATGCTGTCGCCGGTATGGATACCCATCGGATCGAAGTTCTCGATGGAACAGACGATCACCACGTTGTCTTTGACGTCGCGCATCACTTCCAGTTCATATTCCTTCCAGCCGAGCAGGGACTTTTCGATCAGCACCTGTTTATTCGGGCTGGCGTGCAAGCCCGATTTGATCAGGCGTTCAAAATCTTTTTCCGAATAGGCGATGCTTCCTCCGGTTCCCCCCAAAGTGAACGAAGGGCGGATGATCGCCGGAAACCCGGTTTCGCCGACCAGCTCCCACGCGGTCTTTAAATCCGTGGCGTGGCCGCTCGGGGGAACGCTCAATCCAATATGGCTCATGGCCTCCTTGAAGAGACTCCGGTCTTCGGCTTTTTTAATGGTCTCTACGTTGGCGCCAATCAATTCCACCCCGTATTTTTCCAGAACCCCGTTTTCGGCAACCGCCAATGCCGTGTTCAAACCCGTTTGTCCTCCCATGGTCGGCAGAAGCGCGTCCGGACGGTCGCGTTCGATGATCATCTCGACCACCTCTGGGGTGACCGGCTCGACATAGGTGCGGTCGGCAAACTCGGGATCGGTCATGATCGTGGCCGGATTGCTGTTGACGAGGATGACTTCATAGCCTTCCTCCTTCAACGCTTTACAGGCCTGGGTGCCTGAATAGTCAAATTCGCAGGCCTGGCCGATGATGATGGGACCGGCGCCAATGAGTAATATTCTTTTTATATCGGTGCGTTTTGGCATCAGTTGCGGTAGATATCCTCAAGATCGATTTGACGGGAACGCTCCCATTTCAAATTCATGTAATTCAATCTCTGGATCAGACAATTGGATATTTGGTTGATTTCAATTTTCAGTTTCTGGACTTCCAGATCGGATTTCTCAACTTCCACCAGAGAAATCTCCTGCATCAAATCGGCGCGGAACTTTTTGGAACTTTCCAACTGGTCATTCAAGGCTCTGGTTTTTTCCACCGATTTGGAGTTTTGAATCTTGGCATTTATTTTTTCTATTTCCTTGCCGTTTTTTTCCAGCTTGGAATTTAAGCCTTTTAACCGGGAAATGACTTTTTTCAGTTCCTTCAAATATTTCTCCCGCAAGACGACGATTCTTTTCACCTCGCTTTTGATGAATTTCATGGCCTCTTTGGGGTGAAAGCAAAAGTTTCCCGTAAAACAATAGGCTCCGTTGTTTAAAACGATTCTTGCTTCGAAGAGTTCATTTTTCTGGAAAACCATTTTTCCCTCGGATTCACGCACCGTGTACTTTTTATCATCCAAAAGGTTTAGCGCCACGACCTCATGATCGCGTATTTTTTTAATAACAAAAAGGCCGTGGATATTATCGGTGAACTCCTCAATATTTTTCAGTCCCTCCGGAATTTCACCCTTGACATGATCCATGATCAGGGTTTCCAGCGGCGTCAATTGTTTCTCCGGAACCACTCGATCGAACATATACCACTCAAGAAACAATCCCATGCGGGTTTCATAGGATTTGTCGTCTTCGTATATTTCTCCTGCCAGTTTTTGGTAATCCTGGCGGGCTTCATAGATATCGGTTGAATATTGGTCTCGTGTGATTTTTTCGATCAGTTGATCCAGTTTTTCCTTCAAATTATTTTCCTTTCATGAGTTCGAGAAATTCCTGAAACAGATAATCGGAATCGTGGGGTCCCGGTGCGGCCTCCGGATGGTATTGCACCGAAAATACTGGAAATTTTTTGTGCCGCATTCCTTCGATGGTGTTGTCGTTCAGATTGATGGAAGTCACCTCGACATCGTTCATCGACGATTTGTCATCGGCGGCAAAACCATGGTTTTGCGCGGTGATTTCCACCTTGCGGGTTTTTAAATCCATCACCGGCTGGTTTCCGCCATGATGCCCGAATCTCAGCTTGTAGGTTTTGCCCCCCAATGCGTGGGTCAAAATCTGGTGCCCCAGGCAAATTCCAAATATCGGAACTTTACCGAGAAGGTGTTTGACATTCTCAATGGCATAAGGAACCCCGGCAGGGTCTCCGGGCCCATTGGATAAAAACACACCGTCCGGTTTTTCCGCCAGCACATCTTCAGCGGGAGTGGACGCGGGGACCACGCGCACCCGGCAACCATTCTGGGTCAACTTTCTCAGGATATTTCGCTTGACCCCGAAATCATAGGCAATGACAGAATACGATTTTTCTTCGACATGCCCGCCAGGCGAGTCGTCTCCAAAAGCCCCGGTTTCATTTTCCCAGAAATATGGTTCTTTACAGCTCACCTCTTTCACAAGGTCGCGGCCAACGATGCTGACCGATCGTTTTGCTTTTTCGATGAGCGCTTTCGGGTCGGACTCCACCGTGGAAAGCACCGCCTGCTGGGCTCCGGCGTCGCGAATGTGGCGCGTCAACGCCCGGGTATCGATGCCCTGGATTCCGACGACTCCGTAATCCTTGAGAAACTGATCCAAGGTTCCGCTGGATCGCCAGTTGCTGGGGATGCCGCTCAATTCCTTAATGATGAAACCTTTTAAAAAGGGGCGGGATGCTTCGAAGTCTTCCGGGTTGACGCCATAATTTCCAATGAGGGGGTAGGTCATGACCACCATCTGCCCGCAATAGGAAGGGTCGGTGATAACTTCCTGATAGCCGGACATGCTGGTGTTGAAAACCACTTCGCCTTCGACTTCGCCGCTGGCTCCGAAGGCTTCGCCCGCAAAAAATTTTCCATCCGCTAACGCCAGAATCGCTTTCATCATTTACCTGTTACTTAACTAATTTGAAGAGGCGGAAAATACCGTCTTGCCCGCAACCAGAGTTTTTATCACTTTGCCTTTGACGTTCCACCCGTCGAAAGGCGAATTTTTACTGCGTGATTTAAACTTGCTGATATCGATCGCATATTCCGCGTCCGGGTCGAAAATAACCACATCCGCAATATCTCCCACCCGCAAAGCGCCTCGATCCAGATTGAAGATTTCCGCGGGCCGGGAGGTGAGTTTTTCCACCATCTTGCCGAGGGAGAGAATTTTTTCTTCCACCAACCGGAGGCTTAAAGGGAGGGCCGTTTCCAGACCCACGATTCCGAAACACGCGCGGTTGAATTCTACCTGTTTATCGACCACGTCATGCGGCGCGTGGTCGGTGGCGATGATATCGATGGTATCGTCCCTGAGTCCTTCCTTGATGGCTTCCAAATCGGAGTCGATTCGAAGTGGAGGACTCATTTTAGCATTGGTATCATAACCTTTTACCGCATTCTCCGTCAGGGCAAAATGATGCGGCGCCACTTCGCAGGTCACCTGCAAACCTTTTGCCTTAGCCAGGCGGACCAATTCCACGGAGTTGCCGCTGCTGATATGAGCGACATGCAGGCGGCCTCCGGTTTTCAGTAAGAGGGCGATGTCGCGGTAGACCATGATGTCTTCCGCCTCGGTGGGCATTCCCTTAAGACCCAACTCTGTGGAGACCAGCCCCTCGTTCATGCATCCGCCTTCCGTCAGGTCCAGCATTTCGCTGTGCTGGATGCAGGGCAGGCCGAACATTTTGCTGTACTCAAACGCCCGCCGCATCAGTTCGCTGTTCATCACCGGACGGCCGTCATCGGAATACGCCACCACTCCGGCGTCTTTCAGGTCGCCCATCTCCGAAAGTTTCTCTCCCTTCAAGCCCTGGCTGATCGCCCCTATGGGAAAGACATTGACAATGCCCTTTTCCCTGGCTTTTCGCAGGATGAATTCGGTGACCGAGCGGTTGTCGTTGACCGGATCGGTGTTGGGCATCGTGGCTACGGATGTGAAGCCTCCCGCCGCGGCGGATTGACAGCCGGTCTCGATAGTTTCTTTATATTCGAAGCCTGGCTCGCGAAAATGCACGTGCATGTCGATGAATCCAGGCGCGACGATAAAGCCCCTGGCATCGATGATTTCGGCGCCGTTCACATCCTTTTCGGAAAGTTTTCCCGGTTTCTCAACCGCCAGAACCTTTCTTTTATCGATGACGAGGTCATATAGGCCGTCGCGGTCATTGGCCGGGTCGATGAGCCTCCCCCCTTTAATTAAGGTCTTCATCGGTGCCTCCCAAAAGTAGATACATGAGCGCCATTCTCACCGCCACGCCATTGGTGACCTGGTTCAAAATCAGGGAATGCGGACCTTCCATGACTTCCAGGGCGATTTCAATTCCCCGGTTGACGGGGCCTGGATGAATGATCAACACATCCTCACGGGCCTTTTTGAGTTTTTCGAGGGTCAGACAAAACAGGTTGGAGTATTCCCTGAGACTGGCGATATTGTATTTGTTCTGCCGTTCCATTTGAATCCTCAACATCATGATCACATCCACATCGCGGATGGATTTTTCCAGGTCATAGGAAACGTCCACCCCCAAACGGCACATTTCCACGGGCATCATGGTGGGCGGGCCGACCACGGTCACTTTCATTCCCATGGTTTGCATGGCGAATACATTGGAACGCGCCACCCGGCTGTGCATGATATCCCCCACAATGGCAACCTTCAAGCCCTCAAGCGACCCTATGCGCTCGCGGATGGTCAAAAGATCCAACAGGGACTGGGTGGGGTGCTCGTGCGCTCCATCCCCGGCATTGATCACCGGACATTTCACAAAATCCGTCAATAGAGCCGACGCACCGGAACTCGCATGACGGACGACCAGAATGTCCGGGTTCATGGCTTCCAGGTTGCGGGCGCTGTCGATGAGGTTTTCCCCCTTGACCGTACTGCTCGTCGACCCGGAAATATTGATCACGTCCGCACTCAAGCGTTTGCCGGCGATTTCGAAGGACGTGCGGGTCCGGGTGCTGGGTTCGAAGAACAGGTTGATCACCGTCCGTCCGCGAAGGGTGGGAACTTTTTTGATTTGCCGGGTAGATATTTCTTTGAACGAGTCGGCTGTGTCCAGAATGAGTTGAATGTCCTCCCGCTGTAGATCGCGGGTCCCCAAAATGTGCTTGGCACTGAGGGTCATGGATGAACTCTCTTTAATCTTGGTCAACAATGACGACCTGATCCTCTCCCCGGTCGTCTTCCTGCAACTGGACCTGGACTCTCATGTTCTTGGATGTGGGAATGTTCTTGCCGACATAATCCGGGCGGATCGGCAGTTCCCGGTGACCCCGGTCGATCAACACCGCCAGTTGAATGGAAGCGGGGCGGCCAAAATCCATCAGGGCGTCGAACGCCGCACGAATGGTTCTTCCCGTGAATAACACATCGTCCACCAGAACCACATCCCGGCCCTCGATGGAAAAAGGGATCTCGGTCTTCTTAAGGAGAGGGTTTTTTTTTCCCGGACCGATATCATCACGGTAAAGGGTGATGTCCAGAACGCCGAGGTCCACGGTCACTTTTTCGATGTCGGCAATTTTTTCCTGCAAGCGTTTGGAAAGCGTCGCCCCCCGGGTACGAATGCCCACTAATGCCAGGTTGTCGGCGCCCTTGTTTTTTTCAAGAATTTCGTGGGCGATGCGCGTCATGGCGCGGGAAACGTCGCTGGAATTGAGAACGGTGGAAGTCATTTTATTTGTTCAAGAAAACAATCTGCAAGGAGGGACGAATCACGGAAGGAAGGTAAAAAAATACCTCCCACAGGTCTAAACCCGTTCAGGAGGTGTGCGCTCAAACTGCAAGTTTTTCATCCGGATTCTCCCTTGGCAGCCTCACTGGACCGCTTTAAAGGTTTTCATTCTTTAATTATAATAATAAACAGCCTCGGTCCTGTCAATAAAAATGAAGGCCTAAGGCCTGAAATATTATAGTTTTAATTAACGGGGGAGGGGAGTTACAATTTAACCGCAAAGGGAAAACCACTGGGTCTTGCAACCCGCAGGGAGGTAAAATGGTTCGAATCAACAAGGTCTACACGAAAAAAGGCGATAAAGGGGAAACTTCTCTGGCTTACGGAGGGAAGATCGGCAAGGACCACCCAAGGGTCCGGGCCTATGGAACGGTCGATGAACTCAACAGCCTGGTGGGCATCGTCCGGTGCTTCAATTTGGAAAAACCCGAATCCATCCGCCGCGACAAGCTGGAGACCATTTTACAAGCCATTCAGCAAAGGTTGTTCGATATCGGCAGCGTTCTGGCGACCGATGCGAAGTCGGCTCCGAAAAGCAAACCGTCGGTGACTGAAGCAAACGTCGCCTGGCTGGAAGAGGTGATCGATGCCATGAACGAGGAGCTGACGCCGTTGAACAGTTTCGTCCTGCCAGGGGGCAGTCCCGTCAACGCCTTTTTGCATCAATGCCGGACGGTTTGCCGGCGGGCTGAACGGGACATCGTGAGTTTGAGCCGCGACGAGGAAATCGATTCCAACCTGATGGCTTACATCAACCGGTTGTCCGATGCCTTGTTCGTGTTCAGCCGCTGGACGGCATCTACCATGAACGAAAAGGAATTCCTATGGGAACCGGGGCAAGACGACCCGGATGATTGGCGGTGGTCTAGATAAAAAATTTATCTATGGTTCTTCGTTTATAGGCTTCTTTGATTGATCCATTCCCCCAAAAATGATAAATTCCCGATCAAATCCTATTTAATCCCATCAAATTTAAACAAAATCCCCTAGTCGTGAAAGAATTCGACTTGCCTGGTTGAACTGCTTGAAAGTTCTAAAGGTTACAGAAGGGGTCTCAATTATGACCAACAAGGTATTTCTGTATAAAGCCCAACGAGTGATTAAACGCAAATTGGGAGCTTTTTGGGGGAGTGTATTTTATTCCACCAATAAAGCATTGAGTGCTATGGAGAGCAGGCCTTACGAATTACGTTTGGAATTGACCAATTTGTGCAATGCAGATTGTATTTTCTGTAGCTATCAATTTCAAAAACGAAAAACCGAAGTTATGTCAGATGAAGTTTTTCTAAAATCCGTAAATGATTTTGTTTCTATAGGAGGAGGATCCGTTGCCTTGTCTCCCATTGTCGGAGATGTTCTTTTGGACCCGCAATTTCTAGAGCGGGTAAAACACCTTCGTTCTTTGCCTCAAATAGATAGGATTTATGTCGTTACCAATGGAATTTTACTCCATAAATTTGGGATCGATAATATTCTAAAATCCGGGTTATCTTCAATAACCTTAAGCACCGCTGGTTTTGATGAAGAAATGTATCAACGTGTTTACCGATCAAATTCTTATAAAAGGGTAAGACAGAATATTCTGGAGTTATTTCAAAAAAATGCTGATCTTGCTAGTCCCGTTCCTATCGTTATTGCCCTAAGAAGCGATAGATCCCTTAAAGATGTCCTTAAGGATCCAGATTTTCAACCCATTTTAAAATTTAATCCAATAATCGACTTTACCTGGTCTTTCTCATCATTGGGAGGAAGGATTTCCCGGGACGTATTACCCGAAGCAATGAAAATGAAGCCAATGCCAAAAAAAAGTAAAACCTGTGCAAATCTATACCATGGACCTATGATTCTTTCAGATGGAACCGTGATGGCATGCATTAATGTTGCCGCTATGGATGGGATGGAAGATCTTGGCATTGGAAATATTTTGGATTCAGATTTAGCGGATATTTGGGAAGGACATCGCTTGAAAAAGATAAGAGATGGTTTTGGAAAATCAACGCTTAACCCAACCTGCTCCAATTGTGATGCGTATAAAATCCCTGAAATATACAGGACCTCAGAAGGCCGGGAGAGAGCGCGGTTGAATCGAGCCCGCCATAACGGTCAATTGGTTTTCAGGAAAACAAAATTTGATGAGCCTTTCGGCGGAGGTTAAGTGATTTTGTTTTCCATTAAAAATATTCTCCCTGGCCCGACTGCCCTTGCAGGTGAGAACCACTTCCGGCTTTAAGGGATTATTCCAAAAAATATATAACAGACTGCTCCTGCGTTTCGCTCTTGGAGACTGTCCCGGCCACACGCAGTAAATCCTCGCTCACCGGAAAACTGTGGTCGTTTTCAGGAATATAATACTATCCGTCCTGATCATTTTTTCTGAATGTGACAATGATACGACTGCCGGTAACATCGTCTTTGAATTCTTCCTCTCTAAAACCTTTTTCAACTTTCTGGTAAAACACAAGCGCTTCCACGGAAGGTCCTTTAAAGCTTTCGAGTATCTTCGATTCAACACGAAACAGAGTGGACCCTGCGTTCTTTTTTTCATATTGAAAACCGGTGACTTCGACATGGGCGACCAGATCGGCGTTCTCCATACTTTCTTTAAGCATGGAAGCAAAAATGTCACCCAACCCCCGGTTTTTGGATGCTGTCTGGGCATGACCTGCGCCCGCGAAAAAAAGGAAAAACATACATAGGGATAGTGTCAGGAACTTCACAATAAAATCTTACCTTTTCGAATTGAAACAGCCAGGTCGGGTTTGCCTACTTCGCCCGGTTGCCTTTCCAGGTGAGGACCACTTCTCCCTTACGGACCTTCAACTGACAGCCGAGGCGCATGCCCGCTTCCAGGTCTTCCTCTAAAAGATAATCCTTTTCTTCTTCGTTCACGCGGGAAAGATTTTCCATTCCCTGCAATACAGTCAGTTCGCAGACCCCGCAGGTTCCCTCGGTGCATCCGAATGACAGGGAAATATCCAGTTCATCACAACATTCGATGAGAGGAGAGCCATCCTCCACTTCATGAGTGACGTTGTCGGGTTTAAATACAATACGTGCCATATTTAATTCTATCTCCTCTAAGGGAACCCGGCTGGAGTTCCCTCATATTGATTTAATGATTAATGAATTATTATAAACCCAGACTTTTTAAGGTCTCAACGCATTCTCGCTGTTCATCGGTCAATTCTTTGGGAAATTTTATAAGAATTCGCACCAATTGGTCGCCTTTACCCCCTTTGGAGCCTTTAGGAGCACCAAACCCCTTCATTCTCAGTTTGGAATGGCTGTGGGTCCGGGGGGGAATTTTGAGGTTTTTGGGACCGGTCAGGGTGGGAACTTCCCTGGTCGTTCCCAGCAGGGTATCGCTAATATTGATTTCCAAATCCATCTCGATGTCATTCCCCTTGCGCTGGAAAATGGGGTGAGGTTCAACATCGATCTTAATATACAAATCTCCCGGTGACCCTCCGAATTGGCTCGGGCTTCCCTTGCCTTTCAAGCGCAATTTCTTTCCGTCCTCGATGCCAGGAGGAATTTTGATCACGGTTTCTTCCCGGACGTCATTCTTTTGGATGGTGATTCTCTTTTCCGTTCCAAGAACGGCATCTTCCAGCGTTATGGTGAGGTTGGACTCCAGATCTCCTCCATTACGGGACTGCGGTCTCCCGCCTGCACCAAAGCCCTGTCCTCCTAAAATATCCTCGAAGGAGTTGCCAAACCGACCGCCGCCGGAAAACATTTCGTGGATTCCCTGAAACGGATCGCTTCCGCCAAACCGGACGCCAAAATTTCTGAACATTTCGTTGGCATCAAAGTCACGGAAAATATCTTCCTGGGAAAATTTTTGACGGAATCCTTCGGCGCCAAAACTGTCGTACTGCTGTTTCTTTTTCTTATCGCTCAAAACCGCATAAGCCTCGGAGATCTTTTTAAACTGATCTTCGGCCTCGGGGTTGTCCTTATTTCGGTCGGGATGGTATTTCATCGCCATTTTTCTGTAGGCCTTCTTGATCTCGTCCTCAGACGCTTTGCGATCGATTTCCAAAAGAGTGTAATAATCGTCCATAATTGTATAACTAGTTGAATTTTAAAGGGTTTTCTATTAGAATGGAATTAACCGTGACTTTAGGGAACAATTTAACCGAAATGAAAAGATATTTCCATATCTCCCTTCTGGGCATTTTACCACTTTTGATTGCCAGTTGTTCCAGTACTCCTTCTCCAGCCGTTCAGGATCGTCCCAGGAAACCCATCGAAATGTATGTCTGGAGTCCCCCGGAAGACTTTGAGCTGGATTCACGGAAAAAACGCCAGGCTGATTTGGATTCCATTTCCAGGGAAATGGATATTCTTCATTTAAAGCAAAATGGCCTCGACCAGCAAACTTATAATTTCAACAGCAATCTAAAACAGTCTCTTCTAAAAACGGAAGCGATGGAAAACGAATTGCACACGAGAATTCTATTTCACCAAAAGCAGCAAATGCAATTGAAACGTTCGCTGGATGAACTGAACCTCTCGCATAATTTCTTGAAAACCAGACTTCATACTCTCGAAGCCATGCGGGCCCCCTCCTCAAAAAAGTTTTCTAAACGGGATTACACGGCGGCCATTCAGTATTTGAAAGACGGCAAGTTAAAACAAAGCATGCATAAATTCAACGTCGCTCTGCACAGCAACCCTCCGGTGATATTGAAGGATAATATTCATTTCGGACTGGCAAGCGTTTATTATAAGTTAAGAAAATATTCCAAAGCCATCAAACACCTGGAAGCCATTCGCAAAAACTTTCCCAAGGGAGACAAGTGGTACATGTCCCATGTTATGCTGGGGATCATTCACAATACAAAGGGCGAGAAGAGCCGGGCGCTTTATATATTGAATCAAGCTCTGGAGAAAAACCCTCCAGAATCCATTAAGCGAACGATCGATCTTATGATGAACAAAATTCAGGAAGAAGAGGGGAATGTCACAAGTTAACGAAAAGGCTCCGGAGTTGATGGTGGAATCCTGGGTCCAGGGAGAACCTTCCACCATCGAAAATGAAAAAGGCAAAGTTGTTTTGATCGAAGTGTTTCAGGTCAATTGTCCCGGTTGCTTCATATACGGATTGCCGGAAGTCATCGAAATTTATAACCGCTACCGTGATCAGCCGCTGACCGTTTGGGGTCTGGCAACTGCGTTTGAAGATTTCGATAAAAATAATCTGGAGAATTTGAACAAACTTGTGTCCACCGGGGAAGTCACAGGAGAAACCTACGCCGCGCTCAGCCGTGCGAACTTGTTAAATTTTAATAAACTACAGTATCTGATCCCATTCCCGATCGCCTGGGATCAATTAAAAAAAAATCCTTCGGAAATTTCCACAGACAGAGTTCAGACCATCGTCCAACGCGACATAGATCAATTCAATTCCCTTCCTGAAAAAACCCAGGAGATGATCATCAATCAGGTCAAAGCCTACCTGCGGCAGAAAATCTACGACGCACAAACTTTTGAAGCTTACGGCTTGAGGGGAACGCCATCGTCTATCCTCATCGATAAGAAGGGAATTTTCAGGTATAAACTTTTTGGTTCGGAGCAGGGTCTGGAAGAAAATATAAAACTTTTACTTGCAGAGTAATCCTTTGGGTTGACAAGCTATGCAATAAAATTGTAATTTAGTATTGAAAAATTTGCAGGAGCTCGAAATTCGGTTCCTGAATCTTGGTGGCAACCAAAGAAGTACCGGGCCCTTCATGAGGACCCGGTATTTTTTTGGAATTTTTTTATCAAGCGGCCATGCTCACCTATAAGCAAATCATAGAAAAAATTGATCAACTGGAAGAAGCCAATATTCTTCTAGCGGCATTACAACTGCGGATCTTCTCCATCCTGGACGACAAGACTCTTTCCTCTGGTGCCATCGCCAGACAAGCGAACGCCCAACCTTTGGAAACGGAAATGCTGTTAAACGCGCTGGCGGCGATGGGAGCCCTCGTCAAAAAAACCGGACGTTTTAAGAACACTTCTGAAACCTACAAGCATTTTTGCGAATCCAGCCCTCACTACAAAAAGGGTCTGGTAAAACTGCGCTCGGAAAACCGCGAGGAATGGTCGCAGTTATTAGAGACGATTCGCGAGGGGCGGGACCCGGCTCAACACGACGCGGAAGATGACCCGGAGTCCAGATGGTTTTTCACTCACGCCATGCACGAGAGAAGCGCGTTTTATTCCGGGAAAGTTTCAGATTGCATCGCTCGAAAACAGGTCGGGCGTTTGCTCGACCTGGGAGGCGGGCCGGGTTCTTACAGTGCCGCGATCCTTAAAAAGGATAAGAAGGCAACCGCAACGTTGCTCGACCGGCCGGTCACCATAAAGGTAGCGAAGGAAATTTTAAAAACCTCGGCGACCTTTTCCAGATTCGAGTTTGTTGAAGGCGATCTGTTCGAAACAGATTACGGCAGGCAATTCGACACCATCCTATACTCCAACATTCTGCACATTTACAATCCGCAGGAAAATAAATTATTGTTTAAAAAAATCCACCGTTCATTAAAAAGCGGAGGGCGGTTCATTCTCGTAGACCTTTTCTTAAAGAAAAACAAGACGGAACCTTATGACGCGGCTTTATTTTCTCTGACCATGCTGATGTTCACGGCAACGGGGAAGACGTATACCTTTCAGGAGACCGAAGCACTGCTTAAAAAGTCGGGATTCGGTTCCATCAGGAAATTTGCCCTGGAAGGTGGATCGAGCCTGATGGAAGCGGTGAAGAAATAACAGGTCTTAAATTCAATTCATTTCTTCCGCCATTTTATTAAATTCGTTCCTTAAAGTTTCTGCGGACTCCTGCAAAACTTCAACAAATTTAATATCCCGCTGAAACTTGCTGGCAAGGACTTCTTTGGAAGCCATTTCTTCCTGGATAACATTTTTTTCGCTTTCTTGTTTCCATTCGATGAATCCCCCATACGAATAACCTTGCATCAGTTGCAGGGTTTCCGAATCATCAAGAAGCGCTCGGTACAATTTCTCCATCCTCATGACAAATTCCTCTTGTAAGCCAGCGGAGCATTCGGATGAATTTAAGTAATTAGACTTTATTGTTGCAATTTCATTAACCACCGTACCGAATCGCCTTCCCTGCGCCATCACTTCGGATTTTACCTTTTGAAAAGACTTCATTGGCAGGACATCAACGTTTGTTGTTTGAGACCATTTTCCTGTCAGGCATAATTCATTCACGGCTTCCTTAAGAGAAATACTGGGAACGCCGGGAATAGGAAGACCTCCTTCCGTCGCATTATAAACAGACCCTTTGCCGTTCATTTTTTCGGCAAAAATATCTTTATAGGAATTGAGTGCGGAAGTCGTGACGATTTCCTTTTCAAAAATATCCTCGACTGATTTAAAGGAAGGCGAGAACCCAGCGTATCTTGCTTCCTCAAGGTTTTTCAGAGATTTCAACCGGCCAATTTTATCTTTTCTATCCAGATCATAATAAGAGCCGGCACAATGCAATCGGTTACGATGAAAGGATAAATCCTGGCCCGTCAAAATTATTGGCTCGCAACCCAGGTGACCGGCAAGGGAAAAGGCGGTATGGGCCACCGACAACGTCTTGCCTAAAAAATTATTTTCCTCTTGCTTTGAAGCCAGCCACTGGGAAAGATACACCTCTGAATCAATTCGTATTTTCCGGTGCGGATAATTTTCTATGATGGAAGCCGGGGCGCAGGGATCGAAAATGAGACAAACATTCTTCGGAATTTTATCAAATTCAAAAAATTGGACGGTCGCTTCATCGGGATCGATGACCACGACAAAGTCAACTCGGATTCCATTCTCTATCAACGGCCTTAGAGCTGTGGCCACAGCTATCACCACAGCTCGATGCGACGATTTTTTTAAAATGGAAATATTCTTATCCAGTGATGGGCCTGCGGATACAATTATGGCCGGGATACCAGAGCATTTATTCTCCAGGGAACGAACCCCCGTACTATTTAAAATGCTTTTCCAGTTATCAAAAATATTGCGATAAAATAATTTGGAAAATGCCGCCTGGGTTTTTAAATCAATCTGCGTTTCAGTAAATACAGAATCTATTTTTTTAAGCAGGCTGGAATAGTAGTCAAATTCCGAACTCACCAGAGCCTGCAATTTGACGACCGAATATCCGTTTAATGCAAACCCTGTCCGGTCAGGTTCCAAAACCGCTTCCAGGGAAGAGACATCTTTTGCAACCTGAAAACAGACTCCGGGGTGGACAAGCACGGATGAAAAATCATTGTTCGCCAGACAATGAAATAAAATCTCCGCATCCTTTTCAAAAACCATGATTCTGCTGGAACGCGGTACTCGCCTGACCAGCTCCTGAAGGTGATAACCCAGACCGAGGCCGAGAACCAGAAAGCGGGTGCGGTTTTCAGCATCCTCCGAATCAATTAACCTCTGGGCTTCCTTAACAGGATCGTATGAACTGTGCAGGGTGATCTGTTTTCCATCCGCCCGGATTTTTGCAAGACTCGGCGGACCTTTTTGTGAAGCAGTCACAACATAGGGCCCTCCTGGACAAAACGAATTCAGGGTTGCCGCTAAACCCGGATCTTTTTTTTTCAATAAATTGAGGTTCTTTGTGAACAGGTCTGAATTTATTTGACGGGGAACCAACATTGAAAGGTTAACGGAAGGATTTCGAAATTGGAGGATATTCTCCTGTCTCAGCGGTGCGCTGAAAAGTACAGCAATTCCCAGGTGACATACACTCCTTGTTCCACAAAATAATCTTTATCGTAATCCCGGATCAATTTTCGCAACCCTCCGGGTTTCAGCAGTCGATGCGGTGCGGCGCCAATCTGTTGCAGGTTGCGGATCAAAGCCCGCGTATCGGGAAAGAAACTTTTTCTGGTTTCAATGTGAGATTCTTTCACCTTCAAGCCGGCCTGTTCGATCATGGTTTGCCATTGATGCTGGGAACAAAGCGTGCTTGGGCTTTGCATGGAAGCAGTTTCCCGGAATTCTTTTAAGGTGGCAGGACCAAACGTGCTGAAAATCAGAGTCCCACCGGCATTCATGTGTTCGACCAGATGTTTTAAAGTCTCTTGCGGGTTGGTAAACCACTGGAAGACAGCGTTGGCGACCATCAAATCCGTCGGAAGCAATTCGGCACGCTCGGCATTGCCAAGAATCCATTTTGTGTTTTCAGGGAGAGTCATTCGTTCTTTAAGAACCTCTATCATCGTCGGGGAAATATCGTTGAGAACCAATTCCTTGACGGGATGCTCCAGCAGATGGCGGGTGAACACGCCTGTTCCACAGCCTATTTCGGTCACACAATCGGGGAGTTGTCCGGGAAGCATGGCAGCCAGCCGTTCGGCCATTGATTTTTGCAATTGCGCGTGGCGGTCATAGCTTTTGGCGTATTTTGAAAAACTCTTAACGATATTATCTTCAATATCCGGGGCGCTTTTCAAAATTTCTATATCCATGACCGAGGTTTTCATATGAAATTCTTCTGGATATTAAAGACTCGAAACTTGAGCCAGATGATTTAACAATTGACCGGGGGCGTGCCCCGCGTCCCGGACGATTTCCAGTTTTGGTAGATGCGGCTTCAATTGTATCCCGTCCAATAACGGATCATTTTCACCGATGAGCGCTATAAATTTATCCAACCCCTGTTCTGGAATTGGCGCGCTTTGCAGGAATTCCAGGCCGTTCAATAATATTCCCGTTTCCGGGACTTCTTTAATCCGTGATTCAGGAAAATGAATTCCACAGTCGGCATAAAATTTTAATAATGGAGAAACGTCTTTTGGGTTTCTCTGCAATTGTTTACCGAGGTATTTTAGTTGGGTTTCCGGTGTTTTGCCACCTCTATTCCGTTCACGGGTGAATGCCAGGATTGGCGCCAATACCGCTTTGGTGGATTCCTTCGGAAGCATTTCCTGGTGCGTCATGAGCCAGAGGCTTCCCAGGGAATAACCGATGTACAGATCCGCCTTCGATTCTCCCAGCAGATCCCCGGCTTCCAAAACATCCCCAGGGAGGGAAGGGTAGAACACGTTAACGTGGGTTCCCGGAAACGCTCTTTCGATCTGTTCCTTGAACCATTGTGGCGGCAGGGCCCACCCGCAGACGGCTGTGATTTTCAATTTTTTTTCCATTGATTCATTGCCGTAAGAAGATCGTTTAATTCAGACTCTGTCACTTCAGAATGCAGTGAAACCCGCAGCCGCGAGGTCCCGCGCGGAACCGTGGGAGGACGCACGGCGCCCACAAGATAGCCGTGTTTCAACAGGTGATCCCTAAGTTTTAGTGTCTCGTCCGCTTCGCCGACCACAACAGGGACGATCGGAGAGTCAAAGTCATTGGTTTCCCACCTTGATTCGTCTAGCTGGCAACGAAACTTTCTGGACATCGCCCTCAATGCCTGGCGCTTGTCCGTGCCCTGCCGGAGAATTTCAATTGCTGAAGTTGCGGCTCCTACCTGGGCAGGGGATAAAAAAGTCGAATAAATGTATTCGCCGGCATGATTGGTCAGATAATCCACAACCGTTTGCGATGCAGCCAGCACATAAGCTCCTGCGCTGGCCAGCGCCTTTCCAAGCGTCCCGACCAGAATGTCGATCTCATCCAGGACATTCATTTCCTCGGCCAGGCCGCCGCCCGCCGGCCCGTAAGCTCCTGTACCATGTGCTTCGTCCAGCACCAGAATAAAAGGGACTTTATGTTTCAGTTCCACAAGACGGTCGAGGTCCGGATGATCCCCATCCATGCTGAACACGCTTTCGGTCACCACGAAAATGGTTTCATATTCACTTTTATATTTTTCCAGCAATTCCCGCAGGTGATCCAGATCGAGGTGATGGTAGCGTTTGAACCGGGCTTGCCCCTGAACGAGAGCCTGGGCGATGGAATGATGAATCAGCTTGTCGGCAAGAACCAGATCGTTTTTTCCCGGCAGGTGTTTCAACACCGCCTGATTTGCGAGGAACCCCGTATTAAACAACATTCCGCAAGGTTTGTGCTTCCACTCACACAGGGTTTCAAGAAGTTTCCGGTGACAGGGAAGGAATCCCGACAGCAGAGGGGAAGCGCCGCTTCCGCTTCCGAAATTTTCCGCCGCTTGCCGCGCTCCCGCCAAAACCTGCGGATGAAAACGCAATTGGAAGTAATCGTTGCCCGACAGGTTGAGCCGGTAATTTTGGAATTCACGAACCTCCCGGAACAGATTCTCGTCTTTTAGGTGCTGTACCTGTTTTTCTAACCGCTGATGAAATGAGTGGGTCAAGGGATTTGAAAACACATAAGGTCGGTTGGCATTCAATTTTCCCAAATTATGTTATAAAATCAGGGTCAAGTCAAAATCAACCCTCGTTATTGTAATCGTATGGCGGATATTAAAGATACGGGTAAAGTATGGTTTCCTGGGGCCTTCGGCCCTGAATACGCTCTGAGAGTGGAAGACAAGGTCTTCGTTCCCGGAAAAGAGGCAGATCACAGCATCGACTGCCGGGTGGAGGAAAACTTCTTGATCGTCGATTTGCACGACCAAAAAAAAGAGAAGCGAACCTTGAGACGATTTTCTCTCGATCTGCCGGCAACCACCGCGGCCACTTTGTTCAACGGATTTGAAAACACCAAACATGCGGATGTTCAAGTCGTGACCTACAAAGATTCGGGCGTGGAGGAAACTATCGTGGCGGGGGATTCTTACAGGACCGACTCTATCGCGTCTATGGATTCGGAATCCTTCTTTCAGCGGTTCGCTGGCGTTCTGCGAAAAGAAGATCCGGCCGGTTAATTCTTAATATTGCGGACCAGCCTTGTCGCTTGAAACTCTTCTTCCGACTTGGCTGTATAAGTTGTGGAGCCATCCCGCAGATCCACCGTTAAAGCCTGATCGTCCTCGTTGACATCAAGGGTCCAAATGTTGTTTCCGCATTTTTGGACAAAGACCGGGTGAATGTGGATTTCTTCTCCTTCCCAGTCGATCGATTTCAATTGCGGGTCAAATAACGTCAATGCTTCTTCCTCGCTGGGCAGACGCCAGTCATTGTGCCCTCCGGCATAAACCTGGTTCATCAGCAGTTTATATGCATTTGCGTCCTTCCAGGTACGCCAGCAACCCAGATCAAGGTAGGAATCTTTCGGGAGCCACTCGATTTGATTCTGAGTGTCCGAAATGACACCACTGGGATTATCGTGAAAACGGTTGTTCGAGGTCATTATTTATTAGAATATTAGTGAGTGAAATTTTAACTGGCAAGGTTAGCATTTTTGAAAGAACCCTTCAACGCTTTTTAAAAACTCCGCATGCAGGAGCCGGGTCACCTCGCCGGGCCGACCCGACCCGATCGTTTTGCCATCGGCATTCCGTACAGGCATGACTTCAATCCGGGAATTGGTGACGAATACCTCATCTGCGTGATAGATATCTTCGGCGTGGATCGTATTGAGGGAAACAGGGATTCCATTCTTTTCCGCAACCTTCAATACCACCTGCCGGGTGATCCCCGGCAATATATGCGGATTCAAATCCGGTGTTTTTAAGACACCGTCTTTGACCATAAAAACATTGCTGGTGGTTCCTTCGGTGACCCGGTTGTTATCGTCGAGCAATATTCCTTCCACCGATTTTTTGCTATGCGCCATTTCGCGCACGATGATATAAGTCAGAAAATTGCAGGACTTGATTTGCCGCGCCAGGCCGCCGATTCTATTCGCTGTTTCCGGGAACAAGGAAATATCGATTCCTTTCTCATACCATTCAGCAGGCAAAGGTTCCAGTTCTCTCACAACGATAACAAAAGTGGGAGAAGTCTCGGGATCGATATGAAAACCGGTACTTTGCTCCCCTCTGGAAATTGTCAAACGCACCATGCTGTCGGGAACCTGGTTTCTCTTTATGGTTTCATAAAGGGCCGACCGCATTTCCTCGCGCGTCATGGGAACGTCAAGATAAATGAGATCCAGCGACTGATAAAGCCTTTCCAGGTGTTCATCAAGGCAAAAAACCCGATTGCCGTAGCAACGCATGGTTTCAAACAAGCCGTCTCCATAACAAAACCCCCGGTCCAGAACCGACACGGTGGCTGAAGACTGAGCCATAAAAAGCCCGTTGAGAAAAACAATCCTCTCCCCCATCACCGGCCTCCGTTGATTCGCCCAGAAAGCACCTGAACCATCGCCGCGGCTTTGTCGAGAGTCTCCACGTATTCTCTCTCCGGGGACGAGTCCGATACAATTCCAGCGCCGACATGGAAACAGGCCTGACCGTTTTTCAAAACTATAGAGCGGATGATGATATTCAAATCCAGCGTCCGGGAAAACCCGATATAACCAAATGAACCGCAATAGAGACCGCGGCTTCTGGGTTCAAGTTCGTTGATGATTTCCATACAGCGGACTTTCGGGCATCCCGTAATGGTTCCACCGGGGAATACCGCCCGCAGAATGTCTTTAACGGAGACTTGTGGAAGCAATTCCCCTCTGATGTTGGACACGATGTGGCTCACGTGGGAATATTGTTCCAGGAACATCAAATCGGATACGTGTACGCTTCCGGTTTTGCAGATTCTGCCCAGGTCATTGCGCTCCAGATCGACCAGCATCAAATGTTCGGCACGTTCTTTCTCGTTGAGCAATAACTCCGTGGACAGCGACTGGTCCTTCACCGGGTCATCGCTTCGCGGGCGCGTTCCGGCGATGGGCCGGGTTTCCACGTTGAAGTTATTCACTTTGACCAGCCGTTCGGGGGAAGAACTGACGATAGAAAAGTCCTTAAATTTTAAAAACCCCGAGAAAGGGGAGGGGTTCAACGACCGGAGATGGAGAAACAAATCAAAGGGATCGCCTTTATAGGCGGTGGCAAACCGTTGCGACAGGTTGGCCTGATAGATATCGCCTTCTTCAATGTACTTTTTTGCCTTCTCAACGGATTCCAAATATTCTCCGCGCGTCATGTCGGATTGCAGCCCGTTCAAAGCATTCGCGTTATTTCCATGGAAGGTCATCGCCTGCTCATTAACTTGTTCGGGAGTTGCTTCCATGTGGTCGAGAACGTTTTCTATCCGGGTCCAGGATGTTTGAATGTCATTCACCATGGCATCGTAATCTTTCAATCCGCCGCCGGATTCGCGCGAAACAATGACCTTCAGCGTCTCCTTTTTATGATCGTAGACGAGCAGACGGTCTACCTGAACCATGTAGAGGTCGGGAATTTCACGTTCGCCGGATTTACGGGTGGGTAGATTTTCAAACAGTCCCGCCAGTTCATAGCCGATGACCCCCACCCAGCCTCCCCAAAAATGCGGCAGGTGGTCTGCCTGCTGAATCTCATCATCGAAATTCAAATCATCGAGAACTTCCATGGGGTCCCGTTGGCTGTCAAGGGAAAGACCTCGGTCTTGCAGGCGGGCTTCTTCTCCCTGAATTTTTATCGAGCGGCCATTGGATGCACCAAGAAGGGAATACCGGGCGGTGGCCTCGGGCCCTTTGCCGCTTTCCAGCAGAAACGAATCATCGCGGTCTTTAAATAATTCCCTGTAGAGCAGGGAAGGCGACAGGTTGGGAACGCACTTTTGGCCGCAAACAGGGACGCGCTTGGAATTGCGAATCAATTCGGAGTATTCAGTTCGACTGGGTTCGATATGCATAGAATTCAATCTCTGCCAGGCAAAGAGACATTTGCATAAGTAGAGCCGTCCTTGCTGAAGTTAGGAGGATAAAAATCCCCCCGCCCCCTTTCACGGAAGGGGGAGAAGCTGATCCCCCGTTTTAAAAGGAGGCCAGGGGGATTTTCTTGAGAATTCTTTGCTATCAAAAACCAATGGCATCTACTTTTAGACATTTTTCTTTTTTCAAAAACCCTCTTTCGCAAAGTCTTCTCTGAAAGGAAAGGGTTTTACTCATACCGCAAGGCTTCGATCGGATTGAGATTGGCGGCTTTATTGGCTGGGTAGTAACCGAAGAAAACGCCGATGCCGACTGAAAACCCGAACGCCAACAGAATAGACCCAGGAGACACCACCGTTTCCCATCCACCCAATTTGGAAACGAATTTGGAAATCATCAATCCGATCAGGATGCCGATGCCGCCGCCCAGAAAACTCATCAGCACCGATTCGATCAAAAATTGTTCCATGATCTCGCGCTTTTTTGCGCCGATGGCTTTGCGAATCCCTATTTCCCGCGTGCGTTCAGTCACTGAGACCAGCATGATGTTCATGATGCCGATGCCCCCTACCATCAGCGAGATTGCCGCGATGCCACCCAACAGGTAAGTGAAGGTTTTCGCGGCGTCGCCCCAGCTGTTCAGCCATTGCGATGAGTTCTGCACGTGGAAATCGCTTTCCTCCCCCTCCCGCATGTTGTGCCGCAAGCGTAACAGGCGGTCGATGTCGGACTTGATGATTTCCAGATCCTCGATATTCGCCGCCTGAACGTCGATGGATTGCACATAATCCATCCCGAACAACCGCTTCTGCGCCGTGGTCACCGGGATGAAAATCTGATCGTCGGGATCGTACCAGCTCAGTGCTCCCTTTTCTTCCATGATTCCAATGACCAGGTAGTTTTTGCCATCGACCTTTAAGGTTTGCCCGACAGGGTCCACATTTTCGAACAGATTTTTGACCACTGTGGTTCCCAGAACGGCTATCTGCCGGGAAGTTCTGATTTCGTCGGCGTTGAAATACCGGCCCCGGTCAATTTCGAAATTGGCCAGCCGGCGGTATTCTTTTCCAGTGCCGCGAACCGTGGTGTTGGTGTTTTTATTGGCAAACTTCAACTGCGCCGGCCGGTACACCTGGGCCGCGACTCCGGTTATCAGAGGCACACTGGTCTCAATGGCGTTCGCATCTTCCAGTGTCAGGGTCACCACCTTGTCGCTGGAAACATGCCGGGTTTTTTTGCGGCCCGGCTTGACGGTGATGATATTGGTCCCGAACTTGGAAATAGTGCTCAGGGTCTGCTGTTTGGCCCCTTCGCCGATAGCGATCATGGAGATCACGGAAGCCACGCCAATGATGATTCCCAGCGTCGTCAGGAAGGTGCGCAGTTTGTTAGCCACCAGACTGCGCAAGGCCATTTTTATCAGGTCCCAGATCAACATCAGAAAATCGTCTCCGTTTTCATTTGCGGGTTCAATATTTTTCCATCCCGCATATTGATCACGTGGCGGGCGTATCGGGCGACTTCCTGTTCGTGCGTGACCAGAATGACCATCACTCCTTCCTGGTTCAGCCGGGTAAAGATGTTCATGATTTCCTCACCGGTTTTGGAATCGAGATTTCCGGTGGGCTCATCCGCAAGGATGATGGACGGGTTATTCACGATGGCGCGTGCGATGGCCACCCGCTGTCTTTCTCCACCGGACAGTTCCGCAGGCTTGTGCCCGGCGCGCGGAGCCAGACCCACGCGGGTCAAAGCATCCATCGCTATTTTAGATGAATTGGGGACTCTGCCGTAAAGCAGGGGCAGTTCGATGTTTTCCAGGGACGACGCGCGCGGCAGAAGGTTGAAACTCTGGAACACGAACCCGATACGACGATTTCTTATTTCCGCAAGCTGGTTGGGCGTCATGTCCTGAATGTCATAACCATCCAGGCGGTAAATGCCGGATGTCGGCAGGTCGAGACATCCAAGCAGGTTCATCAGGGTGGACTTCCCGCTCCCGGACGGACCCATGATGGCGATGAATTCGCCCTGGTCAAAGCGGAAGCTGGCATCCACAAGAGCCGGGACTTCCACATTGCCCAGTTGATAGGTTTTGCATAGATCTATAACTTCAATCACCGCAGGTTCTCTTTCAATAAATACCGTGTTTGCATTGATTATCTCAATGGGCGGACGGAAGAGGCAAGCAGGAAATAAACCATTCCCTTTCGGGATAAAAGGACATTAATAATCCCATTCCATGGAAACACCCACGCGGGAATTGGCATCCGCCCCGATATCGCTCTCCACCGTGATATTGGGGGTGACCTCATACTCAAGAACCGCGCCGCTGGAATCCTCTCCCAACCCCTGCTTCACGCCTAAATAAACCCCTTCGGCGACGTACCGCCCAGCCTCGACGCCTGGCCCGGAATCGCCTTCTGAAAATTTTAAGGTGTCCAAACCCAGCGACCCGCGCACTGTATCCATCAATCCCGGACCCTGGCCGCCCAGCCCGGCGAGTTTGGCGGCGGAATTGGCCAACTGCACCGCTTCTATCGGAGTGATGGAACCGGCGCTTTTATCGAATAAAAAATTGGACAGGATTTCGTCCTGCGGCATTTCGGGATCGGCGCTCAGTTGAAACCTGGGATTGGAAACGGACCCCAGCACTGCGACCAGTATGGTCATGTTTTTTGAAGGGACTTCGGCCTGGAAGTTGAGGACCGGCTCGCGCTCGGGCACTCCGTCGAATCCGACGACACCTTGCTTGAATTTAACTTTGCGGCTCAGCAGTTCCAGCCCCCCCCGGCGGAGCTTTAAAAAGCCATCCACCTTGGGTTTGGCAATTGACCCGGTAACCAGCAAATCACCTATGAGTTCCACATCCAGCCCTCGGCCCCGCACAAAAACCTGATCGGGGGCCTTGATTTTCACATTCAACCCCAGGTCCATTTTCGGTGCCTCTTTCTTGCCGGTTTCGCTTTCGATTCGAATTGTTCCTTCGGTCTCCTGTCCATTCGTTTCCTCGACTTCCAATACCACTACACTTGCCGGCATGTGGTTAGGAACGTAAATATCCGCACGATCAATTTTGACTTCACCGATCACGGACGCGGCATTCACTGGACCCGTTAAATGCAGGTCGCTTGTCACCTGGGCCGTCACCGTATCGATGGCCACCAGCTGAGCGGATTTCGTGCTCAGCTTCAAATCGGCAATAAAATCTTTTTCCCCCGATCTTTTCACCGTTCCACTTCCCGAGATGAGGCCTTCTTTAGGGGTGCGGGCGATCAATTTTTCCAGTTTGACTTGATTCCTATCGAAAGTGGTGAGCACTTCAATGGCAGTGAGGGACGTTCCCAGTTTCAGGTTTTCATAGCTTCCATCCTGATACTTGACGGTTCCGGCGACTTGCGGATCATCCACGGTTCCATCGACCTTAACCGCAAGGTCCACCTTGCCTCCAACCTGACTACCGCTCGCCACTAGAATATCGTTTAAAATATCCAGCCCCACCTGACCTTCCGCGTTGGCTTTTATCGATGCCTTGTCAGGCACGATGAACCCTATAGGGTCTTTTGCCATCCGCAATGGAATCTCCCCGTTTACTTTCAATTCCCCTACGGAAGGTTGATTCAAAACAATATTAATTTTTGATTGACCCGCCTTCCAATCGCCCTGCAAATTAACGGTGGCCGGCGGCAGTCCTTTTGTCGAGGCCTGATCAACGGTTAAATCGGCAACGGAAAATTTCAATTGTCCTTTGGGATTTTCAAAGTTGCCATCGAGAACGGCTTTTCCATGGAAATTTCCTTTAACACCAAAACCGGGAACCAATTGATTCACCATATCCAGAGGAAAATGCTCCACGGTAAAATCGCCAAAGATTCCGCTGGCATTCTTTTTAAAGCTGGAGGACACACTGCCATCCTTAATATTCAAGGCAAGTTTGTTCAATTCGATGTTTTGCCCGGCCACTTTAAGAAGGGCGGGTTCGGTCATTTGAAAAGGAAATTGACCCACATTTCCGGCCATTGTGGTTAACTGCAATTCCTGAGCGGGGCCTTCCAAATTCAAACGGCCCGAAGCTTTCACGTTCCCATTCGGTCCCTCGGTCGGAGCCGCGTCCGCTGTCAGTTTGAAGTCCACTTTGTTCACCGACCCTTCCACCGTCAAAACCATTTTCTCCACTGTTGCCGCCTGGTGTGTCACTCCCGAAATCTGTAACTGACTTTCGATCACCGGTTCCTTCAAGGCGTGTGTCACTTTTCCGGACAAAGCAACGTACTTGATTGCGACCGGTGACTCTCCCTTCAGGTTGAAATCATCCACGGTCGTTAAAAACTTCACCGTTTGTTCATTGTCAGCGGACAAGTCCACTTTGAAGGTCGTATTGCCGGAAATTTCCTGCTCAGCGAGATTATTGATCGCCGCATAATCAAGTATCCGGCCATTCAAGGTTCCAACTGCCGAAAGGGACTTTAGATTCACCAACAGGTCTCCAATGATTTCTGTCCCCAGCCCTGCGACCTTGATGTTCTTGAGCGCCAGGCGATCGTCCGGTTTGAGAGCAAACTGGGTGGAAGTGGCGGCCTCCAATCCATCCACTTTCGCATGAACTGCCAATGTCCCCGATGGCGATGCCTGTAAATTATCCACGGTCAGATCGATTTGTCCTTTTTCTACGGACGCCCCATCGACCGTCAGATTCTTGCCTTCAATCTTCGCCGTGACGGTGGGAGAGGGGAGAACGCCCCTGGCATTTCCCTGGACATGCAACTGACCGGAAAGGTTTTTATTCACTGTTGCGGACAATGCGGCGAGACTGGGGAAAACGACGGACCAGTCGGCATCGACTTTTTGCTCCTGTGTCAAGGAGGCCTTGAGCTCGCCGGAAACGGCTTGGCCTTTAAAGTCCAATGTCTGGACCGTTATCACACCTTGTGGATTCAAACTGACCCTGCCTCCGATGGCAAGCTGATCTCCTATCAGGGCCTGGACTTCAGGAAAACCGGACTCCATTTTTTCGATCAGCGACGCGAAATTAGCCTGAACCGCTTTTCCGGATTTTTGGGATTCAACATCCAGGTCCAGTTTTAAATTGCCGGCTAATTTCGTTTTGGCAATTTGTGAGAATTGCGATAAATCGGGCAGGGTGATATTTCCCTTTACCTGCGCTTGTTGTCCCCACTCTGTCAACAAGCCCTTCATATTCACCTTGGCGATTTGACTTGAGGATTGCAATCGTTCGAAATTGAATTGCCTTTGATCCAAGTCAAGATTTCCCTGAATTCCCCAGGTTACCTTTCTGGGAATGATTTCCTGCAACGCCGAGTCGGCCAGGCCCGGTTCAACGATTACCCCCTCACCTTTAATAGCCAATAACATCCCACTCTGGTCCACCGGCCGGTCGGGCGCGATTTGAAACCGGGCATTGGTCAGAGAAGCGGAAAAATCCTTGCCTTTCACGCCTTCCGCATCTAGCGTCAAATCAATATTCGGATGAGTGGTCAACCCCTCCGCCGTTCCGGAAACCTTTAATGACTTCCAGTGAAAACCAGGAGCCAGGGTGGCAAACAATTTATCTTTTCCGGCAACCAGGGTGTAATGCCATGCCATTTCACCGCCGTCTATACTCACATCCCCCCCCGCGTCCAACCGGACGGCAGGATGCGATACGCTCAGTCGTTCAATTTTAATTTTTTGAAACGCTTCCGAAATCACGCGGGTTTCAAAATCTACGGAATCCTTCCAGGCGTCTTTAATTTCTGGAGGCAGAAAGGGCGCGAGCCTGGCATTCATCGTGAGATCGAGGGCGTATTGCTCACTGGCAATCGTTTGAAACGCCGCTTCTCCCCCGGCGCCGAGGGAAGGACCGGCATGAAAATCGAATTGTCCTTTCCAGTCATCCAGCGTACCGTCCCCTTTAATGGTGGCGGACATCTCCGGCAATTCTGGAACCTTAAAGGCGCGCACTAGAATTCCTCCGGGGGGTTCCTCGGCTTTGAGATCCACCACCAGCCCCTTAACCAACGGCATGAATGAAACTTCCAAATTCACTTTGCCGGGAATTTCGTCGGTCCGCTGCAGGGTGAGATTCAACGATAAGCCTTTTGACAGCCCCATATAAGCCATGCGGCTGTTCACTGAAAACTGAAACTCCTGCCCCAAAACATCCTCGCCGACGCGAATCGTTTCCGCTCCCAGATGGTTGACGACGACCGATGCCGGTAAAATTGCCGGTGATTGACTTTTCTCATTAGAGCGTGCTTCCGGTTCCTGCACTTGGGGCTTCCGCAAAAGATCGACGGTTTTCAGGGTGAACTCCGAGATCCAGAGTTTTCCTTGCCACAAACCCCACGGATTCCAGCGGTACTCCAATCGATCCACCTTCAGCCAGGGCCCCTGTGAATCTGAAACCATGATGCCCGTGAGCGCCATTGAAGAAAAAATATCGCCTTCCAGAGACTCAATGTCTAATTGTCGACCTTGGGAGGAAGATGCGTCCTCTATCAGACGCACTAATTTTTGCCTGCCAAAGTCCGTTTGCAACAATTCATGAGCGCTAAACACTGCGAATGCTAAAAGAGCCAAAACAAGGCAGACCGTCAATGCTATTTTCTTTAAAACTGATGACATATGTCTCACTTAAAACGATTGACCGATGCTGATGTAAAATGCGACCGGATCGTCGTTTGCACGGCGGTTCAGTGGAGCCGCCAAATCAACCCGCAGAGGACCGATCGTTGTGTAATAACGAAGACCCAAACCCGCACCCCATCGCAAATCTTCATCAAATTGCGGCAACTGAGAATCAAAAACATTGCCGCCGTCAATAAAGGGAACAAAACCAAAATCCTTGTATCGAAACCGCGCTTCCACCCCCACCTCAATGAGACTCCTTCCTCCCAAAGGGTTGTTGGAATTATCCAGCGGCCCGACGTTCTGAAACTGGTAACCCCGGACCGAACCGCCGCCGCCTGCGAAAAATCGTTTGTCCGCCGGGATTTGATCCGTCGCCGGCCCCACGATGCTTCCCAGAAGAAACCTTGCCGCCAATACGACGGAACCATCTTTTGCGGCCTTATAATAAGCGCGACTGCCAGCCCTGAACTTGGTGAACGCAGTACCCGTCCCAGCCGCAACGGTAAAAGGAGTAACGCTCAATTCGTTGCGAAATCCCGACTTCGGGTCCAGCAAATTTTTTGTGGTGTCGTGCTTGAGACCCATGGGAAAACTGAACAGGGCGAACTCACCTTTGCCGTCCGCATCTTCAATGGATGAAAACTCCCAACCGATACCCCCATTGACCGAAAGTGTTTTACTCAGTGGACGGTTCAACCCCAAAGTGGAGGATATGCTTTGACGTTCAAATGCATCGGGGTGTTCATTCGCCAGTTCAGCGTTGAATAAAAGGTTCTGCCTGCGGACTAAAAAATCCGGCTTTTGAAAATCCAATCCCAGCTTTTGATCAATTCTGTCGAAATCGTTTTCCCCGATACGGGCCAGCCGGGCTTTAATTCTTACTTTTTCCGCCTCGCCAAAAAAATTCCGGTGTCCCCAGAAGGCGTTCAAGCCAATGCCTTCATTGGTCGAAAAATCGCCGCCGACTCCAAAAAACCGAGGCTCTCTCTCCTCAACATCCAATTGAACCGGAAGAGGTTGAGATATCTCCTCCCCCTTCAAATCCAATTTTTCAGGAATCCGCAATTTAACCGAAGAGAAAACCCCCAACCCGGTAAGGTCCGAACGAAATCTCTCCAAAATTCGAGGATCGTACTCATCGCCTTCTTCCCAGGGAGCCCGGTTATATATGAAATTCTCTTTCACCGCCTGCAACCCGCTGATAGAGAGGTCCCCCAGTGTTGCCGAAGGACCGGGATCTATTTCATACAAGACATCCATGGTTTTCTTTTGATGGTTGACTCGCACTTTCCTTTTGCCTGAACGCACATAGGGGTAACCGGCAAGCTTGATGCGGGAAACCAATCCCCGCTCGGCGTCGAGGACCGATTGGCCTCTGGCCGGGTCTCCAGGTTGCAACTCAACCTTTAAACCTTGCAAGCCGGATTGATCCAATCCCTTTACTTGAATTTGACCGAAACTGTAGACAGGGCCGGTTTCAATTTCGATGGTGATCTCGAGAGGATCTTTATCCGGGAGTCCACTGGGTAACATGGAAAAGACGGATTGTTCTTCGATTTTTATATCCATCTTCCCGGAATAAAAACCATACGACTTCAATACATTCAGCAACCGGTTTTTATCGTCGCGGGCGCGTAAAATCAAACCTGAAGGACTGGAAAGCGGCTTTTCTTTTAACTGGATGAGATTCGAGGAATCCTGCAGGGCTATTTTCAAATCATCGTCTTCAACGCCTTTGATATTGACCTTATAAGAAAGCTCCTTACCGTAAGAAGGAGAGGGGAATGACAGAAAACACAAAAAAGCCATCGCCCATACAATAGACTGGGATATTCGAAAATCTACCTGCCACCACCTTACCTTTTTCAGGCTTGAACTTGCTTTCAAATTCATACTCGCTGTTCATTCGTATTTTCACCACAATACCGCGCAAATAACCCCGAAACACCACCACTATTTGGACTGGATCAACCAAAGAATTTTTCGCAAGGACGATCCTTTTTTCTTACCGCTGGCTTCCGCCAGAATTTTTTCCCAATCCCCCAATATGGCTTCCTGGCCTGGCTCCAGACCGGAGATCACCTCGGTGTAAATGGCATTTTCTATTCCGGTTTCGATCGGGACCTTTCGCGGGACTCCGTTTTCTGAAATCACAACAAAGGACACACCATCCTCTTTTCGAACCGCCCCTCTTGAAATATAAAGAGCGTCCTTGACCGATTCGGTGACAATTTCAATATTGGCTGACATCATGGGTTTTAATATATTTTTTCCAGACCCCAGGACTTCGATCTTGACTTTAAATATGGTGATGCTGTTTTCAACAATTCCCTGGGGAGCGATGCGCCGAACCTTACCTTGAAAGGTCTGCTCAGGGAATGCGTCCGCGGATAAGGTCACGTTTTGATCGAGCTTCACCACGCCGACGTCGGTCTCGTCCACATCGGCGATGATGAACAGACGGGACATGTCCGCGATGGTCGCCAGAGGCGTTCCGCCGCTGACATTGGAAATTCCCGAAGCGATGATCTGCCCCTCTTCCACCAGTTTTTGCATGATCACCCCGGAGATGGGAGCAAAGATCTCGGTTTCATCCAGCCGCTCCTGAGCTTCGTCCAGGGCAATTTCGGAGCGCTCCACATCCGCCCTGGCGAGTTCAATCTCATTTTTCTTCATGGTGATGTCGTAAACAGAATCGATCGCCACCTGCAATTGCGCCTCGGCTTGAATCAAATTTTCCTTATTAACCGTGTAAGCGGTTTGTGCGGCATCCAGTGTCTCCTGAGATGCAAATTTTTTCTCGAAAAGATCCTTCTGCCGATTCAGCTTGTCTTCGGACTCCTGCAAGTTGGCGGCGGCGGCCTGCACTCCGGACCGGGCCTTTTGCAAATCGGTCTCGTATTTAGTCTCCTGCAGGAGGAGGGCGGTTTCCGCCTTGTGCAATTTGGCAAGGCTGCTGGACTTTTCCGCATTTGCTTTGGCGACATTCCGTTGTTCGTCGGATTTATCCAGTTGCAGGAGCAAAGCGCCTTTTTTAACTTTGTCACCTTCCTCAAAAGGGAACTTTAAAACCTCTCCGCTGGCTTTGGACTTCACTTCCACTTTGAAGTTCGGCTCGACAACTCCGGTCGCGGAGATTTTAACGGCAAGGTCGCCCTTCAAAACCTCCGTGGTTTTGAATCCGACTGTTGGCTCCGAATCATTACTGTTGGAACTGGATGAAAGTAAATAAATCGCAAGTAACAGAACGGGAGCCCCTAAATAAATCAGGCCTTTTTTCATGAATCTTCTTGGGACGACATTTGAATATTATGAGTCTCGAGCGTGGTGGCCAGCACCTGGCGCAATCTGATTTTTGCTTTATGAAAATCGATGAGCGCCCCGATCTCATTGCTCTGCTCTTCTACCAGGTCTTCCTGGAATTCCAGAACTTCGAAACTGGTCGACAAACCCACCTCAAACTTTTTTTCCTCAGCATTCAGTTTTTCTTCGGCAAGTTTTCGTGCGACGCGCGTGGCCTGCACCCGCTTGGCTTCGGTTTTGATCTGCCGGACCGCCTCTCTGACTTCCACAACAATCTTTTTCTCAAGATCCTTGATGTCCAGCAGGGTCTGGGCGACCTTCAGCCGGGAGGCTGTCAATCGGCTCTTTGCCGAGCGGTTGCCGAGCGGATAGTTGAGACGAACTCCAAATTCCCATTGGTAAAAATCCCTGGAAATGGTGTTGTTGAGAGCGTCATCGTAACCTCCTCCGAAACGGCTGGTTCCGGTGACCGTTCCACTGGTGATCGGCACCGCGTTTCCGCTGATTCCGTTTAAGCCCAGACTGCCAAACAAGTCGACGGAAGGGTAAATCTGGTTTTCATTGTATTTGACCAGTATATTTTCGTTTGCCAGTTCAGTTTTGCGTGACAAAAAATCGGGACGGTTTGCCAGAGCTTTTTTGATCGCCTCGCCTAAAGCCATTGCCTGATCCGGCTTGAATTGCGGCTTGTCCGCCGGAATCACTTTTTTCAGCCCCTCGGGTGAATCAAAGGTGATATTCAAAATATTTTTCAGGTTGTCTTCGTTGTCCTGAATCAGATCTTCCGCCTGAAGCAATAGTTCCTCGCGGGAAGCCACCTCTGACTGAGCCTGAAGAATTTCAAGCGGGGCGACGGTGCCCACTTCCACCTGGGCGCGCACCCGCTTTTCGAGGTCCTGAGCTCGCGCTAAAGACTTCTTTTTGACATTCAGGTCTTCGATGCTGAACACCAGGTCCCAATAAACGTTTTCCACCTCGGTGACGGTATCGATCACCTTACTTTCAAATTCAAAATCGGAAATATCCAGGTCATTATTGGCGATGTAAATGTTTCTTTTATTATTGTCGATACCAAAGTTTTTGAGCAGGGGCTGAGTGGCCGACACAATCAGTTCCGAAGAATATTGCGGATTCAAACCCGCAAAGCTGGAGTTGGTCTTCCTCCTGGAATTATTAAAGCTGATTTCATAGTCACCCCCGGTGATCACCTTTTGACTCAGGGACATGTCCCAAAGATGGTCCCGGTTTTGACTGACGTCGGGGGAAGTAAAAGCGCCGGAAACCTGCCGTTTGTCTTCACCCGTCGACAACTCAATATTGACGCTGGGGTCAAACTCGGACTTCCTGTCGGTAATGTCCTGCTCTCTGATTTGCGAATTGAACTCTTCAACCGCTATGGAAACATTATTTTTCAAGGTCTGCTGAACAGCATCCCGCAGAGTGAGAACCTTCGAATCGCCCGTAGATGACGGGTTGGATTCAGATTCCAACGCCCACAAAGCAGGTGGGAAGCCAATGGCGCAAATGGAAATGATTCCGAAAAAGATCAATGCAGGGATATTACGTAACATGGCACTTGGATCTCCATCTTCAAAAAAATTTGATTATGAGTTTGTGCACCTTCAGATAAACACATTCGAAACTGCTTCACGACAATTTTCTTCCGCCCGAAACCAGGCTAAAGACCGCGATTCCACTTTGAAATCAGGAAGATATTTGTTCCTCGATCTCTTCCGTTTCGCCTTTTCCTGAGGAAAACCGGGTGCAAGCCGATGCGGAACACGTCCCGTCAAAACGGGCGAACGCGCTGCCACGGTCAGGGTAGAAACGGAAGCCCGATGAATAACTTCACTGTTCGGATTTATCTATATGAGCAATTGTATACAAATTTTAATTTAAGATAAAGTCCTATTTTTCAATTATTTTGAGTCCACCGGCAGAAAATTGAGAAAAAGTGAAAATTTAGGTTGATAAAATTACATTAACAGTGTAATTTTATAGAGCATCAAAAATAAAAAGGGCAGGGCGCCTCATCCATTTTGGCGCACCTTGCGTGAAACCTTTTTTAATATTGGCCGGATGCAATTTTTCATTTAACTTTATTCAACAATAACCTAACGAATTCCAAGGAAAAATCATGTCCAGAGTAACAGCCGCTGACATTTTAAAAGTTGTGCCCATCACAAGAAAAACTCTTTGGTTGTGGCAAAAAAAATACGGATTCTTCCCAGACCCGGTCAAGGAAGCGCATCCAGGAGGGAAGGGGATCGTCGGTTATTATCCGGAATGGGTGCAGGAGCGCTGTGAAAAAATATACGCTTTGCAAAAGAAGGGTTATACCATCAGCATGATCAAGGAAATCCTCCAGCAGGAGGAGGAAAAGCAATCGGTCCGCAAAATTTTAATAGTCGATGACGAAAAGAAATTTTCCAGCCTGTTGAAAAAGTTTTTTGAGAAAAACAATTACGTGATTGAGCTGGCCTTTGACGGTTGGGACGCAGGCTTGAAAGCGGCTCAGTTTATGCCTTCGATCATTATTCTCGATATCGCTCTGCCGGGAATCAACGGCATGGAGGTTTGCAAAAATCTCAAATCAAACCCGAAAACCGGGAACATTAAAATTGTCGCCATTTCCGGCGATCTGCGCCATTCAGAAAAAGTCATTCTTGATGCCGGTGCGGATATATACTTCACCAAACCGGTGGATTTCGAAACCTTACTCAATGTCTGCAACGATTTTGTCGGGGGACCGGGACAGAGTTGAACCTGCCGTTTGGTAATGGTTTTCCGCTCCCGTTAACGAAGGTTTCCTGCCCCGATCACTCCGAAGGTTTATCCCAGAATTGAATTCCTAAAAATAAATTATTGTGATATAAGGCTTGGATAAGTTTTATTGCCAATCCTCTTTTGTATTCATCCCTTATGGAAAGTATGGAAAGCACTCAGTCGGCAACTCCGACCATCAATGATCTGGAACAAATTGCCAGGGAAATCAGACGCACGAGTCTGGTGACGATTCACGGGGCAGGGTCGGGGCACCCCGGTGGAAGCCTGTCGGCCGCGGATCTTGCCACCGCACTGTTTTTTGGCGGAATCCTGAAATACGACCCCAACAATCCAAAAGACCCGGACCGGGACCGTTTCCTCCTCAGTAAAGGCCACGCCTCGGCGCTGTATTACGTCACTCTGGCCAAAGCCGGGTATTTCCCGGAAAAAGAACTGGCGAGTTACCGGAAAATCAACAGCCCGCTGTTTCTTTCCGGACACGCGCATCCCAAAACCCCTGGCGTGGAAATCGCTTCGGGAAGTCTGGGGCAGGGCCTGAGCGTCGCGAACGGAATTGCTTTGGGAACGCGCCTGGACAACCGCAAGTGCAGGGTTTATGTGATCCTGGGGGATGGGGAGCTTCAGGAAGGGCAAATCTGGGAAGCGGCCATGTCGGCAGCAAAATTTAAATCCACGAATCTGACGGCAATCGTCGACTTCAATAAAGTGTGCCAGGACAGCGTCACGAAAGAATTGAAAGACCTGGAGCCGCTGGAAGACAAGTGGCGGTCCTTCGGCTGGGACACGTACCGCATCGACGGTCACAATATGCAGGAAATTATTCAAACCCTGAAAATTCCCCCGCATGCGGAGAAACCGCGTGTCATCATTGCGGATACGATTAAAGGCAAGGGGGTCAGTTTCATGGAAGGGCAGACGGCGTGGCATGGGGTTGCGCCATCGGATGAAGATCTGGAAAAAGCATTGAAGGAGTTGCAATGAAAGACGGAGCCACCAGAGACGGATACGGCGCGGCACTTATAGAACTGGGCGACAACCCGGACGTGGTGGTCCTGGATTCCGGAGTGAGCGACAGTTCCCGGACCCAGCCGTTCGGAAAACAATTTCCCGACCGCTTTTTCAATATGGGAATCAGCGAAGGGGACATGGTGTGCACTGCCGCGGGACTGGCAACAACCGGGAAGATACCGTTTGCCACGACGTTCGCCTGTTTTCTTTTAGGCCGCTCCATGGACCAGATTCTGGTGAGCGTCGCTTACTCCAATACCAATGTCAAGCTGGCGGGAACCCACGCCGGGATGGCCGTTGGAGAAGACGGCCCGTCAGCGCAAATGATCGTGGACATGGCGTACACGCGAGCCATTCCCAATTTAATGGTGATTCAACCGGCGGACTGGGAAGAAGCCCGACAGGCAACACATGCCGTAGCAAATCACAAGGGACCGGTCTACCTGAGACTGGGAAGAGCCAAGGTCAAGGGGATTTACGATGCATCCCACAAGTTCCAGATCGGCAAGGGGGATGTTATTCAAAAAGGAAAAGATGTCGTCATTTTCGCCACGGGAATCCTGATTCAGGAAAGCCTCAAGGCCATCGACGATCTGAAAAAAGAAAACATCACACCGACATTGGTAAACATTTCCACGATCAAACCCATCGATTCGGACCTGATCGTAAAGTTGGCTAAAGAACACGAGGCCATAATCACCGCTGAAGATCACAACCGAATCGGCGGATTGGGAGATGCCGTTGGAGAAGTTCTTCTGGAAAATAACATTCATGTCCCGGTGAAAAAAATTGCCGTGAAAGATCAGTTTGCTGAAACCGGAACAGCGGCGCAATTATTCGAAAAATACGGTCTGTCTTCCAATCATGTGGCCGGCACCGTCCGCGAAATCCTCCTGCAAAAGACAACCTAGAACCCTTCCAAAATTTCCCTTCTATTCTCCAAAAGGGGGCGTGCCGATCCATTCATGAAGACCCGCATCTCCCTTCAAACCCTTTGCGCCATCAGCGTTTTGACTGGTTCTCCCGAAGAAAAAAATGCGCTCTCCACGTTAGTTGACATAATATATGTTATGGGAACTCACTATAAGAAAAAAATATCCCCTCGGATTATTAATAAGAGCGACTGTCTATGTGCGGAATCGCGGGTCTAATCGATTTCACTGACGGCCAACTGCCGGAGCCGCCGGGAAAAGTCCTGCGAATCATGCTGGACCGCTTGCGTCACCGTGGACCCGATGACCGGGGTGAAGAACGATTGGAACACGAGGACGGGCCCACGGTTTACCTCGGGCATCAACGGCTTTCCATCATCGACCTTTCTTCAAACGGCCATCAACCCATGGCCAATGAATCGCATAGCATCTGGATCTCCACCAACAGCGAAATCTACAACTACCGTGAATTAAGAGAAGAACTCCGAGCTAAAAATCACCATTTTTTCTCCAATTCCGACACCGAGGTGTTGCTGAAGGCTTACGAAGAATGGGGTGTGGATTGTCTGGAAAAACTGCGGGGCATGTTTGCTTTTGGCATCTGGGATTCCCGCACCAGGGTTTTGTTTTTAGCCAGAGACCGGTTGGGAATCAAACCGCTTTATTATTATTCCAGCCCCGAATGTTTTCTGTTCGCATCCGAGGTGCGCGCCCTGGCTTCCACGGGCTTTATCGACCTCACCGTCAATGAAACCGGCCTGTTTCATTTTTTGACTTTTGGCAGTGTGTCCGGTCCTGATACGTTTTGGAAAACCATAAAGGAATTACCGCCTGCCCATTATATGCTTGTCAGCCCGGAATCCGTGACGCAACAAAGATACTGGGACCCTCTGCAAATCTCCAAAAATTCTGGCCTGGATTTTCCTTCTGATTCCAAAAAAGAGTTGGTGGCAGAAACATTGAAGGAATCGGTAAGGGTTCGGCAGGTCAGCGATGTTTCTCTCGGAGCTTTCTTGAGTGGCGGCATCGATTCCAGCGCTGTGGTCGCTCTCATGGACCAGAAAACGGATCGTCCTGTGGAAACGCTTTCGGTGGTTTTCAGGGAAAGTGAATTCGATGAATCGAGGTATTCCAATGAAGTGGCTGAACAGATGGGCACTCAGCATCATACCCTGGAACTGGACGAATCCGCCCTCATCGACGCCCTCTCGCAAGCCATTGGCGCAATGGATCAACCGACCGTCGATGGGATCAACACCTTCCTCATCTCCAAATGTGCGCGCGAAACCGGCTGGAAGGTGGCCATTTCGGGAATAGGGGGGGATGAACTTTTTGGCGGCTATGACTCTTTTCGGCTGGTTCCGCGATTGCTCGGGCTGGAGAAAGTTTTAGGCGTCCTGCCCTCCTCCTGGCTCAGATCTGCCGGCGCCTGGTTGAAACGTCATCTGCCTGCTTCCGACGCAAACATCAAATTGGGCCATTTCGTAAGCGGGCAAAAATCGGGAAGCCATCCCTATTATTTGATGCGCACGCTGTTCTGCGAAGATCAGGTCAACGATTTGTTCACGGATAAAATTCATGCCGCAGGGGAAAAACAAAAACATTTGGAGCGGACTCAAACGCTGACCGAATCTTTAAGCGCTATCGATCCCTTGAAACAAGTTTCCTTTCTGGAGTTAACCCATTATCTGCCCAACACTCTGCTCAGGGATGCGGACATGATGAGCATGGCGCACGGCCTGGAAATCCGGGTTCCCTTGATCGATCACCGGCTGGTGGAATTGATGTTTTCCCTTGCGGCCAAAATTCAATTCGCACGGCCACCGGCAAAATCCCTGCTGGTGGATTCACTGCCGGTCAAGCTTTCTTCGCAACTGGTTCAAAGAAAAAAAATGGGGTTCACCCTGCCGTTTGAAAACTGGATGCGGAATGATTTGAAAACTGAAGTGGAATCGGTGCTGTTGAATCCGGTGCCAACTCTTTCCGATTTTATTTCGGAAACGGCAGTCGCCGGGGTTTGGAGGGGATTTTTGAACGGCCAGGTCAGCTGGTCCAGGCCCTGGGCACTTTATATCTTAAAAAAATGGTTTCTTCTCAATTCACCAAACAGCACGGAAAAAAAAAGCCTGTGAGCAAACCCATCCCTTCACAGAGGCTGGTTTACTTACAGGCTCCCTTTGGAAAATTTCAGGCACTCTTGCCGGTGGTATCGGCGACTTGGGCCCTGACATTCGAACAGTTATCGCAAAGATGACTCGCTTCGCGCGCGCACATAATGCAAGTTTCAAGCTCGCCATTTGGCCGAATCGCCCCGCCGCAGTGGTTGCAATTAACTGCGGAACTGGCCTGGCTTTTTTTCGGTTTCCTGACGTGATGACGCCGATTGTTGATTAACAGTTTGCTTCTGGAAATATTCACGTACATTCCATCACCTCGGGGATATCTCTAATGAAAGAATTGTATTCTTTCTTGTTTAGTGAAAATCAATTAAATCAAAAGAATTGCCTTTATTTCGGCGGCTTCTAATTCGTACGATGTTCCAAAATTCAAAAAGTTTCTAAATTTTGCAAATTTCTGTTGAATTCACTTTAAATGGGGAGAAACGTGGCGGGTGAAAATAGGAGATTCTGACAGGGCGGGATCAGAGTTTGGCCATGACGCCTTTATTTACAGTTTCCATGCGATCTTTATCAAACAATATTTCAACCAGTTTCATGGCAAACTCCATGGCTGTGCCCGGCCCCCGGCTGGTGACCAGGTTTCCATCGACCGCAACCCGGTCTTCGGAATACTGAATCTCCTTCAACTCATCTTTAATCGAAGGGTGGCTGGTTGTGGTTTTATCCTTCAAAAGACCAGCCGACTGCAAAACCAGGGGAGCCGCGCAAATGGCGGCAATGGTTTTCCCGCTTCGGGCCATTGCTTTTAGAATTTCCGCCACCCTTTCGTCCTTTTGCAGGTTCGAGGTTCCCGGCTGTCCGCCCGGCAAAACCACCAAATCGAATTCTTCCGGATCGACCTCATTCAGACGGCTATCGGCCACCAGGTTGATTCCCCGCGACCCCTGAAGCACACCCTCTTCTGTTCCCGCGAGTGTTACTCTGGCCCCCGCACGGCGAAGAATATCGACGATGGTCACGGTTTCAATTTCCTCAAATCCCGGAGCCAGCGGCACCAATACCTTTTTCATGGGATAATCCTTTAGCAGATCATTATTACTTGAAATCCTTCCCGGAACCGAACCCGATAGTACTACTGGTAAAAATGAATGACAAGGCGGCAAGTAATCTGCTCAAAATCAATGAGGATGGGTTGTGGAATAAATACAATCCGCCTTGTTTAGGTTTTTCTCTGGTGATAAAATTTATTTGAGCGATCACGATTCGATTTTAAGAAAATAACACCATGCAGACCCTGGAAAAAACACCGGATTTTTCGCGTCAAATTCAATCCATGTTCGGCGCCGTCGCGCCACGATATGATTTTATCAATCGGTTGCTCAGCGCCGGGCGCGATCAGTATTGGAGAAAAGTTGCCGTTGACCTGCTCTCCCCCAACCAGGGAGAACAGTTTCTTGATATCGCTACCGGAACCAGCGACATCGCTCTGGAAATCGCCTCCCGCCACCCCTCCCGCATCAAAGTGATGGGAATGGATTTTAGCGGACCGATGCTGAATCTGGGCAAGGGAAAAATTGCAGCGAGAGGGTTTACAAATTCCATCTGCCTGCAGAAAGGTTGCGGAGAAGACTTACCCTTTGCCGACGCCAGTTTTCATGGCGCAATCACCGCCTTTGGCATTCGTAATTTTTCCGATCCCGAACGCTCTCTGGGTGAAATGCACCGTGTGCTCAAAAAGAACGGCCGAATGGTGATTCTTGAGTTTTCTCATCCCACCAACGCAGTCCTTGGATCTCTGTACCGGTTTTATTTTCACCGTCTACTGCCTCAGGTGGGAAAGACCATTTCACGGCACAATAGCGCCTATCAATATCTTCCCCAATCGGTTTCACATTTTCCCATGCGGGGCGAGTTCGCCTGTCTTATGGAAAAAGCGGGGTTCAGGGGCGTTTCTTACCGCGATCTGACATTTGGAATTGTCACTTTGTATCGAGGTGAAAAAAATGCCTGAGCCATTCAATCAATTCAAATTTACCATTCAGGCGCTGTTTGTCGTCGCCTTGATTTATATCGGCACAACACTGGTCCTTGACCGGTTTCCCATTTTTGACAGTGCCCTTCCAAAAATAAACACCACCGTGGACAGTGAATTTGCCGACCGGCAGGATTTCAAGGATATTCTTGAATTACAGGATGCGTTTGTTCAAAATGCCAAACTCATCAAACCCACTGTGGTCAGCATCAACAAGGTCTCGGACAGCATTCACAACGCTTCCAGGTCCGAACCGCACCCCTCCCCCTCCCGGCCCTGGTACTCATCCCTGAAGGACTGGGTAGCAAGTTCCTTCGTTAAAAAACGTTATCAGGTTGAAAATGTCGGATCGGGCATGCTCCTCAATTCCAAGGGTTATATCCTGACCAACCACCATGTCGTGAAAGATATTTCCAAAATTCTGGTCGGGTTGCCTCAGGGCTCAGATCATTACGCCAAGCTGGTGGGAACCGATCCTTTATCGGATCTTGCGGTATTAAAAATCTCAACCTTCCGCCGCCTGCCCTCCCCTGCTTTTGGGAAATCCGACGAACTGGGCGTTGGCGAATGGGTGATGGCCATTGGTAATCCGTACGGACTTGAGGGAACGGTTACGGTCGGCGTGATCAGCGGCAAAGGAAGGTCAAATCTGGGAATCACCACCTATGAAGATTTTATTCAAACCGATGCTTCCATCAACCCTGGAAACAGCGGAGGTCCCTTGATCAACCTAAAAGGTGAGGTCATCGGCATCAATACCGCCGTTGCAAAAATCGGCTCCGGAGTGGGGTTTGCCATTCCCATTGAAATGGCCATCAAAATAGCCGCCCAGCTCATTGAACACGGTGAAGTGGAACGCGGCTGGCTGGGGATCGGCATTCAATCCTTAACGCCGGACCTGGCGTCCTCGTTTAACTTGAAATCACCCAAAGGCGGGGTTTTGGTGAACAGCGTCGACAAGAAAACCCCGGCTGAGAGCGGGGGCATCATAAGAGGCGATATCATCGTCCAATTTAACGGACTCAATGTTGCGGGTTCCACAAAGCTTCAGCAAATGGTGGCTGATACAGAAGTTGGAAAAACCGTCCCCATAAAAATAATTAGAAACGGCACGGAAAAAATTCTGCAAGTAAAAATCGGGCGCCTGGAGTCCTGATTCCATTTCTTTGAATTTTTCAAAGAAACTTACCTCGTTATTCCACCACTTCGAAACCCACCTCACTTATTTTAGAAGAAATGATCTCCAGGCTGGTTTGATTCTCTTCAATATCCACCGAGACCTCGTTCTTTTCCAAATCCACCACAAACTTCCGTACTCCCGTAATTTCCCCAACGGCATTCTCAATCGTTTCGACACAGTGTCCGCAACTCATCCCCTTCACTTGCATTTTCAAGCTCCCCATCGCATTAACCTCCCATTTTTCAGTGCTCGGGTGACAATTTAAGTCACATTTGGCATAAATTGTATGATATTTCAAAATCTGGCGTCACTCAAAAAATCGGTTTTTTCAGTATAACTAATTGGTTTTAAACACTTTATACGTTTTGGCATAAACCTTGCCTTATAAGTTGTTGAAATTCAATGACAACTGAGGAGGCGGTCATGTTTTATGAAGTAAAAGTATTGAATCCAGACGGTACGATGAAAAAAGTGGTGTCCAGTGACGATCTTAAAAAAACGCATTGGGATAATTTCCGGAAAGCAGAAGAGTCCATGTCTCTGCAAACCTCGGATCGGCGTAAAGTTCCGCAATGGGTCAAGGAAACCCTGGACGCACAGTTTCCGGATGGATCTGAATACAGATACGGAGACCACTAAAAGGCTCCGGGTTTAAGATTTTATCTGGAGAATAAATCGTTCCGCTGCACGTTGTTACCGGGCCGGATTCCAGCTGATTCGGTCAGATAACCGCTGGTATGGACTCCTGACCACCCTGCACTGATTGTAATTAAAAGGGCCGCGTAAATAAAGCCCGATTAAAGGCGGGTGATGCAGGCGTGAAGTTTTGGACGATGCAGACAATACTTAAACAGGAAGATCTCTTATTTTTGGCAGTCCCCTGCCCCATCCCAGACTCATCTCATCGTTCCCCTCTGAAAACGAATACCGCCTAAATTGTCATAGGATTATTAAACCGCCAACGAATGGTCCGGGTTTGACTTGGGAAAATTGCTTTGGAAAGCGGGCAAAAAAAAGACCCGCTTGGGAGTCGGGGGAGTCCATGCTCACAAGCGGGTCCGCTAACGGGAGGTAACTCGTTGTTTATTATGATACTATAATATTATCCGAAAGGCAATATTATAAGTTTTTCAAAACTTTTGAAATTCCGCGGCTTAAATTGATTCAGACAAAAAAATGATCGCTTTCAATCGATACAAGATCGATTTTCCCAAAGTGAAATGAGGTGTTTTCGCAGTTACAGGCTAATCTCTTGAAATTTTTAATTTTTCCAAGATTTCTTTTCCGAAAAAACTCAAGAATCCTGCATTTAAACCGAAAATCTATATAGGTGTCAACAAGGATGATTGACGCAATGAGATTGGCTTTCTATTTTTTGGATGGATGCTGTCTCGAAGGATTTGGATTTCAGGGAGGAAATTTTTATGGATCTGCCACGCCGTCCCACCTATTACGACCCCCAAAAACGATACTCGGAAGAACGGAAAAAGTCTTTGCAGAAAGTCAGGGTTCACCGTCTTGACGCCCTGTGCGAATTCACTCAGCCTTGGCTTTCTCTAAAATGACCGAATTTGACCCAGCAACAAAAGTAGCACGAAGCAACCCGGTCAACAATTCACCCAAGCGGTATGTCGCAGCGCAGACTGAGGCTTCACAGAGCGCAGAAACTATCGACCGGGTGACCTTGTCCCATAAGCCTGAAACTGCAAAACCCAGGACCTCGGGGGAGATCCGTCATCAATTGGTCAGTAAGTTTCGCGATATTCTTGAACAAGGCACCTACAAGGTGAAAGCCAACGAAATTGCCGACAAGATGGTTCAAAAAATTCGCGAGCAAAAAAACCGGACCATTATTTAATTCCGCGTTATTTTGCAGATACAGCGTATTTTTAGACAATCCTCAGTTCGGTCAGTTTCGGAAATTTTCCTGTCTCCTTGAGTTTGTCTTCCCACCGTTTTCCAAGCTTATTGATTCTGAGATCCAGTTTTTCCAGATTACCTAAGGTTTTTGATTTGGCTAAAGACTCCATTCCGACTCTGGTGATTTGATTGTTCCTTAAGTCCAGTTTCTTTAAATTAACAAATATTGCGGAGTGAGCGATGGCATTCAACCCCTCGTCCCCAAATCCGTTTTTTCTTAAATCCAGGGCCTCAAGTTGCACGAGGTCGAGATGCTGGCTTAAATAAGCCACCTCCATTGGAGTGACCTCCATGCCGGACATTTTGAGAACCTTGGGATTTAATTGCAGGCGGGCTTGAATGTATTTTTCAAACATCGAAATCGTGCGCAACGGATTGGTATTAAACTTGGCATCAATGGCCGCATTGACCTTATCGATACTTCCCTTAGTGGAATAGAAAATATCAATGAGCTTTTCCTTATTATCGTCTTCGTTGTCCATGTTTGTTTCGCTCTCCAGCCGTTCGAAATAACTTGTCAGTCCCGTTCAACGTTCTTTTACCTGCATTGCTATTATAGCTTGGTTTTTAAAATTCGTTTAGGTATACTCCACATTTTGTAACTGATTGGAATATTTAAATTTGGAGACGGGATATGGGCGGAATCGGATTGCCCGAACTATTGATTGTACTGGTTATCATCATGATAATATTCGGCGCAGGAAAGATTCCCGGCATCGGCAGCGCCTTTGGAAACACCATCCGAAACTTTAAGCGGTCGATGAAGGAAACCGATGAGCCGGAAGCTTCTGTGGAAGAAATTTCTCAAATTAAAAGCGAAAATGCCGATGCTTTAAAAGCGGTACCCGAAACCTCAGAGTCTTCGCACTCAGAAAACCACCAGGATCCTGATGATTCTTCCGCATCCAAACCTGAGAAATAACCGCTCCGAGAGCTTAGGATCAAACCTCAAGCAACTTGATACCCTTGAAGATGTGTTTTCCCCACGGTAGCGGATGGAATTGACACCGCCTCTTCAGCGGACCGATTTCCTGACAAATTTAAAACGCCGTTCCACGATCCCTGTTTTATAACTCCTCTTTTATCATCCAGACACGGGATGTTTTTGTGAGCCATATAAAAGTTTTTTTTCACAAATTGCTGTCTGTCTGCCTCGACATCCTCCCTTTATTAGCTGTTATCTTTTTTTTCCAAACATTTGTCATTCAAAAACCGTTTCCTCACCTTGAGCAAACCCTTCTGGGGATTGTATTTGTGGTGATGGGTCTATTTTTGTTCATTCTCGGCTTGGAAAACGCCTTATTCCCCATGGGGGAAAAAATCGCTGCCCAATTCACCCAAAAGGGAAATGTTGGCTGGGTCATCCTTTTTGGTTTTTTATTAGGATTTTCGACGACCATCGCTGAACCCGCCCTGACCGTGATCGCTAAAAAAGCCGGCCGCATCGTGGCTGATTCGGGGGCTATCGTCAACGATATTTCCACCATTTCATCATTTGTCTATGGCCTCAGGCTTTCCGTAGCTTTTTCCGTGGGGCTGGCCACCGCTCTGGGCGTCATTCGGATCATCCGTGGATGGCCTCTGGTTTGGTTTATTGTCGCAGGGTATGGTTTGATCGTGATCGCTACTTTGTTCGCGCCAAAACAAATAATCGGAATCGCCTACGATTCCGGAGGCATCACCACCTCAACGGTCACGGTCCCTCTGGTGACAGCATTGGGAATCGGATTGTCTGTCTCGATCCGCGGCCGGAATCCGATGATCGATGGCTTCGGCCTGATCGCGCTGGCGAGTCTGACTCCCATTTTGTTCGTAATGATTTTTGGAATGATCACACTGGGAGTTCAATAATGGGGAAAGAGACTGATTTGGTCGCGCTGATAGAAAATTCCCTCAAAGGCACGCTGATCGATATTCTTCCCATCCTGTTGGTTCTTTTGTTTTTCCAGGGCGTGATTCTTAGAAAAAAAATCCCCAACTTAAAGCGGATTTTAATTGGACTTGTTTTAGTGATTGTCGGCCTCGCGATTTTTATCGTCGGCCTGGAGCAATGCGTTTTTCCCATCGGAAGCCGAATGGCGGATCAATTGACCCATCCGCAATTCCTGACAAAGGGCAACGATGAAAGTTTGAAAGCATTTTTTACAGCGAAAGAAATAGATCCCTGGCTTTATGCCTGGACCTATTTGTTCGCATTTCTGATCGGATTTTCCACCACCTTTGCCGAACCGGCTTTGATTGCAGTGGCCATCAAGGCAAAAGAAATTTCTACCGGTGCCATAACGGAAATGGGACTTAGAATCGCCGTTGCTCTGGGAGTGGCTGTTGGCGTAGCTTTGGGGACCTACCGTATTGTCATGGGAACCCCCTTATACCTCTATATAGTGGCGGGTTATCTGGTCCTGCTCATTCAAACGTTCTTTGCGCCCAAAATGATCATTCCCCTGGCCTATGACAGCGGAGGCGTAACGACTTCTACGGTAACGGTTCCGGTATTGGCTGCATTGGGGATTGGACTGGCTTCCAATGTTCCGGGGCGCTCGCCGATTGTGGATGGGTTTGGACTTATTGCGTTCGCTTCCCTTTTCCCTATCATCGCCGTTTTGGCCTATGCTATGATCAGCCAAGCGCTTGCAAAATCAACGTGAAACTCTATAATGCAGCCTTCTTTTAAGGAATAATTTCCAATGCGATTTAAAGTTATTCTCGCTTTAGTCAATGACGATTATCAGGATGAAGTCATTAAAGCCGCAAAGGATGCGGGCGCCACTGGGGTCACGATTTTGAATGCCCGCGGAGAAGGCATTCACAAGCACAAATCCTTTTTCGGGCTGACGATGGAAGTGCAGAAGGACATGCTGCTTTTTCTGGTTGAGGATTTCAATTCCGACGCAATTATGGAAGCCATTTATGACGCAGGCCAATTAAAGGAACATGGAAACGGGATCGCTTTTTCCTGGACGGTCGACCGTGCGATCGGTCTGGAAAGCCAACTCCCTCGTATCGAAAAAGAAATAAAGGAACATTATTTTTAGGAGATCTGGATGCCGAATTCTAAATCGGTTCAAGACATCATGATGCGTGATTTCAAAAAAATCGACGGAGTCACGAAAGTTTCAGAGGCCTTGGCTATGATGAAGACGGAAAACATCAATGCGGTTCTCATTGCACCGAGATCTGAAGCAGACGTTTACGGAATTGTGACCCTTAAGGATATTGCCAGAAAAGTAATCGCACAGAGGCGAAAATTACATGAAACCCACGTTTATGAAATCATGACCAAGCCGGTTCTCTGCGTCTCGCCCAATATGCCCCTTCCCTACGCCGCAAGGCACTTGACCAACTTTAATGTTTCTTATGCCATGGTGCAGGAAAATAATACGGTGATCGGCATGGTTTCTCTCCACGGAATCGTTCAATTATGGGACCAGGGCTGATTTGCACCTGCGCCGGGCAATCCGGAATTCCCAAAATTTCTACCTTCTGGTTCTTTTGCGGATTTTTTCTTCCCGCTTCTCCAAAGCCTCGACGATTTTTCCGTGGAGATATTCCAGGTTCACCGGTTTTTCTATAACAGAAAATGCTCCGTCATTGAGGCATCCTTCGGCAATTTTCAAGCTGGTAACGGCTGTCACCATGATCACTTCGACTTCCTCTTTACGGTCTTTGATCATTTTCAAAGTATCCGCGCCGTTTAAAAAAGGCATTTGAATATCGAGCAGAACACATTGGGGGTTGAAAGCGTCCAACTTTACCAAGGCCTCTTTTCCATCGCCCGCAACGATCACCTGAAAATTTTTATTTTCAAGAAAACGTTTTAAAATACTTTGGGTTTTTTTCTCATCATCGACGACGAGAATTTTTGACTGCAATTCTGTTTGTGTCATAGTGTAAAAATATATCAATCAGGCGGGCTTTCGCCACCCTCAATGGTTAAAAAATATTACAGGCGTTAACCTTTTTTCAAAGAACTCCCCGTACGGCTGTCCCAGGTGACTTTATCGGGACTCGAAACGTGCCTGGCCTGTGCGGACCAACGGTTCCATTCAGCTTCGATTTTTAGAATCCGAACGCATTGATTGATTCCGTGGGAACCGGCCATGTGGGAATACAGTTGCTCCAAATCCTTGAGAAAGGTGTCTTGTTCGGATTTATACCGGTCCTGAGCTTCGGCAATGTTTGCCAGCGTGTTTTCCGCGACGGTATTATAGGTGAATGCCAATCGCTTCATGCGGTCATAATCGACAAAATAGTTAATGTATGCCCAGAGTGCAAAAGGCAAAACAGCAAGCCCCCACACTCCAAACTTCACGGGTTTTTTATCGATAAAAATTCCGGCAAAAACCAGGCCAAAAGCGGCTATCAGAGAAACCAATGAAACCTGGGAAAAGTATTCCGCAGGTTGCACCTTTTCCCCGCAAGCCTCATCGGAAGAATCGCCCGGCAGGTGAACCGCCGAAAACGCTCCCCAGGAAACCGCGTGCGTTTGACCCCAGAGTAGTTTTTCGCCTTCCACCAACAGGATGCCGGTAAAAAAAGCAGCAAAAAAATATATTAAAACAAGTCGCTTCAGCATTGGAACTTTCTAATTTCTTTACAGGGTAATTTTTGAATATAATATGGCCACACAGAGGACGTAAGCGTTTACAATCGTGTGGGAGCATTATAAACGCTGTTGATAGTATTGAAAAATATTTCTTTGAACCTTTAATTATTTGTGAAATTACTGCGATGAATAAACAACCAAGATTTTTAGTTGAGGGTGAAGGCATGGTTCGGGACAATGAATCTGGGCTGGTCTGGTCTCAGGAGGATTCCTGGGCCATTGAACAGGATTGGCTGACCTTCCAGGAAGCGCTGGCTTTCATTGACAATTTAAACAAAAAAGATTATCTGGGCTTTCACGACTGGCGTATTGCAGAACGCGAAGAGATTGAGAAGCTGTATGTTCCCGAAAGCCTGGTGATCGGGCGGTCGAAACAGGAGCTTCATCTCGACTCCGCTTTTGCTCCCGGCGGCGGCAATGGTTCCTGGTGTCTGCCGTTTGACCAGCAGGCGGCTTTTTACTTTAATTATTCCAGCGGGATTTCGCAGGGATTCGATCAGGATTTTTCACAAGGGTATGTGCGACCCGTCCGCCTCTACCCCGATTGATTCTGCGGCAGGGTGGAGCGTTTAAAGCAGGAGACAAGCTTGGGCATGTTCCGGTCGGGACGAATGACCTGGATGATTTCGATATGATCCATCTCATGGGTGATGGAGGCCAATTGATAACGTTCCCGATCGATGTCCTCATCGCTTCCTAAATATTGAAAAATGGCGGTTCGCAGGGCGTCCCATTCCATGTAAAGAAAAAACTGATCTTCCGTGTCATTCAACCCCAGCGCCTGCACCAAACTGTTAAAGTCGTCCGCCAGAATTTCGTGCACTGGCTTTCCCGAACAATACTTCAGATAACCCGTGCCGCCGCCGATTTCCTTACTACAGGTGATCTTGGAAAAGTCGAACTCCAGCAGGCGTTCGTCGGTATCGAGTTTGATCATCACTCTTGATGAAGAATCTTTACAGGGCACGGTCGATCCTCAAAGTATTCAATTTGCCTTACCCTAAGTATACCATCAGGAGCCTGAGAAGGGTTAAATCAGGCTTTTTTTCAGGTAATAACCCCCAAAAAACTCATGCTGATGTCCACCGCCGGGGCGGAATGCGTCAGCGCCCCAACGGACACATAGTCGATTCCGGTTCCTGACAGTTCATCCAGGCGCTCCAGGGAAATGGAGCCGGAAACCTCTAATTTTACCCGGTGGCCGACCAGTTTCACCGCCTGGCGGATCATTTCCGTCGGCATGTTGTCCAGCATGATGATATCCACTCCGGCGGATAGGGCCTCCGCGACCTCTTCCAGATTGGTGGTTTCTACCTCGATGCTTTTTTCATGAGCCAGTTTGCTGCGAATGGTCTCAACTGCCTGGGTGATGCTTCCTGCGGCCTGGATATGATTGTCTTTGATCATCACCGCATCGTACAATCCAAAGCGGTGGTTGGTTCCGCCCCCACATTTGACGGCGTATTTTTCAAAAACCCTCAAACCCGGCGTGGTTTTTCGTGTATCGAGAACGGAAACCGGCCGGGCCCGCTCGACAAACTTGCGGGTCAGGGTCGCGATGCCGCTCAACTGTTGCAAAATATTCAGAGCCGTCCGTTCTCCTTCCAACAGGGCAATGCCATTGGCGCGGACCTTCAGAATCCCCTCCCCCTTTGCCACATCCTCTCCGTCGCGTCGGCGCCGACCGGGAAACGTGCAGGTCGGGTCCAGCATGGCAAACACCCGGCAGGCTATCTCCGTGCCGCAAAGGACCAGGGGTTCTTTGGCCCGTATTTCCGCTTCCCAGATCACATTGTCGCAAACAATGTTTTGCGTGGTGATATCGCCCGGGCCGAGGTCTTCATCCAGGGCGCGTTGCACCAGGGCATCGATCTGATCTTGATTAGGGGGTTGGATCATTTTGGGTCCATTTCATGTTGTTGTACGGGAAAACGTAAAATTTTTTCAATTACCTAATAGGGATTATGTTTTACAATGATCGGCAGCTGAGGTAAGGAAGATTGACTGCCCGCTTAATTTTGCCTTGTTCCATAAATAATTCAACAAAACAATCTTAACAAAAAGCGCCAATGCCGACAGCCCTTGATTTACCGGACCGGCTCGAACTGGAAATTGTCCCGGAAAAAGATTCCGTGGGCCGGTTTTCAATATCTGATGAAAACCCTCCGGAACAACGAATTCGGTTGTACGATCCGAAAACAGGGAAGACCTGGGGGTTCGTGGTGATCGACAACACCGTTCGCGGTCCCGGGCTGGGTGGAATCCGCATGGCTCCGGCTGTCACGCTCATGGAAGTCTCCCGGCTGTCACGCGCTATGACCCTGAAAAACAGCGCCGCCTGCCTGCCGTTTGGCGGCGGAAAATCCGGGTTGCCGGTCGACCCTGTGATTTTTCAAGCCTACCCCAATCTCAAAAATGATCTTGTCGGACTTTTTGCAGAAGCTCTGTTCGAAATCGAGAACTATATCCCGGCCCCGGATATGGGAACCAACGAAATCGACATTCAGCAGATCTATGAATCGTTCTCTGAAAAGCTGGGAACCCGGGATCATGCCCGCGGTGGCGCAGGAAGGCCTCCCGATAAAGGCGGCATTCCTATCGACGAATGGGGGCTCACCGCCCACGGCCTCTTCGCGGCGGCAAGAACCCTGGAAGGCCTTGAAGGAGGCTTCCCGATCAGAAACGCCCGGGTTGTCATCCAGGGCTATGGCAATGTCGGGTCGTGGACCGCCACCAAACTAAGCAATGAAGGAGCATTGATCGTCGGAGCGTCGGACATTCATGCGGCTTTGTGGAATCCGAAGGGTTTGAATGTCGATGAATTGAACGGCATTCGGAAAAACCCTCTGGGACTGCAGAATTATTCCGGTGCAGTGGGAAAACGCTTTCAACCTCACCAACTGGACTGGCTCATGGAAGCCCCCTGCGATTTCCTGGTCCCCGCGGCACGACCCGACTCGATCACCGCTAAGAACGCCGACCGCATTGATTGCCGAATTATTCTTCAGGGAGCCAACGCTCCGGTCAATAAGATGACCGAATATTATCTCGAAAACCGAAGGGGAATTCATTCGATTTCCGACTTTATCGTGAACGTGGGGGGCGTGATCGGATGCGCTGTGGAATTAAAAATGACCGGCGACCCGGCCTATAGAGAAAAAGTGCTCAAACGAGGAGCCCGTGACTATCTGGAAAATTTGATTGAAAACACCGTTTCCCAAAATGTTGCCGAAGTTCACGCACGGGTGGCGGGACAAAAGCCGGGGGATGTCATTTTTAGGGAAGAGGCGTTGAGGCTTGCACAAGAAAGACTGGTTTCGTCTGGTGAAAATCACTGGTTATGACGACTCCAACCCTCTTCTTTCGATCGCGAAAAAACCATTGACTGTAAAAACTATTAGGACCAAAATACATTATCGGGCAAATATTTGGTAAAAAATAAATGACATCCTTTGCATTTGGGAAAAACAAATTCTATCCAGCGTTAATCCTGATCCTGTTTTTCGTTTTATCAGGCAACCTGTCGGCATCACCCATGCATCATATGGATGATGCCAATTGCGCCACACAAACCGCCTGCAACAGCTGTTTTGTCACCGCCTCATTGGAACCCCCTGTTTTAAATAATCCCCTTCCTTTTTGCTACGAATTTGTAGAAACGCTAAATTTCTACCAATCAAACATCCTAACTCCCGTCTCGCCCCCTCCAAAAAATTAAAGCTTTAGTCAACTCATAAAATTTATCAAACTCAACCTCAGGATTGAGTGGGCTATTTCTCTTTGGTTTCATTGTTTCAGAACCCGTTTGGAAATGGGAAAAGTCCCCTTAATGCACTTATAGTTGGAAATTTCCCGCTCCCGCTCGGGGCTGGAAAATTTTCGTGATTGTGGATCATTGCAGTCTCTGAGTCCTGTCTTTGCCTCAGGCCGGCGAAAGGAATTCGGATGACTCCTATATCCATGGCGATCTGGAGAATAATGGCGATGAATTCAGTCATTAAACAACCTCCAAAACTTTTTTTGGAAATGGAAAAATATCATGAAGATATTTAACAGGTTCAGGAATGAAGTCTTTTTCCTCCTGGTATTTTTATTTTTTGAATTTGGTTTGTCTTCGAATGTCTATTCAGGCGAAATGGCGGAGGATCATCAGGGACACAGCATGAGTTCTTCGTCAGAAATCGTTTCCACGGACCATGGAAATGCAAAAATATCCGGCAACGTGGAACCTTCAATGACCAGGGACGAATCCATGGACATGAAACGTCCCGTCCGCATTGAAGAAGGAAAAATATATTCTCCCCCACCCCCACTCATGGGGAAACAGATGGGAAGGGTGGAAACACTCAATGTTCCCGCTCTCGGCTATGAACTGGACGGTAAGGTGAAGGTGTTTACTTTAATTGCACAACCCATGGAGCACGTTATTACCGATGGGAAACCTATGGATCATTCTCTCATTCCAGCTATGAACCGTTTCAGTGGAGGAATGGGACTTCACATGTCGGACCTCGAGCAAAAGGGGATCGTTTGGGGGTACAACGGATCCATGCCCGGCCCCACCATTGAAGCCACGGAAGGTGATACGATTCGGGTCATCTTGAAAAACGAACTTCCCGAGCCGACCTCCATTCATTGGCATGGATTGGAAGTTCCTAATTCCGAGGATGGAGCGGGTGGAGTCACTGAAGCCCCCACGCTACCTGGCGAAACTCATGTTTACGAGTTCACCCTCTTTCAAAGCGGCACCTTCATGTATCACACGGGTTTCAACGTCATGAAGCAAGATGCGCTCGGTCTGGGTGGTTTGGTGGTCATTCACCCTCAGGATGATAAAAATAAACCAGATAAGGAATTCGCCATTATGTTACAGGAGTGGACTTTCCCCCCTGGGAATCCCAATCCAAACCTCGCCTCCATGGCCTTTAACTGGTTTACTTTTAACGGCAAGAGCGCTCCTAGTATTGACACCATGAAAATCAAGCAGGGAGAGCGGGTTCGGATCCGTCTCGGCAATCTCAGTATGCAAAGTCATCCTATTCACATTCATGGCTATACTTGGAAAGTGGTGGGGACGGAAGGAGGCCCCATCCCGGAATCGGCGCAATGGTCAGGGTCTACGATTGCTGTTCCTTCCGGGACCACAAGGGATGTCGAATTTACAGCCTGGAACCCTGGAGTTTGGCGTTTTCACTGTCACAAATTGCACCACATTATGAACGCCATGGCGGACAGGCCCATCGGGGTCATGCCGCATGGAGGGATGTTCACCTTGGTTCATGTTGACCCCAAAGATCCAAACGCCAAATGGACCCATCCCAATCCGTTGGAGGAAAGGCCATGAAACTCTGCCAGCGCTACATTATTTTAACCATTCCATTTTTGGTTGCAGCATGCGCCACGGTCAATCCGCAAAGGGATTTTGATGCGGTTTCATCCTCAACTAAATCAAAAATTGGTCATTCGGTGACCTGGCAGCAGAGCGAGGAGGATAAAAAGCAGACGCGAATAGTTTTGGAAAAACTATTGGAAGGAGGAGTGACCCGGCAGGAAGTTGTCCGTATTGCCTTAATGAATAACCAGGACCTTCAGACCAAGTTTGAGTTTCTTGGGATCGCGAGAGCCGATGTCGTTCAAGCGGGGTTATATTCCAATCCTTCGATAGATGCTCTGTTGGAGTTTCCGGTTAAAGGGGCATTCGGGGTCGGTCCGGATCTCAATCTGCTTTTTTCCCTGTCGGACCTTTGGAACGTCCCCCTCCGCAAAAAAATTGCCGTGTTGGACGGGCAAAAAGTGACCCTGCAGGTGATTGAAGAAATCCTTAAAACTGCGGCGGAAGCACGCGAAGCCTTCGATGAGGTTCTCTTTCAAAACGCTTTGCACGACTCCTCACAGAAAAATATCAAATTATTTGAGTCGGCTTTTGACAAATCCAAGCTTTACTATCAATCGGGTCTTGTTAATGATCTGGAACTCTGGCTTGCGGAAAGTACCCTTTACGAAGAAAAAATGGCGCTGGCTAAAATAGAGACTGACCTCCAAGCCGCACAGACCGCCTTGCTGCGTCAATTGGGGATGGATCCATTGAAATCCATGATCGAAATTCAAGGGGAGTTTCAGGAAACCCAAGCGGTGGATCTCCAGCCCGGTCAGGCATGGAATTTTGCTTTAGAAAATCGCGCCGATTTGAAAATATTCCGTTTCCAGATAGAACAGTCGAAATGGGTTCTCCAGCTGCAAGAGGCAAGGATATATGGCGATGTGAATTTCGGAGGAAACTACACAAAAGAATTGGAAGGTGGAAAAAGCTCCGGCCCGCTTCTTTCTTTTCAGATTCCAATTTTTGATCAAAATCAGGCCGGCATAGCACGCGCTCAGTACCAACTACGTCAATCCGAGAAAGAACTGGCCGCTAACGAAATCAAAGCCAAGGAGGAAATTCTTGGTTTGATCCAAAAACTGAAATTCCAACACAAAAAAGCCACTTTGCTGCGTGACAAAATGCTGATTTTAAATCGTAAAACAGAAAAATTTGCGGAGAAGTTTTATAATGCCATGCAATTGAACGCATTTTCTCTTATTGAAGCCCGCCGTCGTGTCCTCAATACATTCCGAAATTATCTGAAAGCGCGACGCGATTATCAGCATGTTAAAACGACTCTGGAGGTGGCTCTTGGGGGGAAAATGCCCGACCCAAAAAATTAGATCTATTAAGTACCGATAGAAATTCCTTATTGAAAATCTCAAAATCCTTTTGGCGGGAATTGCCCCTATGAGCCCATTTGATTTCCACCTCCCGGCGAAGAATTAATGGTGTATCAGTTTGCAGGTGTTGATTCCAAACAGCGCATATAGCGGGCACCAACCGGTCAGTCCGGTGATCAATGGAACGAGACCCATTAACCCGAGGATGAGTCCCCAGGTTCCCATCATGGCAAATCCTACGGCGACCAGGAGTACCCCGATAACAATTCTCGCCGCGCGGTCCATTCTTCCTTCATTCAATTTCAAAGCAGTCATGGCTTAGCCCCCTTTTCAACAGGCCACCCGAAACGGTCCACATTCCCGGGCCTTACGGACGACGTCCAATCTTTTCCCTTTATCCTGAATATGGAGCCAGGAACGTATATTGTCGATAGCCTGTTCTAAAAATATCCCCAAGGAAGGCATCTTGAAAGGGTTGGCTCGCTGGGAACAGGCATGGCCGATTGACCAGGAAATGCGATGGTTGGGATTCATTGGAAAATCAGGAGAAATGGGGTTTGGCAAATGTAGAAATATTTTTTCAAAGGATATTGACTTTCCAAATCCGCCATCCCATATTTGCTTTATGGATGGGTTCGATGCCTGGGGATAGGGCAAAAGGGACTGCCAAACCCCGGTTCTCTCCCTGGAGAATCCTTGAAAAAATGCTTTGGGAAAACCAACAACCAGCATCACGGATTCATCCAAATATGGGGCATTTCGAAAAAGTTTTTTTTTGGAGTCCTGTAGCATGAAAAAGTTATTTGGATTGTTTAGCGTTTTTGTTTTTGGTTTGATGATCACGAATGCCGCTTTCGCGGGAAATTCTGTCATGGACTTTGACCAGGAATCGAGCCTGCCGGAGGCGAGCACTCAGAAAATGGACGGGCAAATGGATACCACAGGGGCTCTCAGTACGACTCCCCTTCACTCCGTTTGGCCTTTTCCTCGAAGCAGTGAGCCTTTTCCCGGGGACCCCGAAACCAAGGAGCAAAGTGCCATTGATGAGGTAAAAGTCGATCTGTCCTTAGATCCGGAACCTCAAGATCCCGATCCTTCTTTGCCTGAAACTGATTAATTCAAATCATTCAAATGGTGAATCAGGAGAAAAAAACCGGTAACTTGAGAGGGACCTTTTAACAGGTCATATCACGGCTAAATTCAACAAGCCGGAAAGAAACCAGGGCGCGTAAAGTGCCCTGGTTTTTTTATGGGTTATCCTTCGGAATCGTTTTGTTGATAAATTTCCTGTAAAATTTTGTCGGCCCCCATTCTGAGGATGTCCTGACCCAACTCGCGGCCCAGTTTTTTGGCATCCAACGATGGGCCCAGCTTATCCGCTTGATAAACGGTTTTTCCGTCCAGACTGGAAACGATGCCTTTGAGAGTGAGTTCATCGGTTTCCTCGTCTATGGTGGCATACGCCCCAATGGGAACCTGACATCCCCCTTCCAGTTGGCCGACGAAAGCCCGTTCCGCGTCCACGGCCAGATGAGTCTGTTCATCATCCAGATCGATAAGGGCATGGTGCACTTCCGGGTCGCGCTTCCTGGCCTCGATTCCCACAGCCCCCTGCCCCATCGCCGGCAGAAGAACGTCCGGGGAAATCACTTCGGTGATCTTATCGCCCCATCCCATACGCCTGAGTCCCGCGGAGGCTAAAATAATGGCGTCCAGCCCCTCGGAGTCCAGCTTTTTAAGGCGGGTATCGATGTTGCCCCGCAAAGGAAAAATTTTCAGGTCGGGGCGGTACTTGAGCAATTGCGAACTTCTTCGCAAACTCCCGGTGCCGACTTTGGCGTTTTTCGGCAAATCATCGAGTTTGATATTGTCCTTGGAAATTAGTGCATCAAACGGGTTTTCCCGTTCGGTGATCACCGAGATTTCCAGTTCAAAGGGCATTTGCATCGGCACGTCCTTCATACTGTGGACGGCGATGTCGACTTCCTCGCGCAACAAGGCTTCCTCGATTTCCTTGACGAACAAACCCTTGCCGCCGATCTTGGCGAGGGGCACGTCTTGAATCTTGTCGCCGGAGGTCTTGATGATTTTGATCTCGACTTCGAGCGCTGAGTGGAGCTCTTCCAGCTGTGATTTTATCCAGTTCGCCTGCCAGAGCGCCAGCGGGCTTCCGCGGCTGCCGATGACGATTTTTTCAATGTCCAGTTCCATTCAATCGTCCAGATGAAAAAGGTGCCGGATTGCTTTCAGGTAGACATGGCCTTCCTGTGACTGGGTCTGCTTTTTGAGATTGATGGTGGGCTTGTGGAATACTTTATTGAGGATGGACTGGGTCATCAGGTGAAGGGTTTTTTGATCCTGTTCCGAAAGAGGGCCCATTTTCTTCAATGCTTTCTCAATTTCCCTTGAACGGATGGATTCCGCGCGGTTTCTTATTTCCACAATGGTGGGAACCGCGTCCAGAGAAACCACCCAGTTGTTGAATTTGGTGACTTCATTTTGAATCAATTGCATCGCGGTTTCCGCTTCTTTTTCCCGCTCTTTGATATTGGCGGAAACAACTCCCTGAAGGTCGTCGATGTCGTACAGGTACACGTTTTCCAGGTCGTTGACCTCAGGTTCAATGTCACGCGGCACCGCGATGTCGATAAAAAATATCGGCTTGTTTTTCCTCTGATGAATGGCGCGGTCCACCATGTCCTTTTTAATGATGAATTTTGGCGATGCGGTGGAGGTGATGACGATGTCGGCCTTGTGCATTTCTTCCTTGAACATATCAAAGTCCAGAGCACAGCCGTTTAGCGTCTTGGCAAGAGAAGCGGCGCGTTCATACGTGCGGCTGCAAACATAGACGGTTTTGACCCCGTAAGAAATGAGATGCTTGGCGGCGAGTTCCGCCATTTCTCCGGTTCCCACCAGCATGACGGAATGATTCTCTAAATCTTCAAAAATTTTACGCGCCAATTCCACAGCCGCTGTACTGATGGAAACGCCGCGCTCGGCGATTCCGGTTTCTTCCCGCACTTTCTTGGCGACATTGAACGCTTTTTCAAAAAGCTGATTGAGAACCATTCCCGTTGAACGGAGCGCCCTGGCCGTATTGTAGGCATCCTTCACCTGGCCCAGAATCTGGGCTTCGCCAAGCACCATCGAGTCCAGGCTGGACGACACTCGAAACAGATGTTCGACGGCGCGTTCGTCCTGATAGCTGTAAAAGTATTTGTCGAGTTCGTTGGGACTGATCTTGTGATAATCGCAGATGAATTCCTTGAGAAGGCCGACACCCTTTGTCGTGTCCTTGACCCGGGCGTAGATCTCGACCCGGTTGCAAGTGGAGAGGATGATGTTTTCGACGATTTCCGGGTTGCCCACCAGCCGTTCCAGAGACGCTTCGATCTCGCCACGGGAAAACGCCAGACGCTCGCGTATCTCCACCGGAGTCGTCTTGTGGTTCACACCCACCAGAACTAGATTTGGATCCGCCATAACCTATACATGCAAAAAGTAAGTGAACACAACCATCACAAAACCGAGAACCGCACCCTGGGCCGCTTTCTTACCGCGCACCCCGGCGAACAAACGGCCAAAAAAAATAGCGCCGTAAATGATCCAGACGATCACCAGGGGCCAGGTTTTCGTGATATCCCATGCAAATAACTCTTGATCCATCTTGGCCTTCCAGAGCGGTCCGGTCATGAACCCCAACGTGAACAAGGGAAAGCCGATGGTGATGACCTTGTCGTTCAGTTTGTCCAACGCTTCCAGCGAAGGCATGCGGAAATACATGATGCCCAGCTTCTTCGATTTGACCTGATTTTCCTGAATAAGATACATGATCGCCCCGGCAAATGCGATGCTGAAAGCCGCATATCCTATGACCGAAAGGGTGCGGTGCAGGGTCAGCCAGAAGGTTTCCGATTCCTCCACCAGGGCCACATCCTTCGACAAAAATACCGAAAACAGCAGGGCCAGAAACGCCACCGGAAGGACAAAAGCCCCCAAGTCCTTGATTTTATACTTCCATTCTATCAGAAAATAGACCACCACGGTCATCCAGGAAAAAAACATGGCGATCTCAAACGTCGTGGTGTAGGGTCCGTGTCCGGTTTGCATCGAGCGCAATGCGAGCCAGACCGTGTGGGCCAGCAGGCCCGTCCCGACCGTGGCCGTGGCAATCGTCGAAACCACGGGCTTGCGGTACACCAGATAGACGAAATAACCCAGGGAAGCGCCCAGATAGCTGAACAGGGAAATGTTAAACACGATTTTTTCCATAAAACCTGAGCGGTGCGGATTTATCGCTCATAAATTCAAGGGGAAACAGCAGACCGGTAACGTCTTCAAATAGAGGAACTTATGGTAACATTTTGCATAGAAGGATTCAACGGGGGAGATGGACTAGACAATTCATTGATGAATCGAACAAAAAAATGGAATACTGTACGAAAATTGTGGAATTGGATTTTTTGAAAAATCAATGAACTATTGGATAAAGAAATATGGAAACAACTACTGAACCTCTTTATTTGGAGTTTTTGCAGGATATAAGAAAATTTCTTCTTGATTTTATTCAAATGCAAAACTCCATAAGTACCAGCGATTGGGTGTTAATCGCAACAACAAGTGTTTTAGCCATTATTGCGTTATTTGGACCTTATACTCATGAATTATGGAAGTCTAAATTTTATTCTCCCGACCTCGCTTTCGAATTCAAGCACAGGCCACCATACTGTCATCAAACGGAAATGCGTGGGAGTATAAGTTTTCTTGTTTATTATTTTAGATTTACGATAGCCAATAATGGGCGCCGTCAAGCCGATCAATGTGAAGTTATTCTTGAAAAAATTTGGCAGGAGAATGAAAAAGGTAAACTAGAACAGTGGGAGAATTTTTCTCCTGTGCCACTTAAATGGTCAGGTAGCGGGCAAATTCGAAATATCCCCTTGCAGCCAGAACGTAAGGTATTCTGCGATATCGGGTCAATTCAGCCCCAGAAATACCAACCTCGTTCTGTCTATAAGGATGCGAACGAGTGTGATGCGTCGATTAACAAGTTTTTCTTTGAAATAATAGAAGCGCCTTTCTCTCAACCGGATTATTTGGTCCCGGGAAAATACAAAATTGAACTGGCGGTATATAGTGCCAACTCCAATAAAAAAACTAGAATTTTCAAGATTGATTGGTCAGGGAAATGGAAAGATGATGAATTGGAAATGCTCAAGGAATTAGTAATTGAAGGAGTTTAATTTATCAAAGGTGACAGTATAAAAGAATTAAATTGGGATGGAACAGGTCAACTCTTCTTTAGCTCTTCGACGAACTCTTTAGAACGGGTGAGTGAAAACCCGTATTGCTGACGGACCATTGAAATCGCGTCCATGATCTTGCCTCTTTCCGCCAGATCCAGAATGCGGCTGTCCATATCGTTTTCTGCTGGCGTTAAAGTATGGTCGGTTTTGAGGTATAGCTCGGGTTCGACGTGCACCTTGCCGTTTAGCATTTTGAGGATAGATTTGATCTTTGGTTTAACTCCTCCCCATTCCACGCGCAGGATTTCGGAGTCCGCCATTCGCACGGGATAATGATGATGCCTGGTTCCCGATCCGCGCATTTTTGGCTTTTTCCGGGCGCGTTCGGTTTTCAGGGATTCTTTAATGACGGAAATTTCAGCCTCTGATACTTTCTGTTTCCGGGCCTGAAACAATTGATGCTTCAACTCATCCTCCCGGGACTTTGGGGCAGGACGGTTTCTTTCTGTCGTTAACGTTTCCTTCAGCTCTTCGGTTTCTGGGCTGTTCAGTTTGACATCCAGGTAGGTGTGCCAGCTCACCTGTGTGGTGTGGGTGTCGGAGCTGGAAGGTGTCATCAACCTTTCCCTGGTTTTGCGCACCCATGCGATTTCAGCAAACGGGATGGCCGCGACGACCGGGTCTTCCTCATTGAAATGGTCGTTCAGATGCGAGCGGAATTTGACCAGCATCTGGTCGGGCCGCAATCGCACCAGCCAGTTGGAGGGACGCAACCGGGCGCGGTAATGAAACGCACCGATCATCGCCATGATTCCCACAACCCCCCCGATCCAATACAACAAACCGGACGGAAAGCTCCATCCGTGACCGTAATAACCGCCTTCGTGGGCCAATAAGAAACAGCCGAGCGCCGAGAAAAAAGTGACGAAGGTAAAGAGAAGGCTGTTAAAAGAGGAGTTCTTAAAGACGTTCTCCCGACCATGAGAGGAAGGGATATTTCGGATAGATAATATCTTCATAATCTATTGATTATAAAGGTTTTATCTATATTTGTCTAACCTGAAGAAGAGATGGGGAGAGTGGTTGATTTTGCGGAGATTACTGAACCCGGTCGGGTTCTTTGGCGCCCTGTTTGTCGCGTAAAACTTCCTTGAGTTCGACCATGAATTCGTTCACGTCCTTGAAGGAGCGGTACACGGAGGCGAATCGCACGTAGGCGACATCGTCGAGATGGTAAAGCTCCTTGACGACTTTTTCGCCGATGGCGACGGCGGAGATTTCTTTCTCACCCAGATCCTGAAAATACTGCTCCACGCGGTCCACCAGGGCTTCGATATTCTCGATGCTGATGGGCCGCTTCTGGCAGGCCTTTTTAACGCCGTCGAGGATCTTTTCCCGATTGAACTCTTCGCGCCGGCCATCTTTTTTAACGATAAACGGCAGGGATTTTTCCAGCCGCTCGTAGGTGGTGAACCGGTCCGCGCAACTGAGACATTCCCGCCTGCGGCGGATGATATCGCCCTCCTTGTTCATACGGGAGTCGATCACTTTGTTTTCCATGTTAGAGCAGGCAGGACATTTCATCGGTGTTTAATATTTCCCGGTCAGTTCGTAATTCAGGGGAAATTGCTCGCACAGATCGCGAACCTTTTGCAGGGTTTTTGCGTGGAGTCCTTTGTCGTCGACGCGCCCCAGGGTTTCGATGATCATGTTGCCGATGGTCTCCATTTCTTTTTCCTTCATGCCCCGGGTGGTGAGAGCCGGAGTACCGATACGGATGCCGGAGGTGACAAAGGGACTGCGTGTCTCAAAGGGGACGGTGTTTTTGTTCACGGTGATTCCCGCCAGCTCCAGGGCTTCCTCGGCGTCTTTGCCGGTGATGTCCTGCGGACGCAGATCGACCAGGAGCAGATGGGTGTCGGTTCCGCCGCTGACGATTTTGAATCCGTTTTTGGATAGATGACCGGCAAGGAACCTGGCATTGGCCACCACCTGTTTTTGGTAGGTGGCGAAATCGTCGCTCAAGGCTTCCTTGAAAGCCACCGCCTTGGCGGCGATGACGTGCATGAGGGGTCCGCCCTGAATTCCGGGAAATATTTTCTTGTTAACTTCTTTGGCAAATTCCTCTTTACAGAGGATCATGCCGCCACGCGGTCCGCGAAGGGTTTTGTGGGTCGTGGTGGTCACAAACTCCGAGTGGGGAACGGGCGATGGGTAGAGCCCCGTGGCGACAAGTCCCGCCGGATGGGCGATGTCGGTCATGATTTTGGCGCCGACCTCATCGGCGATTTCGCGGAATTTGACGGCGTCGATCACGCGCGGATAGGCGCTGGCGCCGACGATGATCAGTTTCGGTTTGTGCTCGCGGGCGAGCTTGGCGACTTCTTCATAGTCGATCAATTCCGTGTCTTTGTTCACTCCGTAGGGAACGACGTTATAAGTGTATCCGGAAAAGTTCACGGGACTGCCGTGCGTCAGATGCCCGCCGTGGGAAAGATTCATCCCCAGGATGGTGTCACCTGGATTCACGGCGACATGGTACACGGCCATGTTGGCCTGCGACCCGGAATGCGGCTGGACATTAACGTGCTCTGCGCCAAATATTTTTTTGGCCCGCTCGATGGCCAGGCTTTCGGCAACGTCGACAAATTCACAACCTCCGTAATAACGTTTTCCGGGGTAGCCTTCAGCGTATTTGTTGGTCATGACGGACCCCTGGGCTTCCATCACCTGGGGGCTGACGAAGTTTTCCGAGGCGATCATTTCCAGGGTATGGTTTTCCCGGTCGCCCTCATTTTTAATAGCGTTGGCAATGTCTGGATCAAAATCGGCAAGCGACAATTTAGGGTTCTCCTTTATGGGTTTATTGCTCTATCCGTTAACGTTTTATCAATTTCTTCAATTTTATCGAGGCGTTTCTGATGACGGCCCCCTTCGAATCGGGTTTCCAGCCAGGTGGTCACGATTTCCTGAGCCAGGCCCTTTCCGATGACGCGCCCGCCCATGATGAGTATGTTGGAATCGTTGTGCTCACGGCACATTTTTGCAGTGTACAGATCCGAGCATAAGGTTCCGCGGATTCCCGGAAACCGATTCACCACAATCGACATGCCCACTCCGGTTCCGCAGATCACGATCCCGCGGTCCACTTTATTTTCGAGGATGGCCTGGGCCACCTGGGTCCCATAATCGGGATAATCCACACGGTCCGAATTGACAGGACCAAAATCCTCAAACTGCACTCCTTTTTGATGCAGATAGGCGGCGATGCTTTCTTTAAGCTCAAATCCCGCATGGTCTGAGGCAATGGCTATTTTTTCCATTTTGCAAATCTCAACGATGATTGTTGCGTGTGTTCTCCCAAAAAGTTTTCTGGCCAAAAAAACTATTCGGGATTTTTGAATGGCTTTAAAGGAGCGATCGGATTAAAATTACAATAACGAAATGAAGCCTCTAGCATCATTGTAGTGCTTTTCGAGATAGTAAATAAAGAGCTATATTTTGTCAACTTCATAACCTTATGGTTTTTATGGAAATAACCGGTCAAACATGAGTCTTTTGAGTTAATGGATTGATCGGCGGCTGCAATAGAATTACAATACCCGGATTATACACGCCTTCTAAAATCAGAACACCATGCCCCTTAACATAAGCCGATGAGGGAGCATAACAGGGGCATGAATCTGTGGTGAAATATCACATACCCCTTCTACCCCTGCGGGGCATTAAGCTAATGTGGGGATATAACAGGGGCATGAATCTGTGGTGGAATATCACATATCCCTTCGGGGCATGAATCTGTGGTGAAATATCACATGTGGAAAAACGTTTTCATTGAATCGTGCATCCTTTCCGCTTTAATTTTTGGCGGCTTTTATTTCAACGCCGCTCTTTTGAAAGACGAAATTTCGACCACTCAGGAAACTTTTCACAACGAGTCGCAAGACCAATCGCTCTGGACGCACATCAGCGGCTTTGACACGCGGGCCACCAGCCCGGAAGACAAAAAGAAAGCGCAAGCCCACTTCAGCGGAAATTCCACTCCGGTCAATCCTGTCGATCCCATATCGGGCGCGACGCAACCTTCTCTTGCCACTCCTGAGTAATCCAGTTCACTATTAGAGGATCGCCACTCTTTGGGATTCCCATTCAAAATCAAAAAGGTCGAATCGCAGGAATTCTGGAAATTCAACGCCGGGACCCTGGTCGCGTTGCTGTTTTTCTTCGCTCTTTTACTTGTGATTCAGTTTTACTTTCGAGGCCGCCCCTGGGTTGCGGAATATGGACATCCCCTTTTTTTCGCAGGGATTTTTGTATTCGCACTGGCCGTCAAAAGGATCCCGCTCAACCAAATGGGGTTTTCAAGACAGCATATCGGCGGTCATTTAACTATCGGCATTGTTTGTGGAGGGTTGATCGTTGCCGCCCTGCCCCTTTTGGACGGTCTCATTTCAGTTTCCGGCCTGAGCGGGCAGGAATTGTTTTCGGAAGGTGTCAAGCAACGGGAAAGCGGGAAAGCGGGATTTCCTCATCCCTTGAATTTGTTCGGGCAGGTTTTACTTTTTCCCTTACTGAAACAGTTTTTTTTTACAGGCCTGGTCTTTCAAAACCTGCGCAGTAAGTTCAATCCCATTCTGGCGGTCTATATCACCGCGCTCATTTTTGCTTTGGGGCATTTTCAGCTAAACCTGGGGCTGTTTACCTTAGGACTGATCGCGGCTTTTTTGTTTCAACTCACGGGAACGTTGTACGCGTCCATCCTGTTTCACGCGGGGTGCTCTCTGGCAGGGTTGTTGGTCGTGTATGTTTATCCGCGGTTGACGACTGTGATGGTATTTCTATTTTAATTAGAGAAGAACTGGCAAGACAAAACAAGCTGGGATAAATCTGATTGGGCGGCTGGGATTTCTTTTATTCTTTTTTAACCCTGCGGACCACCCTGCGAACCACTTTTTTCCTGGTCTTTCCAGTTTCCGCCGGTTGCTGTTTCGCCTGGCTCGCGGCCTGTTTTGCCGCCGCCTGGTCGGCAAGGTCCCGACGCACTCTTTCCCGGTTTTTCGGGTCTTCAAAGAAATAGGAGACCACAACCCCGAATTCATAAAGGGCGTATAAGGGAAATGCCAGCAGAACCTGAGTGATGATGTCCGGAGGCGTCAGAACGGCGGCGATTCCGAAGGTGCCGAGGAACGCCCACTTGCGGTACATTCTCATTTTCACGGTGTTGGCCACGCCAAACTTGGTCATCAACACCATCAACAGTGGGGTCTGAAAGGCAAAAGCAAACGCCAGGATCAGTTTAACAACAAACGAAAAATAAAACCCGATGGTCACCTGCATCTTCCACCAGTTGGTGCCGTAGGTCAGCAAAAACTTCAGCCCCAGCGGCAAAACCAGGAAATAGCAGAAGAGCCCGCCCATCAAAAAGAAGAATGTCCCGCAACCGACGAACATGGCGGTGATCTTTTTTTCCTTCACCTTTAAGCCAGGTGCGATGAACCCCCAGAGGTGATACAGAATCACCGGCATGGAAATGAACAGGGACCCCATGAGAGAGACCTTCATAGCGGTGAAAAAGGGCTCCGTTGGAGTGATGAAGGTGAGATCCGCGTATTGGCTGGGGAGGGGATCTTCCAGCCAAAGCAGTAAAAAATCGATGAAATAAAAACAGAGGCCAAAGAAAAATGCGACCACAATCGCCACGAGAATGAATCGGTCCTTCAACTCAATCAAATGATGGCTGATGGGTATCTTTTCTGTAAAGTTAACCGGTCTGACCACGTTATTTCCTATTAAAAAAAGGGGGCTCGCCCCCAGGCAAAACTCACTTCACTTCTGCAATGTATGGATGTTATTGCAAAACATAATACGTAATAAAATCAGGAAATACAATAATCATTATACAATTTTAGTCAGGCTTTCAACCCCAAATTCAATGGGTTCCGCTGACCCTTCCGGAAAAAAACGATAGCCGCGCAGAGAATTCACCGTCTGCCCATGCCGTGATCTAAAAAAACCGGAAGCGGGTGATCCTCTTGCTAGACGGGTCTTCTGTCCTGGAGGCTCACTCCAAATTCAACGTACGGACCGATCGCTTTCGGCAAACCCGGTAATTAGAATATTAATTGATAACTCACGGAAAATATTGGATAATGACCGGCATATTTTATAGATGGCTCAAAAAACCCTTATTTGCTTAATTTTTAATGGCAATCCGGGAGTTTTAGCATTGCCGGTTAGCAACGGCGCTTTGAGGTGTCAATGGGTTTAGAATCTCACAAAATTACCGGTGTGAAAGTATTGAATATCGTGGAGGAAAATGCCGAGGCCATTGAAAAAATGACCAACAGGGCGATCGCTGAGATTCACCAGCAAAAAATTAAAATACTGGATATCCAGACCACCGGGGATAATTTAATTTTAATTCTGGGGGAAATAGAAAGCTAAACACAACCAAATGGAACTTCAATACCTGCGGGAGTAGCTCAGTTGGTAGAGTGTCAGCTTCCCAAGCTGAATGTCGCGGGTTCGAGCCCCGTCTCCCGCTTTGCCATTGATCGGATGAGATGGATGAACAGACCTTTCTGAAAAAACTACTATTTCAATAAGATAATGAGAATATCAAAAGAGCTGGTCGAAAAAATATCAAAAGTAATCGTCAAGTCCCTCATCGAAAAAGATTTGATCATCTGGGATGAGCGGCCTGAAAAGCTGGAGGCCATCGTCTCCGGAATCATCGTCGATGATCTTATGGTCGAAGACCGATTGAATGAGGAAGTTAAAATGCTTCTGGAGTCCCGCACGGAAGAATATGAGCGGGGCATGATGGATTTTGGCCGGGTCTTCCAAATGGTCAAGTCGAAACTGGTGAGAGAACGCGGCCTTATTTTATGAATGGATTGAAGGCGTAATGAAAATAAGCAGAGACAAAATAAATCATATCAGCAGTCTCATCGTACGGGATTTTAAAAAAAGGGATGAGATCGATTACAAGGTCGACCTCAACGACGTCCGCCTTGAAATCACCCGGGTCATCACGGACATGTTGATGCTAGATGACAAAGCCGACGAACTGGCGAGAAAGACGATCACCTCCTACAGTAAAACTCTGCGGGAAGGCAGCCCCGAATGGGAGGTCATGTATCACAAGCATTACGAGCAGGAACTGAACAAACTGGGGCTGTAACGGGAAATGTTTTCCTTCACCCGGTTCGTTTAGCGAGAATCACCCCTGTTCACTTTCCCAAAGACTTCTCAGTTTCATTTCCTGTTCTAACGAGGAAAGCTTTCTTTTGAGAACCTCGGCTTTTTTCTGCGCGGGCGGGTCCTCATGCTCGGCGTTGGACCGCAATAACTTCTCGGTCTCGTCGTACAAGCTCAACAGTTCTTCATCGTCAAGATTTTCCAAATTGTGATCGCCCATGGCCCCCAACTATCGATTAAGTTTTTAAGTTAAATTTAAATTCGCCTGCGCTTATTAAATAACCTGTTCTTCTTTAACGATTTTGTTGGTGTCTGGAAGGTGATGTATCCATCCCTTCTTTTTTCCATTTCTCCATGTGACCTTTACCCACTCCCCGCTTTCCTTTACCGGGCAAACCCTCGTGCCGCGTGACAGCCTGTTGCAAACTTCTCCGCCTTCTTTAAGGTGAACAGTATGCGTTTTTTTTAAAGTAATAACCTTTCCCATAAAAAAGTCAAGGAATTTTCGTTTGCAATTTTAACGCCCGGTTTCCAGGGTAAGTCCCGTCACGGATTAATTTGATCAATTCTCCGGGAACGGGTTGAGAACTTTCCTTTCTTCCATTGAGAACCGAGATGTCGAGGTCCAACTGTTTGTCCCCCAGTTCCTTTTCCGCAATGCTTTGAAACGTATCCCCCGGTTGCGCTTCGTAGATGTCTATGTACTGAGGTTTTTCAGCTCTTGTTCTGGTTCTTCCAGGATATGTTCCGCCGTACTTCAGCCCTTTGATCTTTAAAAGATAAACCTCGCGGTTGAACTGCAGATTCTTTTTTCCGCGTTTTACCGATGAAGCCATGAGATCCGCTTTGATCACCCGGTCTTTCGTGTCGGGATGGCTGGCCTGGAAACTGTGATACGATTGTCCGGTCATGATCTCCTGCCTTCTGAGGTTCTTGAGGAATTTCACGATTCCGACCGGTTCATATCCTGAATTCGTCGCAGTCAACATTCCCTGCGCATCCGACTCGAGCTCCGCTTCTCTTCCATAACCCAGGTTGATCTGCTGAAACATGGCGGTGCTCACCACCAGCCATTGACCGGCATTTTTGGGGCTGGCAATGGCCCCGCCAAGACTTAAAATTTGCGCGCCGATGGAACGGACCATCATCTTAGCTCCGTGATGAAGGGTCACATGCGCAATCTCATGGCCCAACACGCCCGCCAATTCGGCCTCACTGTTCAGCATGGCCATTAATCCGCGGGTCACATAGATATAACCCCCCGGAAGGGCAAAGGCATTGATCTCAGGACTGTCGACCAATTTGAAAAAATAATGGCGAAATATTTTATCGGAAAGATTGGAAACCAGTTTTTGCCCGACAGCGTTCACATAAAGTTGCAGGGATTTATCCTGATAGATCCCATATTGCTGGACAACCTGTTTGTCGGCGCCCTTTCCCATGGACACTTCGGTTTCTTCAGAAATAAAGGGGATGGAAAATCCTAAAGGCGGGGCAAGGAGAATGAATCCCATGAGAAGGGAAACTATGATAAAAAGCGGAAATAACTTTTTACGCTCTTTTAAAAACATAATCCATAACAAGGTGATGCAGGCTCAGGCCTTATCCGTTAACTTAGCAATTCGCCTTTCTACGGATTCCAGTTGAGGATGACCTTGAAACTTGGTTTCGATTTCACGCAAGGTTAAGAGCGCATTTTTTTGATCGCTATTCAATTCATAGCATCTTGCCAGGCTGATATAAACGTCGAATAATGGAAATCCATTCGGTTGATTCACAAGGGACTTGTACGTTTCAATCGCTTTGCCATATTCTTTTTTACCCTCGTAGGAATAACCCAGCCCCACTTTCGCCAGTTGATGGGAAAGATCCGCGGGGTTCGACCGATCCAGAATATCCGAATAAAGGGCGATGGACTTGTCAAACTGGTCATTTTCAAAGTATTCTTCCGCAAGCAGTAAACTGCCCCGTACTTGCTGCGGCCCTTCATCGAACTGACCCAACAGTTTTTCCATCTCCGGGATCTTGTCGGCATTCGCTTCGTCCGATTTCTGGCTTTCCTCCGGTTTCCCGTTTTGAATTTTAACCATTTCAAAATACAACGATTCCATCCTCAGGCTTTTCACCTGCTGGTTGTAGCGGAAACCCAGAACAAGCACAAAAAGAGCAAAGATTGTTCCGGCTCCGATCAACAAACGGGTCCGGTGCTCAGATGTATATAATGTTATCTTCTGGGAGGTGGAAAGGAACTGGTCGGGTTCCTTTAGGAGCTCTTTTCTGCTAACCTTGACGCGCTTAGCCATAAGTTTCAGGAAGTGGGTCGTTTGGAATTAAAGGGCAGTGATTCAGACGATCTGGTAATTGTTTGAAAACTTTTATTTATAAACAGATCGTTTTAATTTAATCATAAAGAAAATCGACATACAAGGGACATTTTCCCCGCGATTTTCTTTGGAAAATAGCCTTTTCGCGTTTCCATCCCATTGGATATAATGCCTGTGAACCGATTCAATCGAATATTCAAAATATTGAAATCTCTTCATGAAATTTAACAACTTAGGAGTCATCGGAGCCGGAAGCTGGGGAACTGCCCTGTCTCTTCTGCTGGCGGAAAAGGGGTATTCCTTCCCTCTTTGGGTTTATGAGGAAGATCTTTGCGAAACCATGAAAAGCAAACGGGAGAACTCTGTTTTCCTGCCGGGGTTTCCTTTGTCGCAAAATATTCATCCCACCTGTTCCCTGAAAGAAGCGGTGGAAGGCAGATCCATCCTTGTTTTGGTCGTGCCCACTCACGTCATGCGGCAAACCATCAAGAGTATCAAACCCTTTTTACAGCCGGGATGCCTCATCATCAACGCCAGCAAAGGCATCGAGAATGAGACTCTGTGCACCATTCATCAGATCCTTGAGGAAGAACTGGAGGGAACTCACGTTTGCGCCGCTATTTCCGGACCGACGTTTGCCAAGGAAATCGCCGAAGGGCTTCCCTCCGCTTTGGTGGCCGCCGCGGACACTCTGGAAACGGCAGAACGCGTTCAGGAGATATTTTCCACTCCCAAGATGAAGGTCTTCACCAGCACCGATTCCTTAGGCGTCGAAATTGGCGGAGCGTTGAAAAATGTCATCGCCATCGCGACGGGAATCTGCGACGGAATGAAATTGGGATACAACCCGAGAGCCGCCCTGATCACCCGCGGCCTGGTCGAGATCACCCGCATCGGCACCGCGCAGGGGGCGCGTCCGGAAACGTTTTCCGGGCTTTCCGGGATCGGGGATCTGGTCCTGACCTGCACGGGGGATCTGAGCCGCAACCGCAACGTCGGCATCCAACTGGGTCAGGGACAGAAATTAAGCGACATCACCAAAAACATGAAAATGGTGGCTGAGGGCATTCTCACGGTCAAATCGGCGTTTGCATTGAAAAACAAATTCAATATCCAGGCGGCGGTCATCGAAGAAACCTACCGCGTGCTTTATGATGACAAACCCCCGCAAAAAGCAGTAGAGGATTTGATGAGCGTCGAAATCGACACCGAATTTTCCGGGGTACGAGGATTGGAATGAAAAGCGAAGAACTGAAAAGGATTCTGACCGATCTTTACCAGCAGAAAACCACACCTGCCGAAAGCCTGGAAATCCTGAAAACCCTGCCGTTTGAAAATCTGGATTTCGCCCACATCGACCATCACCGTCATCTGAGAACCGGCCAGCCGGAAGCGATTTTCTGCGAGGGCAAATCGCAAAAGCAATTGGTGACGATCATCAAGAAAATGGGTAAAGCCAAGAGCGATATCCTCGCCACCAAACTCGCGCCTGATATTTTCAAAAGCATAAAGAAGCACCTCCCTAAAAATGCCGAGTACAACGAATCTTCCCGAACCCTGGTGATCCGCAAAAAGAAAAAGGCTAAAGGCAAGGGGTTGGTGGTGATCGTCACCGCAGGAACATCTGACATCCCCGTGGCCGAGGAAGCGGCGGTCACGGCGGAATTGTTTGGAAGCCGGGTGGAAACAGTTTTCGATGTCGGTGTCGCCGGAATACACCGGTTACTCCATAATATGGAGCGCTTTCGCGAGGCGCGGGTGGTGGTGGCGGTCGCGGGAATGGATGGGGCCTTGGCCAGTGTTGTGGGCGGGCTGATAGAAAACCCGGTCATCGCCGTTCCTACCAGCGTGGGCTATGGAGCGTCTTTCAACGGAGTGGCGGCGCTTCTCACCATGCTGAACAGCTGTGCCCAGGGCGTGGCCACGGTCAATATCGACAACGGTTTTGGGGCGGGAAGCATGGCGCACAAAATCAATATGCTGGGGGAGCCTCCCGCGAGCGAAGGTGCTTGATCATCTGTTCCATTCCCTCCTGCGGGCAAATCACCGGTGCGTAACCAAAATCCCGTTTAGCTTTTGAGATATCGAAATAATGCGAAGTCGCCAGTTGCGCGGCGACGAATCGCGTCATAATGGGCTCCCGCTGGATTCGCAATAATCCATAGATACTTTCCAGAACCGCTCCGAGAAACCATGCGGTTTTATAAGAAACGGTTCTTTCCACAACAGGCAGGTCAAGAGCCGTCAGCAGCTCGTCGATCCAGTCCCACAAAAGAACCGCTTCTCCGTCGCTGATAAAATAACACTGACCCGCCACCCTGGACTTCGGCATCAACGCATCGCCAGCCTTGACATGCGCGTCGGCGGCATTTTCCACGTGGATCATATCGACGAGGTTGTGCCCATCCCCTACCCGTATCAGGTTTCCCTTTTGGGCGCGGTCGAGGACTCTGGGAACCAGATGCGGATCATCTATCCCCCAGATCAGATGCGGGCGCAAAGAAACGGTGGCCAGACCATCGACGCCGTTGGCCGCAACCACCAGGCGCTCGGCGATGGCCTTGGTTTCGGGATAATGGCAGAGGTAGGATTGCGGATAAGGCACGCTTTCGTTCACGTTTTCCAGATCGGAATCGCCGAACACAACACTGGGGGAACTGGTGAAAATCAATTTTTTCACCGCATGCTTCAGGCACCCATCGATCACATTGCGGGTGCCTTCGACGTTGATGCTGTAATACTTCTGGTAATCCCCCCAAACACCGGGAACCGCCGCGGCGTGAAACACCGCATCGCAACCTTTGAGAGCGGCGGCCACCGCCTGTTTGTCGCGGATGTCGCAAACGATAGACTCGATTCCGTTTCCAAGATGAGAGTATTTCCTGCGCCCGAGAACGGAAACCCGGTCGCCTCGATCCCGCAGTCTTTTGGCTATGTGACTGCCCAGAAACCCACCGCCGCCTGTGACTAATACGCGCATAGTGAAAACAAAATTGTAATTTCTAAGTTGGAGTTGATTTAAGCCTACGACCTAGCCACATCGCTCATAATTAACCGCAGAGACGCAAAGATCGCAAAGAAACCAAAACTCACACTGTTCCTTAAGCATTTTCTCTGCGTCCTTTGCGCCTTTGCGGTGAAAAGTTTTTGTCCCTACCCCTTATATCTATTTCTATAGCGGTAAAGTGGCGCGGGCGTCGAGGTGCAGAGAGCCGTTTTGGGGTTGGTCGCAATTGACATAGCGATGATACCCGGCGCAGGCGATCATGGCGGCGTTGTCGGTGCAATTGACGGGTTTGGGAGAAAAAGCTTCGATCCCGAGTTTTCCTGCCGCGGCTTTCACCGCTTCGCGCAGGGCGCCGTTGGCGGCGACGCCGCCGGTCACCACCACGCGCTGTAAATCGTTCTGTTGGCAGGCAAGCAAAATCTTTTTGACCAGGACATCGACCACCGCTTCCTGAAAGCTGGCGGCTACGTCTGCATCGGTAAGTTGCGATTCCTCCCCTCTTTTGCGTTTCTCGAGTAAATTGCGGACGGCGGTTTTGAGTCCGCTGAAACTGAAATCCAGAGAGCCACTCTCCAGTAACGCCCGTGGAAATTTGAAGGCTTTGGGGTTTCCCGAACGGGCTATTTTTTCGATGATGGGTCCGCCCGGATAGCCAAGGTTCATCATCTTGGCGACCTTATCGAAACACTCGCCGGCGGCATCGTCGCGGGTGCGACCCAGTAGCTTGTATTTGCCGAACCCGTCCACTCGATAAAGGTCGGTGTGCCCACCGGAGACACCGAGGGCCAGAAATGGAAAAGGAATTTGCGTCTCAAGGAACACCGCCAGCAGATGGCCTTCGAGATGGTTGACGCCCACCAGAGGTTTTTGGGCGGCGTAGGCGATTCCCTTGGCGGTATTGAGGCCGACCAGCAGAGCTCCTACCAGTCCGGGCCCCTGGGTGACGGCGATGAGGTCGATTTCTTTGAGGGTGACGCCCGCTTCTTCCAAGGACTGATTGATGACGAGATGAATGCGCTCAATATGGGACCGCCCTGCAAGTTCCGGGACCACGCCTCCATATTGATTGTGGATTTGAATCTGATCGAAAATGACGTTGGATAATAATTGGGCCCCATCTTTAAGAACCGCGGCGGCTGTTTCGTCGCAGGATGTCTCTATGCCAAGAACCAGCATGGATGATTTTTAAAAACCTCATATAAAAATGAAACCTCCCTGCCTGCGGTAAGAAGGGGGGCGAAAATACCCCGCGATCTAATGCGGGGTATCGCGAAACCCGAAATGAACCCTTATTCGTTCATACTGATTTGATTGTGAACCTGGGAGGCATCTATTTTAGAATTGGGTCTTAAGGTTTTTTTCATGATATCCCACCCCTCTAGAAGAGACAGCGCCGTTTTGAGCTGTGGATCTTTTTTGAGATCTTCTTCCTGAGAAGCGGATTCTTCATCATTCGCTTCATCCTCTTCCGTTGCGACCGGCTCATCGTCTTCGTTCACACCGTCAAAACTCTTCTTCCCTTTAAGGTGTTTTTTCAAATCCTTTTCGCGCAGGAAGCGTCGAAGCTTTTCTTTTTCTTCATTTTTTCCTTTACCTTCTTCATCCTTTTTTTCCAGCTCAGAAGCCAAAGGCATTTCCACGGTGATGTCGGGCTCAATGCCATTTTCCTGAATGACGCGTCCACTGGGCGTGTAATAGCGTGCCGTCGTCAACCGCAACGCGGAACCATCGGTCAACGGAATGATGGTCTGAACGGAGCCCTTTCCGAAGGTGGGAGTCCCCAATACGATCGCGCGGCCCAAATCCTGAAGCGCACCGGCCACAATTTCCGAGGCGCTGGCACTGCCGCCGTTCACCAGAATGACCATGGGATAAGTCACACGGTTGACTTTGTCATGAGTGGTGAAGCGCATGTTTTGTTCGTTGGTCCGGCCTTTGGTGTAAACGATCAAATTTTCTTTTTTGAGGAATCGGTCAGAAACTTCCACCGCCTGATTGAGCAGGCCGCCGGGATTGTTGCGAACGTCCAGGACTAATTTGGAAACACCCACTTTACGGAATTCATCCAGAGCGGCGTCCAGATCCTTGCTGGTGGATTTGGAAAAATTGCGGATTTTCACGTAACCGATATCGCCCCGGTAAACTCTTTTGATGACGCTTCTCACCTTGATGATGTCTCTGACGATCGTATATTCTTTAGGTGCATCCAGGGTTTCCCGAAAAATGGTGATGGTGATGGGGGTCCCTGTTTTCCCGCGCAGGCGAGCTACTGCATCTGTGAGTGTCATGTCGAGGGTGGATTCGTCTTCGATCTTGATGATCTTGTCTCCCGCCTGAATGCCGGCTTTAAACGCGGGCGTCTCTTCTATCGGAGAAACAACGGTCAATATACCGTTTTTGACGCTGATCTCGATACCCAGTCCGCCAAATTTTCCTGAGGTATCGACGAGCATGTCCTTGTAAGACTTCGGCGGCAGGTATGAGGAGTGGGGGTCCAGAGATTTCACCATTCCGCGAATCGCGCCTTCGATCAGCTCTTCCGATTCCACCTCTTCCACATAATTGGACTCAACCAGGGAAAGAATTTCGGAAAAGGCCTTGAGTTTTTCGTAACTGTTTTTGGAGGTTTTCTCCGTTTCATTATTGTTTTCTTCCGCAACGGCAACCGCCCCTGACCCCAGATAAATCAAAACAGAGATCAGGGCAATGGCTTTCATGACCCTGGGAAGTAAAGATATTTTATTGGTTTTGGTTTGTTGCGCCACGGAGGTCAAGTTGGTTTCTCCCAAATAGGTTTCAATAAATTATTGTATAATTATAACTTAATCGTCTCTATAAATTCCGATCTTTTTTGTCTTTTGCTCCCATAACCCCTTATTTTAAGAGGTTTGCACCCACTGGAAACCGCATTTTGAAAACTCTGAATGTGCCATTCCTACTTTTTGGCGAATTGGAACCAGCGGGTGGGTTCTATCGGTTTTCCCTTGTGCCGAAGTTCAAAATAGAGGGTCTCTCCCACCAGGGAGCCTGTGTCCCCCGACCGGCCAATGATCTGGCTGGACCGGACGGTGCGTCCCACTTTGGTGATTATTTCATCCAGATGGCCGTACAGGGAGTGATAATCTTCTCCATGTCCAATGATAATGAGATTTCCGTAGCCTTCCAGTTCATTGGCGAACAAAACCTTCCCGGAAGAAACGGCACGCACCGGCGTTCCCTTCGTCGCCTTTATGTCCACTCCATTATAAACGATAAAGGTGTCGTATTGCTTATCCCTTTTTTTGCCAAATTTGTTGAGAAATTTCCCCTTCACCGGCAGTTGCAGGCGTCCTTTTTTATCCTGAAAATCCAACCCCTGGCCTTTTTCAATTTTTTCTTCCAATTTTAAAATCAGGTTGTTCAAATTGCTCGATGCCTGCTGGATTTCCTTTTTGACTTTTATGCCGAGGGTTTTTTTCTTATTGAGGTTTTCCAGAAACGCGGATTTTTCGATTTTCTGGTTTTTGATTTCACTCTTTTTTGCGAGCGTGTCATTTTCCAGTGTTTCCAACTGGGTTCTTGCAAGGAGTAAGGTTTTTTTTCCTTCTTCAAGCTGCCTCAACCGTTCATCATATTTTCCAAACAGGGAAGAGTCATGCGCGGTGACCAGCTCCATGTATTTGATGCGTTGGATCAGATCATTAAAGTTTTCGGCTGAAAAAAGAACCTTGACGGGAAACATGTTGCCTTCTTTATAGATCGCGCGAAGTCGCTTACCCAGGATTTGCTTTTGCGATTCCATTTGCTTCTCGGCCAGCGCAATTTGTTTTGTCGACTGCGAAATTTTCTTCTGGTTGATCTTCTTGTTGTACTGGTAAATCTTCAGTTCCCGCTCTTTCAGTTTTAACTGGTTGTCGATTTTCTGAAGATTCCTCAAGACCGAATTTCCCTTGGCCCCAGCGGCTAAAATCGTCTTGTTCTGTTTTTCCAGTCTGGCTTTTAATTTTTCAAGCTCGTTTTTTTCCTGGGCGATCCGTTCCTGGATCTCCTTCACCGGATCGGCGGTTCCGTGCCCTGGCAGAATAACAAATACAAAAATGAGGCTGAAAACAAAACAGCAAAATTTATTTAAATGAAAAATCATTTCTTGTGATCCAAATTCATAAATTGCTGAATAGATAAAAAACTTCCCATCCATCCTATAAAAACTCCCGCCAACAGCAATTGAAGGATCAAGGGAATGGATATAAAGTGAAACTCCACTCCACGGGCAATGGACTCCAGGGAGCCCTGGAACTGAATGCCAATATAAATATGGAGAATCTTTATGAGGATGAGGCCAATGACGCCTCCAAACAGTCCCTGAAGCACCCCCTCGATGAGAAATGGAACCCGGATAAAATTGGGCGTTGCACCGATCAGCAGCATCAACTCGATTTCGTCCTGACGCGAATAAAACGACAATTTAATGGTATTGGAGATGATCAGGATCAGTCCCAGGGCTAACAGGGCTCCTATGGCAAAAATAAAAATGCGAATGAACACCATGAATTGTTCAAACGCCGCCAGCCACTTTTCACCGTATTCCAGTGCCTCGACTCCGGGTTGTTTTTTAAAAATTTCCGCGGATTGGCGGATTTTTTCAAACCGGTCCTCGGAAGGCTTGAACTTCAGATTGTAGGAACTCGGCAGGGGATTGAAATTTAAATCGTCAATGAAGTCGGATTTTTTAGATGAAAAGGTATTTTTAAATTTTGCCCAGGCCTCTTCCCTCGGAACGAAAGTCATGGATTCTACATTTTGATTGCTGGAGATCAATTGTTCCAGAACCTGCCGTTGATTGGCGGAGATTTTATCTTCAAGATAAATGACCAGTTGCACCTGCTGGTTCCAGGTTTTCAAAAATGAGTTGAGATTGACAAAGATCACCAGAAATAAACCCAGAATTGAAAATGCAATCGTGATCGTGGCAATGGAGATTAAAAAAACCTGCCGGTTCGATTTTATATTTGAAAAGGTGGTTAAAACCGAATTTTTCATGAATTGCATCGCCTGGTTCAAGATGTGACCAACTCCCCCCGCTTGATAATCACCACGCGATGGTTTCGTGAACGGATCATCTCCTGATCGTGAGTCGCAAAAATCACCGTCACCCCTCTTTGTTTAGCATGCTCAAACAATTTCAATATTTCCAGGGAAATTTCCGGGTCGAGGTTGCCGGTGGGTTCATCGGCGAGGATGATTCTGGGTGAATTGACCAAAGCTCTGGCAACGGCCACCCGCTGTTGCTCGCCTCCGGAGAGTTGCGGAGGGTATGAGTCTTTCTTGTGGGTCAGGCCAACATTTTTAAGCGCTTCCCAGGTTTTAAAACGAATCCGTTTTCTATCGGCTCCGATCACTTCCTGGGCAAAGGCTACGTTTTCAAAAACGCTTTTTCTTTCCAGGAGTTTATAATCCTGAAAAACAAATCCGATTTGCCGTCTCAGGGTGTAGAGTTTGCGATCCGGAACTTTTCCTATATTCATTCCATGAACCAACACCTGGCCACGATCGAATTTTTCAGTCCGGAAAAGAATTTTCAACAGAGTGGTTTTTCCCGCACCACTGGGCCCCGTCAAAAAAATGAACTCGCCTTTTTTGACGGAAAAAGTGACATCGTTGAGGGCTGGGGTCACCCCCCCATAAGTTTTTGAAACATTAAAAAGCTGGATCATTCCTATGAAGGATTAAACGGTGATGGTTTGGAACCTAAAACGACCGGAGTATGAGGCTGGCGATTGTCAGGCCAAAAAACGTAAACTTTAAGAGTCCTCTTGAGATTCCCTGGCAAGATCGGTGAATTCATCTCCCATTATGAAGTCACTTTGCATCGATTCATCGGACAGAAACTCTTCCGGAAACGTCGATATCATTCCAGGCCCATAAAACTTCTTGATCTGAGCCGCTGAAAGCAACTCAAAGTTGATGAAGGTCTTAACAACCAGACGTTCGTTTTCCATCTCATAGGCAAATACCCCGGCAGGACAGGTCAGGTTTCCTTCGTGCTCTCCGTAGGAGAGCAAGGCGTCGTCCATGTAGGCATCGAGAAGCAGCACACAATTGTCTTCGGTATTTGTCCTCTGGCTGAATCGGTCGATGCAGTGGGAAGTATAAAAAACCTGGGGGTGCGTGAACGACTGGGTCAACTTTCCCTTGTCGGTGGCAATTTTCCTGGCGGGGGAAACCAGAGTCACGAACCCCTGTTTGGTGAAGTCGACCAGGCACAAAACATCTTTGCCGAATTTCTTGCTGACCTTCCGCGTCATTTCATCCATAAACTTTTGCCGTTTACGGATGGAAATCCTGGAATTGCGGCCAAATTTCTTTTGAAAGGCGGCTTTTAAATAGCTTTCGATCTGGACTTTTTTAAATTCAAATTCCCGGTCTTTAGACATTTAGCTCGGCGTTTGATCTCGGGATCCCAAAAATGAACCTATTTGCTGTTCATTATTAACAAAATTCATCATATAATTTATCATACCTCTAAAGAAAAGTGTTAACTTAATGAACCCGCCTTTTTTCAATAAATTAGGCTGGTTGGGGGAACGGCGCAAAAACAATGCGTCCAATCGCTGAAAAATTTCTGGTTGATTTGACGAGTTTTTCCTCAGGTTTATCGCCCGCCGGGCCTGTGTTAATATTAGATTATGAATAAGACCTTAAAAGTATTTGCATTTCTCCTGGTGGCGACGGTCCTCTTTCACACCATTCTGAATGGCATGCTGGACAATATTGAGGATTTTGAAACCGTCGCGCTTCCCCCGAAAAAGCTTAATATCATCAAAACTTCCAATCCGACCCTGACCATTGATGCGACTTCCAAGAACAGATGGACCCTGGTCAATTTTTCTTCCGGCAAGACTTATCATGTGACCGATCTGGATGAGCAAAAAGACGAGCTGGCGCGTCTTGACTGGGATATGGGGTTTCAACGGACTAAAATCGTCACCAACAGCGGGGTAACCAACCCCAAGGGAACCGTTGGAGTGATGAATCTGGGTCTGGTGGATTTCAATAGCATACTTGAGGTTCCCGACGTCGATTTCATGCAGGACAGCCGGTCTTTCGGCAAACGCGTCAATAAGGCGCTCACCGGATGGTACAATTACAGGACACGGACGCATAATATCGAGTCGAAAAAAAACGTCTACATTGTTAAAACCTCGAGCAACCAGTTTCTTAAAATGCGAATCCTGAATTATTACTGCACCAAAAATGCCGAGGATTGCCGGACGGTGATGTGCAACCGGGACGAAGCCGCCTGTCTCACGGTGGAGTATTCTTTATCCGACGCAAATGACCGTAAATTTGCGGTTCCGGAACCACCGGAAGTAACCATGAATCTTGAACCCAATTCCACAGCCCCTTAATTGAATCGCACGCCGCTGGTCATTTTTTTTCTCGCTTCCCTGCTCTCCTGCCAACAAAACCCTCAAAATATGGTGTTGATCCCCTCAGGAGAATTCTCTCTGGGAATTTCACCGGGGAACAGTGGCCCCCGGTTCATGTCTGAACGCACTTCAGGAAAAAATGCCCAGCCTCAGCAACAATATTTTCTGGATTCGTATTATATCGACCGCTATGAGGTGACCTATGAAGATTTCATACGCTTCAAACCCGCGGCAAAATATAAAGTTTCCAACGCAAAGGAACCCATTCGGGGAATCAGCTGGTATGAGGCCGACGCTTATTGCCTGTCGATCGGCAAACGATTGCCCACGGAATTTGAATGGGAAAAAGCCGCCCGGGGAGGCGACGACCGGTTTTTCGTTTGGGGACAGGAGCTTCACATGGACTGGGCGAATCTTGGAAAAACCGTTCAGCCGGTAGGGAGTTTTGCAAAAGACATCAGCCGCGAGGGTGTTTTCGACATGAATGGGAACGTTTCGGAATGGACGGCGAGCTGGTACCTCCCCTACCCCAACTCAACCCATCAGGATGAAAACTTTGGGGAAAAATATAAGGTCACGCGAGGCGCTGGAATTCAAAAACGCGAACATGGGTTCATGAAGGAGTTTGCCACTCTGACCTATAGAAACTTCGTTCCCCCTTCCGGGCGGTTCTGGGACACAGGATTTCGATGCGCCCTTTCAGCGTCCCAGAAACCCTGAAGCAATCATCCACCCGCTAAAAAAGAGGCTCTTCGTTAAATGGCGGTGGCGAAGCTTTGCTTCCTGAATCCAAATTCTCGGGGCTTGTTGGAGCCACTATGGGAATTGGACTTTCGACGTTTGGCTTTTCTTCACCAGGGACCGGGCTTGCGGCAAGAACATTCCCATCCACATCGGGTTTCTGTGTATTATTATCTTTTGCTTCCGTTCCGTCCTGGGAGGAAGGTTTTTCACTGCGTCTATTCCGCCCTCGATAGTTTGAAGACCTTTTGGTCGAAGTTTTTTTCCGGGTGTACCGTTTTCGGGAAGTCGACTTGGGGCGTTGGCTTTTCGGTTTTTCACCCTCGCTGTCGCTGGGAACAGCATCGCTCTGGACGGCTTCATTGGGAGCGGCATCGCTCTGCACGGTTTTTTCTTCCCGTGCGGGCGCTCTACCGCGCCTGCCTTCGTTTCTTGCTGCCGGTCTTCTTTCTTTAGGTTTGCTTTCCTGATCGGTTTCTTCTTCTTTTTTCCTTTCAAGAACGTTGTAGGAAAAATCGGCAAAAGCAAGACCGGGTTTGCTTATAAATTCGATGATGAATTTATGCTTTTCCTGCAGATCCATCAAGTAGTGCAATTTATGCTTGAGCATATAATCGGCAACTTCCGGAGAAACATTCACGGCCAGCAGCCCGACTTTTCCGCGCGCCAGGGTCTCCTGAATCTTCCGCAACATTCCCAGAACCATCGCGCCTACGGACTTGACCTGCCCTGCCCCGCCACATGTCTTACAGGGTTCAAAAACGCCTTCCTTGACTGGCGGCGACATCCTTTGCCGGGACATTTCTATCAGGCCGAATTTGGAAATCCGCGACAGGTTGATTCTGGCTTTATCTTTTTTGCAAACCTGCTTCAATTGGCGTTCCACCAGCGCTTTATTCTTTTTCTGATACATGTCGATAAAATCGATCACGATCAATCCGCCGAGATCGCGCAGCCGCAACTGCCTGCCGACTTCCTCCGCCGCCTCAAGATTGGTATTGACCGCGGTTTCCTCCAGTTGGCTGGCGCCTGTGGTCTTTCCGGAGTTCACGTCGATGGACACCATGGCTTCACCAATATCGATCACTATGGACCCGCCCGACGGCAATGGTACGGTTCGGTCGTATATAGACTCGATTTGTTCCTCGACCTTGTATTGGGAAAACATGGGTTTGGTTTCTTTGTAAAACTTGACCCGGCGATGCAGGCGGGGCATGACCATTTTGACAAAACCCAAAATCTCCTTGTATGAATCGTGGTCATCGACAATGATTTCCGAGGTGTCGGCGGTGAAATGATCGCGGACGGTCCTTACCACCATGTTGGGTTCTTTGTATAAAAGTACGGGGGCTTTGTCACTTTCTGCACGAACGTCCTGGTCCAGTTTTTCCCAGATCTTCATCAGCATCTGCAGATCTTTTTGAAGTTCCAGCTTCGTCCGGCCCAACCCGGCGGTGCGAATGATCACGCCCATGTTTTCTGGAAGTTCAAAATCGGCAATGATCTCTTTTAGCTTCTTCCTTTCAGTTTCATCTTCTATTTTGCGCGAAACCGCGTTGGCTTCCTGCCCCACCATCAAGACCAGAAACCGGCCCGGCAGGCTGATCCAGTTGGTCAGGGAGGGTCCTTTAGCGTCCCTTCCTTCCTTCACCACCTGAACCAGCAGTTTTTGTCCGCGAACCAAAACGTCTTGAATTCGTATTTTTGCTTTTTTTTCGCCTGTCTGTAGATAGGAGTCTCGACGCACATCCTTAAAGGGTAAAAAACCGAATTTTTTCCCGCCTATGTCAAGAAACGCCGCTTCTATGGCGGGTTCGACCCGGTTTATGACACCGAGGTAAATATTCCCTTTGATCTGTTCGTGGGAGGAGTGTTCGACGATCAATTCATCGACTTTCCCATCCTCCAGAATCACCGCCCGGCATTCTTCCGGGTGGTCGGAATTGATTAACATTATTTTTTTTGGCATTTTCTATTATTCTCGCTATTTATTTGTCACAGGGGACAAAATTTCTTTTTCAATTCGTTATGATAAACTAAAATTTCTTTGATTACAAAGGTTGTTCATTTCCGCATAATTTGTTAAAATTCAAGTAAATGGATCAATTACAGTCGGCTGAATTTCCGCTAAACGCCCATTTGTTGATTTTCAGGCGGAAAGTTCGGCAAATATCGAGTCGCTGGGTTTTGGCTTCTTGATATGTTTGTGGGAATGCTTTAAACCCTAAAGCAGGGCAGGCTATGTAAATTGCTTTTTTTAAAGGGTTTTTGGTTGTGTCACTGTTTTTTTGATTTGCCAGTCCTTTAATTATCATGACGGCCTGCATTTTAAAAAACTTGAATTATCTTTCAATTTTCTCACTTTTTTGACCGTTTTTTTAACAAATTTTGACGCCAATTTGTTAAAACTTCCTGGAGACCTGATGCAACGGAGAGGATGGATGAGACATAATGCTTGATTCGATTGGCATGGAAAGTCTGGATTCTCTCAATCCAGAAGACCTGGTGGGAAAAACCATTTTTATCCGCGTGGATTTCAATGTTCCCCTGCTTACAGCCAAAAGAGGCTATTATCGAGTGGCCGACGACACCCGCATCAGGCGTTTTCTCGACCTCACGTTCAAAAAAATCCATGAACTGACGGACGGGGAGTGCCGAATCATCATCGGCTCGCATCTGGGCCGACCCCATAAAACCAAGGATCATGTCGGATGGGACGGCATATTCAACATCCAGTTTGTCAGCACTCATTTTGACACTTTGATCCGCAAGCGGTATGGCGACACTTACACCATTTTCCCGCCAGAAATCATCGACTCTCATTTAAAACATTCCCTGGAAATTCTTTCGCACCATCGTTTGCCTCCTGGAGGGGTGAAGTTTCTTCCCAACCTGCGTTATCTCCTGGAACCGAAAAACCCTGAAACCTACCGCGAAGAATTCATTAACGACATCGCGGAAACCTCCGACGTTTATATCAATTGTGCCTTTGGGTGCAGCCACCGGGTGACCCGGAGCATCAAAATGCTTCCTCACCTCATGCGGCAAAAGGGAAAAATCGTACTGGCGGGCAATCTGCTTCATGAAGAAATCAGGGTCCTGGGAGGTTTTGGGAAACGGGCTCTTTCCAACCCTCAGAAAACCGTGGTCATTGCCGGAGGCGCGAAAATTGAAGATAAAATCTCGATCCTCAAGCAATTTGTTCAATCCAGGGTTAAGCGTATCATAATCGGCGGCAAAATGGTGAACGCTTTTCTTCTGGCGAAATTGCGAAAAGATCAGGTCGCGCCCTTGAGCGTCGACACCATCCCCACCAAACTGATGGGAAAAAGTGACGAGGACCGGCAAACTTTGATCAATGAAACAAAATTAGCCGAGGAAATCCTGGATTTGTCCGAAAAGAACGGCGTCGAAATCGTTTTTCCGGAAGATTATAAAGTGGTTGCCGACTTTCACGATTCCACCTATGAGGTGAAAGACCTGCCCGATTTCAACAAAGAGCTTCAGTTGGATCTCGGCCCCAAAACCATTGAAAATTTTTCAAAAACGATTTTGACGGGTGACATTGAAAACGTATTTTGGAATGGGCCTTTGGGGGCATATGATCATCCGTCCAGCTCTTCTTATCTGGAAGGATCCCTGGAACTGGCCAAATTGCTATTTGGCGCGGCTTTGATCAACCCCAAACTTTCAGTGGTCATTGGCGGAGGCGATTCCGCCGCCATTCTTAACCGAATCAGCATCAATGAACTGAAAAACCTGATCAAAAAGCAAATCGAGAAACAACTCCTCCCCCCCATCAACCGAAATCTGCTCACTATCGGTTTCTCGGAGGATGACAGCTATATCCTGTGGAACTATTTTTCCAGCAATTTTTTTGTTTCCACCGGAGGGGGGGCGTCGCTGGAGTTCCTGGAACAGTTTTTAAAGAATGGTGGAAAGTCCGAGTGGGCCAGTTACCTGCCGGGAACCAGCGCCTTGATGGAATCGGCTCCCGCCTGATTTTCTTTGAAGCCGGTAGATCCAAATCCTTTCACGACGGCATTGAGAAGCTGGGTTAACTTTGCGAGTTCCTCTCGCATTTGTTCGTAACAGCGGAGCGAATCCCCTGCCAGGCGAACGACATCTTCGCCTTGAAAATTTTCTTTGCGTTTCGCAAATAAATCAACCACCGGCTTGACTTCAGGGTGGGCGCATGCGGCGAGTTCCATGCGCTCATCGACGCGAGTGATCTCTTCCGCAAGCGTCTGCATGTTTTTTTGAGAGGGGCCAGTTCGCAAAAACCGAAGAAGCGATCCGGTGGCCTTCATCCCCTCGCGGCACAACCGATCGAGGTCATCCAGCACCGCTACTTTTTTCTGTAAAGGAGCTAAAACCTCCGCCACTCTTTCACAATCGTGGTCCAGCCACAGTGTCTCAATCTCCACGTCTCCATGCGGTGCGTTTTTTCCCAAAGACTCGAGCCACAACCGGGAATAGGCCCACCGGAACACGTCGTCGAGCTGGATCGGATGTTGGATCAACGGCCTTAGAGCAAGGCGGTCATCGCTCCCGTAACGCGTTTCAAAAATATTCATTTCATTGAGGGGACCCATGTCCTCAGGCAGGCTCCAGGCATCCTCTTTGATATGCTTTTGTATCATGGCGTTTACGTGATGGGGTTGAACCTTATGGATGCACACGATGTTGTTGCATTGCACGCCGTAACTGCAGGGGGCGCAAGCAATCCGTGCCTGAAAGAGCACATGACCGGGGGAGTACGGCCCGGTTTCATAGGGATGCGCGTGAGCGAAAAACAACCCGACGATTTTGGTTCCGAGCGCCGCGGCGATGTGCATGGTGCCTGTGTCGTTGGTCACTAGATAGCGGCATCGCCCCACCCAGCCGATCAACTGGGGAATGCCGGTTTTTCCGGTGAGGTCGACGATACCCTCCCTCTCGGTTGACAACCGGCAAATTTCCTCTGCAAGCGGCGACTCGGAGGCAACGCCAAACAAAACAATTCTGGCGTTCAGGTCCCTGATCAGTGAGTCCGCGAGTTCGGCGAAATAATGCGCGGGCCAACGGCGGTTTTCGAGACTGGAGCCTGCCTGGATGCCGATCAGCAAATCTCCTTCGGTAATTTTTTCGCGGTCCAGCGCTTCGGCGAGGGTGGATGGTGTTTCCTCTGGAACCTGGATTCGGATGCGCTGATCCTCAGGACGGACATCGCCTGCGCGGGTAAAAATCTCGACCAGGTTGAAGGGATTGTAAACCCGGTTGAAGGGTTCCGTTCCGAAGTATTGCATCCACGGGTGCTCGGTCATGCGCTCTCCCATCTCGTTGCAAAGAAATCCGCAGACTTTTTTAATACCAAGAAATAAAATCATCAGGGCGCTGAGTTTCGAATGGCTGAGGTTCACCGCGAGATCGAACCGTCTGGCTTTAACGTCCTCAAGGAAGGATTCCAGATAACGGTATACGACCACCCAGGTCAACGTTTGCCCGCTGTCTTTCCTGGTGAACTGGCGCATGTCGAGAACGAGGGAGTCGTCGATATCCGGAATATTGGGAACGAAGCTCGCAAAATCACTGGAGACCATCAGGGTGATTTTTGCTTTAGGATATTTGCGCCTGAGCCCGCTGATCAACGGCGTGGCCTGCACCAGATCGCCCATGCGGGTCAGACTCATTATGAGAATACGTTCAACCAAATCTCTGTTCTCCTCTGTTATTTTTCTTCATCCACCAGCTGATTGACCATCAGCATCAGGGTTTCCGTTTCCGTCAAGGCCCCCTCACCTTTGGCGATTTGATCGGTAACGGTCTTCAGGGAAAACTCCGGCACGCTCCGGAACTGTTCCAAATACTCCGCCAGATCGGTATTCTCTCCCGCCTGATCGATGAAAAAGTCGATGGGTTCTATTCGGTCTTCTATCCGTTGTTTAAGGTCTGCAAACCGATCCGTGAAAATGTGGATCAACATTTCCGTCATCCGGTGTTCCAGGGTGTGCTCCGCCAAAACCCGGTTTCGGGCTTTCTGGGCAATCGTTTTTCTTTCTCTTTCATGCTCAAGATAATAGGCAATCTTTTCTTTTAAATCCGCGACGCTGTCAAAGGTGATCATTTCTTCCCCTGTACGGAAGAGTTCTCCCAGTTCCGAGCGTTCGTCCACCAGTTGAAACCCGCAACAGGCCGCTATCTCGAATGTGCGGGGGTTTACAAAATCGCCTTCGGGATTGATATTCTCGTGAAAGGTGGAGGAATGCAGGTTCAAATGGATTTTAGCCCCATTATAAATTTTAACCGACTCCTCGGAAGACACGCGCTGATTTTGATTCTGCACCCGTTGGCCGACAGGCGATTCAAGCTCCCACCCGGTACCCCAGATTTTAAAGTCCCGGTCCAATAACTGGGGAAAAGTTTTTCTGCGGTTGTAGTAGGCGGCGCCCATGAAGGAAAGATCGGCGCCATAGGTGTTTCGCTCTTCCGGGATCAGATCGAGGGGGCGGTGGACTTCAGGCGCGCAGCCTTGCGGCAGATAATAGATATTTTTTGCTCCCTGCGATTGAAGCTGGTCAAAAAACTCCCCTTTCTGGATGGAGAAGAAATAGTCGTAGGAAGGCGCGACCTCTTTCCAATAGGGAAGCGTGCGGAAATCCTCCACAAACCAGAAGGCAATGGGAATGTTTAAAATCTTTAATTTTTGGATGGCCTCGGGCGTCAGAGGCGCCTGGGCGAGAGCCAGGATCAAATCAGGCCGGAAATCATCCGCTTTGGCGGCGGTCATTTCTCCCATCAAGTTCATGAACAGATTGGAAATGCCATTGGCGTTTTGCTTGTTGCGTGTGATGTCTTGCAGCGAAAAAAAACCTTCGGCAAATTTATCGCATTCGACGGTGGCCACTTGATGACCGAGGTTTTCGAGGGCCTGGGCAGAAAACCGGGCGGTGGGCAAGGACCCTCCATAAATCGGGTTGACCAGTAAAATTCTAAGCGATGTGGTCTTCAAAAACGCGGCCAATTCGCGGCCCGTGTCCAGACGGTTGAAATACGCTTCGGAAACCCGGATGGAGGGCGGGTGCCTGAAAATATTCCAGTGTTCGGAATTGAACCGGGACAGAATTTTGGGTCCGGGCTCGGCGATTAAAAACCGGGTACGCCGCAGAATGGGCTTTATATCGACCGATGAAAGGAAGGCATGAAACAGTGCCATCGAGGGTTCGATGACGGTGACCGAACCGGAGGGAAACCGTTTTAATATTTCCTCAACGTGATAGGCGAACCCCAAACCGTAGACCACATTTTGCGTCCCCTTTACGCAATTGAATTCAGAAACCGCCCTGGCGGCTTCTTCTCTCGGGCGGTAGGTGCTGTGCAGAGAAACCGAACCTGCCCGGGGGACGGGGTGTCCATCCTTGGACTGTGTCACCTGGACAGTTTCAGATTTCCCACTGGTTTCAACTCTGTGCGCCAGAGCCGGGTCGTGATCCCGGAGTTGTTTTAAATTATCCCTGAATAGATCCAATCGCACCTTCCTGTATTAAAAAATATTCCTGCCCGGTCTTCAGACCAACTCCACTTGTTTTTTCCGCCTGGCGCTTTTAAATTCCTTATCCAGACGAGCCTTGAGGTCATTGGCATCTTTATGAGCGGGATCGAACACCAGGATTTTCTCCACAGCCTCTTGGGCTTCGTTCAGCTTGCCCATTTTGTAGTGAACGCCAGCAAGTCCAAACAGCATGTTCAAATTGGCGGGGTGGAGCTTCAGGTATTTCTGGAGAGCCGTTTCACACTCGGAAAATTCTTCAATCTCATAGGCCAACCCCAGCAAGCTGGTCAAAGCCAACTGGTTTTCCACATTGCTTTTAAGTACATGAGAGAAGCAGTCTATCGCTTCCCGCTTCATCCCCTTTTGCCGGTAGGTCAGCCCCAAACCCGTCCAGGCTTTATCGCTATCCGGCTGGATCTCGCGGGCCCATTGAAACCCTGCAATGGCTTCATCCAGATTTCCCTTCTGCAATTCGAGCGAGCTCAAGCCCATGCGAGCGGCAAAGGTTTCGGGTTCCAAGTCCAGGGCTTTTTTGTAGAGAGTCTCCGCCTGGTCCGGGTCGCAAAGGTGCATGCAACAATTGGCTTCGGCGCAGATGGCTTCCAGGCAATCGGGAAAGCGCTCACGCAATCGGCTGTAAATGAGCCGTGCCCCCTTAAAGCCGCCTGCCTGTTCCAGAGTTTTCCCTTTCGCCAGCATTTCCTCTTTAAAGGAATGATTTGCTAATGCCTCTTTGGGCAACTCTTTATCTTCCGTGACGGCCACCTTTTGCCGGGCTGATATCTTGTATTGAAAAACAAAAAACCGCCGGAATTCTTCTTCAGAAAGGTCATTGATGGTGATTCGCCCCATATTGAGCGATGTGGGGTACGTTGGATTGTGGTCTTTAAAACTCGGGTCCAGCGTCTCGTCGACCTGATCGATTGCGAAACCCGCTTCGGCAAACAGTTTTTCCATTTCCTTGAAAGTGAAAAACCGCAGATGGGTTTCATCCAGAATGCCTTCCTTCTGATAGGTCCAGTTGCCTTCCACCAGATGATGGACCACTCCCAGAAATTGTACGTTGGGAAGACTGGCAACCACCGTTCCATCGGGTTTCAGGTATTTGCGACATTTTTTCAGGACGGCAAGCGGATCGATGAGATGCTCCAGCACATCGGCGAATAAAATGCAGTCGAAGCTGTTCTCGGCATACGGCAGATCCATGGTCTCGATACTGCCTTCCACCACATCGTCCAGCGCCTCCCGCGCCAAACGGGCGGCTTCCGGGTCCGTTTCCACACCGGCGTAAAATACCCCTCCCCTTTTCTTCAACTCCTTGCCGGTCATTCCGGCGGCGCAGCCGATTTCCAGAATGCAGGACGCGTCTTCGGGGATCAGAGGGAAAATATCTGTCCGGACGTTGTGATAATACGAATCGGGTTTCTCACTCTCCGGATCGGTTCCGGCATTGGCCCGAAAATGATCGTCCAGCGTTTGCAACATGAATTTAGCGCGATGGTCATAGGTGTGGCGGGCCAGCACTTCTTCCCGCCCCTGCCGGGCGATGCGCAGGCGTTCTTCCGGGTGCTCCAGATAATAGCGAATGCGGTCGATCAGGTTGGCCTCGGAAAAAAGCGCCAAATGCTCGCCGTCCTGGAACAGATCGGTCAGGCCGCTTCCCCGGGCTTCATCGGTGACCAGGAGACTGCCACTGCACAAGGCCTCGAACACCCGCATGTTGAGGTCGCTGTTCACCGCTTCGTTGAATACGATCCTGGATTGCGAAAAAACTTCCGCCATTTCATCCATGAATTTGCGGTCGCAATGCAGAGAAAAATGCTGGCCGATTCGATCCAGCAGTTTCTTTCTGCGTACATGAGCGGGCGTCACCGAACCCACAAAGCCGACATCGTGTTTTTCTTCACCGTTTTGCCGGCCGTGAATTTCGGGATCGCAAGCCAGCGGAAGCCAGTACACGTGCCTGCATCCTGCGGCCTGCATCGGTTCCACATACGCCTGTTGCGCGAGAAATACAAAATCGAACTGCCGGGCAATTTCTGCATGGCGTTCAAAATGGATGTGGGAGTCGATCAGGTAGCAGGCTTTCGGAATGGAATGATCCGCTAAATCCGGCGGAACGGACCCAAGCCCCGTTTCAACCCATAAATAGAGGTCCGGGTTCCAGCCTTTCGGCAACCGGGTGAGCATTTCAGACAACGGGGCGGAAGTTCCGCAGGGGATATCCTGCGGAGTAACTTCCCAACTCAAAGACTCAAGGTTCCACTGTTGGATGACTTCTTGGGTGATCATTGCCCCGGCGGTCACCACGTTGTTTTCTTTTCTAAGAGCCCGCTCCAGATAATGCGCCGTGGTCACGGGGTAGGACACATAGTTCATCAGGATGTTTTTGCGCGGCTTTTCATGGAAACTTTTCTGTGACCCGTTCATCGAAACTCCGGTGGCTTCCAGAAAATCCACAATCGCCTCTTGAATCGCTTCGTTCCAGGATTTCAGAAACGCGACCTGGCTGAATTTTTTCTGTACCGTTTTGCGGGCTTCTAGTCCCATCGCTCTGGCTTTGCCCGGGTCTTTTAAAAGTTCGGCAACACGGGTGCGCAAATACTCGATGTCGTCCGAGATGTAGCCGTTGACTCCATCTTCAACGGGAGAAGTCCGGTTGCAAGTCGATATCACCGGCATTCCCGTGGCCATGGCTTCCAGCATGGCGAGATTGTACCCGTCCTCAAAATCCTCTACTGTTGTGTTGAGATACATCCGGCAGGTGCGGAACTGGTCTTTTAAATCCTGAAGGCCTTGAGAAAGCCTTGAGTCGAGAAGCCATGGATTCATTCCCAAGGTCACTGTGGAAAATTTGGCGGCGATCTTTTCGCTTGCAGTGAACCCCAGCATGAGATCTCTTTCCTTAAACAGATTGCCCACTCTGAGAATCGCGGCATTCTCCCCCGAGTAAGCATCAAATTCATCCACGTCGATTCCCGGAAGAATCACGTTACCGGAAAACCCCCAATCCTGTTTTTTGCTTTCAGATATAAAAACTTTTTTGACCTGATGTAATAAAGGTTGGATTTTCGATAGATACTCGCTCCGATCGACCTTGCCGTTGCCAAGCCCGATTTCTGTAGTCAAACGGTTGTGAAAAACCAGAATTTTAGGTAGGCTGTAGTCCCTGATTTCGATCAGGTCCTTGACATTGTGGGCGATCACCAGATCGACGGCGTTCCGGTCGAGTTGTTCGAGGGCTTCCTGTTGAGACAGTAAGCGCACGTTCTCCGGCAGAGGGCGCATGTTCCGGTCCCATTGCCGGGTCTGGCCTGGGGCAATTTCCGGTTCGACGACCAGGAATTCGTGGCCTAATTTCGAAAGCAGGCAAAGGTAGGGCTCGTGCCAGTTGAAGGTCAGGATTTTGAGATTCATAGGGGGGAGTTTCTCCTGGAACAGTTATCTTTCCACTACTTTTCGGTTTTTTGAAAGAATCACTTGATGCCTAATCCGGCCTTGGGCCGGGTTTGCCGAGAAGTAAATTAATTGGTGGAAAAACCTTGAATTTCCGTAACTATTCCTTGTTTTTTTCATCAAATTATAAAATCCATCGTTAAACCCAATCAGGAGCCCCTATTTTTCGATGTACGATCCGAATTCAAAGCGCATTCAAGGCCGGGAAAAGCTGATTCAATACCGCAAGGCCCTGCATGAAAAGCAAGCATGGAAGGGAGAAATGCCCATGGGGGAAGGTGAATTGAACCGCAACGGCAATCCCAAAATCCCTCCCGGTCAAAGGGTGACGCAGAACTGGCCGGTTCTGGACCTTGGGGTTCAACCGGAACTGGACGAGATCACGTGGAATTTAACCGTTTCCGGTTTGGTAAAAAACGTCAAAACGTTTTCCTGGGACGAATTCATGGAACTTCCACAGGTCGAGGATGTGTCGGATTTTCATTGCGTAACCAGCTGGAGCCGGATGGACAATAACTGGAAAGGCGTTCGTTTCCGGGACATCGTCAACCACTGTGAACTGCTTCCCGGCGCTAAATTTGTCTATATAAAGGCTTTTGACGCCTATTCCACCAATCTGCCCCTGGATGAAGCCATGAAGGAGGACGTTTTGCTCGTTCACGAGTGGGAGGGTCACCCGATCACCCGCGACCACGGCGGTCCGGTGCGTATGATCACCCCGCAACTTTACGCCTGGAAGGGGGCTAAGTGGATTGGCGAGATCGTCATCCGCGATTATGACGAACTCGGGTTCTGGGAAAAACGCGGCTATTCCAACACCGCGGAGCCCTGGCTCAACGACCGCTATTCATAGGAATATAACTCTATATAAATCAATTATTTATAAATATACTTTTCGGTTCCCGATGGCCCACCCAACCTTCACCACCGCAAAAATTTGTTTCCAAATCGTGACTTGCGCTCGACCTCCCCGCAACTCTGGTTTTTTATCCTGTACTCGATATTCGATACCGAGTTTTTGTCCACCACTTTGGATGAAGGATAAGTCATGACTTTCTCTATTTACCGGGTTCGGTTGTCCATCTTAGCTTTGATCATTGCGTGTATTGCCGTCTTGTCCTTCCCCGTCCGGGCAGGAGCCGCCATAAAGGTTCAAACCCCATCCGGAAAATTTCTTAAATACCCGAATCCTAAACCGCTGATAAAAAACCATCCGGTTAACGACCAGGATGTCCATGAGACCATAAAAAACGTGATCACCGATTACCGAACCGGTCTCACGGAGGAGAAAAAAGATAAAATCGCAAAACATATCCGCAAACAAAGCAAAAAATACGGCTACGACCCGCTGTTTTTGACCGCCCTGATCATTACCGAAAGTTCCTTCAATCACCGGGCCAAGTCAAAAGTCGGCGCTCTGGGCCTGATGCAGATCCGCCCGCGAACTGGGAAAGCCCTGGCTTCGGAAACCAACCTTCACTGGAAGGGCAAACGCACCCTGTATCATCCGGAGCATAATGTCGCGCTCGGCTCCTATTATTTGAACAAGCTGATCAAGCGCTTCGGCAATCTGAAAACCGCCCTGGAAGCTTACAACCATGGCCCCACACGGATCGCGCGCTACCTGAGAAAGGGAAAACATCCTAAAAAATATTCAGGAAAGGTGTTTGCGGTCTACCACCAGATTCGACTGGCCAAGGCGAATTCTTAAATTTCTTCCCGCTCACTTTGCCAAAAGGAACGCATAAAAAATCAATACGGTCTCTGGGTCCGGTGGTTCCGAAAAGCCGTGAATTAAGTCACGCGAAAGGTTTTCAGCTTGGAGAATGCTTCCGAGGCCATGATGGCTTTGACTCCATCATCGCTGATCCCGGTATCAAACATCAGAAGGGTTTCTACGTTAGTGAGGGTCTTGGTGTTGGCTAACGCTTTGACGGCGTCCTGGTACAAATAGTTTCTTGCCAGATTCAAATGTTTGACGCGATGCAAAGATTTTGATTTCGCCAGGATCTTGATGCCTCTTGCCGTCACACTGGTGCGGTAAAAGTTCAGCTTCCTCAAATTGGCAAACGTCGCGGATTTTGCCAAGGTGATCAGGGTATCGTCTCCCACCTCGTTTTCCTGAAGAATCAGGACCTGTAGTTTTTTGAATTTGTCCGATGTGGCAATGGCCAATCCACCCTCCGGCCCCATGTTGTTGAAGCGAAGGTCCAGATGCGCGAGATTTTCCGCAAAATCCGCTTTCGCGATGGCCGCGGTGCCCTGGTCGCCGATATTGTTATCGCCAATATAAAGGCGCTTTAACTTTTTCAACCGGCCGCATTCCGCTAAAAGAATAGCCCCTTTATGGGTCAGAGAATTTTTTGCGAGATCCAGGTTTTCCACCTGTTCCAGTTTGTTGGATAACACCAGGGCCTGCATGCCCTCATCGCCGATAAACTTCCCACTCATTTCCAATGCATCCCCGTCTTCGGACAGGCAGTCATTGATCAAGCGGTCGATATATTCTAATTTGGCAGAAGTGACCATCTTATTTGGAATCCACTTTCAAATTGATCGCGCAACGAAATCCGATGTCATTGAACCCGCGCGAAAACGGGTAACTCCAGTCGCGATATCCGGTATACATGGCTTTAATGCTGTCGGACCAGGATCCTCCCCGGCGAACCTTCATGATGCCGTTCGCGGGTCCTCTGGGATTATACATAATTTCGCGGAAATAATACCGGATGGAAAACCAATCTCCCACCCATTCCCAGACATTTCCCGCCATATCGTAGATTCCGTTCTTATTGGGCGGAAAACTCCCGACAGGCGAGGCTTTATCCCTCAGTTTCAACCCTCCCCTGGCCTTTTTTTCGTCTGGATTAAACTCCGGCCCCCAGGGGAACTCACAGCCGTTGCCATTCTGTGCCGCCCGTTCCCACTGCGCTTCGCTGGGCAGGGATTTTCCCTTGAGATGGCAATAATCCGCCGCTTCGTACCAGCTGATCTTGCTCACCGGGCAATCGTCGCAGTAGGAAAACTGACTGCGCCTGAGAGAGTGCTCAGGAAACACTTTCTCAAATTTCTCATTGGTCACTTCGTATTTGTCGATCATGAATGCGTCGAGATACACCGAGTGCGCTGGCGCTCCGTGCTGGGGACCAAAACGATCGCATCCCCTTTTATACGTTCCCGCCGGAATGAGGACCATGTCTTCGGTGATTTTTCCGGCTTTGGGCGAAAGTTCCGGTTTGGCCACCGCCGGAGCTGTTATTGACAGATTGAGTATAAAAAATCCGGCTAAAAGCACAAAAAGGAGCTTCAAGAAAAAGGTTTATTATTTGAATATCACGTTTTGAGGTTTTTTAAAATAGCCAGAGTGGCTTTGGAACGATTCAGAGTATAAAAATGAATCCCCGGAACCCCCGACTTCAAAAGCTCTTCACATTGCCGGGTGGCATGCTCCACTCCTATCTGTCCAATCGCAACAGGGTCTTCCTGATGCTCTCCCAGACGCTTGAGAAGCTCCGGCGGAATCGAGGCGCCGCACATCTGGGTGAACCTTTGGGTTTGTTTTGCATTGATCACCGGCATGATTCCAGGAATGATGGGAACCTGTATTCCCGCGGCACGCGCGCATTCAAGGAAATCAAGAAAATACCGGTTTTCAAAAAACAACTGGGTCACGACGAAGTCGGCCCCGGCATCCACCTTTCTTTTCAGGTTTTCCAAATCCACCTTTTTATCGGAACATTCGACATGCCCCTCTGGATACCCCGCGACTCCAAGACAAAAATCATAGTTTTTGCGGATGAATGAGACCAACTCATTTCCATATCCAAAACCGTTTTGGGTCTTTACAAAGTTATCTTCTCCCTGCGGCGGATCCCCGCGAAGAGCAAGAACATTGTCGATACCGTCATTTTTCAGCCGGTCCAAAATTACCCGGATCTCATCCGCCGTGTGGCCCACGCAGGTCAAATGCGCCATGCCTTCCAAGCCAATCTGATGCTTGATGCGCCCCACCAGATCGAGGGTTTTGGTCCGTGTGCTGCCGCCTGCCCCATACGTGACGGAAACATATCCGGGGTTCCACGATTTCAGATTTTCAATGGTCTGGAATAACTGATCGAAGCCTTCGTCCGTCTTGGGCGGAAAAAATTCAAATGAGAACGTTTGTCCTCCCTGACTCAAGATCTCACTGATTTTCATAAATTAATTTTAAGGGGGAAACGTGGTCCCGGTTGAATTTGTCGAGATGTTCTAAAGCAAGTTCCAAAAGCTCACAAAGAGGTTGCAGGCATTTGATATTCCGGGCCCTCTAGAAAACGCGGCGGGCGAATCTTTGCTCCTACAATCATATCAGGAAACCAAAAAACGGCCAAAATTTTGTCGAATTCAACGGTGCGGGAAATGCCTGGGGCGGGAAAATTGGAAATCAATAGATTTCAAATTTTTTCAGGTATTTAACAAATGAAGCCACGTTGACCAGTTCCACGGGTTCTTCCTCAATCGACCGGATAGCTTCATCGGAAAAATACCCTGTGGTTATAAAAATCCCCCTGGAAGCGCCTTCTCCTTTGACGGTATCCAGGAAACCTTTAACTTTCATGACATCAACGGTGTTGTTGGGTGGGTCGATAATACAAAGAGCCAGGTAGGTGCCGCCAACCACCGGGGTTTCATCGTTCATGATGATTTCAAGCTCATGCTCGTTCGCCCAGATGGAGTGCACATATTCCAGGTTGAATTTTTTCAGGAAATCAAGGCACTTATCTTTAAATTCATCCGGATCGATCAGATAGAGGGGCTTGTCGTCTGGATTTGCAAAATGTATTTGTTCCTGCGGGGGCGGCGGAGAGGTGTTTTTCAGCAGGATGATGAGAACCAATCCCACAAAAAAAGCAATGAATGATATTATGAATATGCCCACTTATTTGATCATTTCATCCCAGATCTTTTCTTTCTTATCTTCTTTGATATGCCGGTCATGAACGATCATTTGCTTGATGGCAACCCAAAAAACCCACGCCACGAACAACAACATCGTTCCGATAGGGATATTATCCGGCTTGGTGGCTATCAACAAAAAGTTTTCCAATCCTGAGTTTTCCATAGTTTCCTGTAACCGAGCTTTTGAATCGTTTCAGATTGAAAGGTAAATTTTACCCTATTTTACCAAAACCAACAACGTCTACTCTAAAAACTCCTCTTCTTCCTCTTCTTCATCTTCTTCATCGCTGGCTTCTTCGTCACCCGCCTCTTCTCCCTCGTCCTCGCTTCCTTCCGCACTAGGTTCCTCCCCCAGCACGAAATCGAAATCTACATCGGCGGAGTTATAGGCGACGATAAAATCCTTGATGGCATCAACCTGTTTATCCACCCCCCCAACCGTTTCCAAATCTTCAAATTTGGTCTTGACCAGATACTTATCACCTTCCTTATCCCAATGGGAGGGCATTTTGGTCCACGGGATCATTTCACGCGTGTCCTTCATCCAGCGGGAAATCCAGTTTTGACGCAAACGTTTGCTGGCAATGGAAAAGTCGATGCCTTTGGCGCCGTCGTCATGACACTTCCCGCAGTCCATATAATTGACAATTCCCACCCCGGTTTGCACAACCTCGGGATCTTTTTCCATGTGAACTCCGGCTTCGTACTTGATCTCTTCCGGAGAAAGGGCTTCAAAGTAAGCAGTGAGATCACGGACTTCCTGATCGGTGAAGTTAAAGGTCGGCATCTTAACTTTCAACCAGGTCCTGACCGGAGTCGGGTTTTTCAGAAAGGAAAATAACCACGAGCCTTTGATCCGCTCTCCAACATGGTAAGACCCGTTTTCCAAAGGCGGCGGATACTGGGCCCTTGATTTGATATAATTCTGGATGTATCCGCCTTCGCCCTCAACGTGGTGACACCCCCGACAATTGAATTTATCAATGAGCCGGCGGCCTGTCTCCAGGGTTTGCTCTTTTTCGGTCAATATTTTTCTGTATTTTGCGGGAACCTTGGTGCCATTGAACCCTTTGAGGAGAACCACCAGCGCGTCAATTTCATCCGCCTCGAGGTGGAAATTCGGCATCTTGTCCAAAACCCTTTCAGTTTTGTAAGAATCCGGTTTTTTCAGCTTGTTTCTCACCCAGGCTTCCCAGGTATGAGGAATGTGAGAATCTCCAAACTCCAGTTCAAGGATCAATTTTCTTCCAAAAAAGGACAGCTCTGGCCCAATACGGCCTTCCGATTCCATGCCCTTGATGTCGTGGCAGGCGTAACATCCCCTCTGGCGAACCACGTTTTTGCCATGGGCAATCATTTTCGGGTGCGTGACGCGGGTTTTGATTCCTGCAATATGTTTTGGTTTCCCAAATTGCAATAGATAAGCGGCTATATTCGACGCTTGTTTCTTGGTCAGCCTGAGGTTGGGCATTTTACTTTGATCGTTGTAATGCGTCGGATTCCCCACCCAGCTGACCAGCCAGTCAGGGTTGACTTTGCTGGCTATATTGCTGAGATCGGGACCGAATTTTTCTCCCTTGCCATTTAATGTATGACAAGCCTGACACCCCACACTTTCAAATTCCTTTTGGCCTTTTGCAGGATCACCGGAAACAAACTTTTCCGCAGGTTTATAGGCTTTATCTGAAACGGCTAGAAGGTATGCCGTGACCGCAAGGGCATCTTTGTCATTGAATCCAAAGTCGGGCATTCGGGTATTCGGCAGATACTCTTTGGGGTTTTTGACCCAGCGGTACAACCAGCTGGGATTCACTTTCGAACCGATCCGCAGCAGACGGGGGCCAACTTTGCCCTCTTGCGAATATCCGTCGGCCAGATGACACCCATGACAGCCCAGCTTCACAAATAAATTTTTACCTTTCGACAATACCGGAGCACCTTCCAGGTTCAATACCTCGGCGTGGCAATTGCGGCAGGTCGCCTGCATAAAATTCCCGTGCAGGATCGGCTCGTTGATTTCCGTGGTCTGGTCGGTCTCGTGATGCGAACCATGTGCGTGTTCCGCGGGCGCGGTCGCTGTGCCCTGCCCAAGATGACACCAGGTACAGCCGGTTCTTTCCGGTGGATGTTTATTTATCAGAATATCCAGATCGGGATGGGTTTTCAGAGGCTGTTTGAAATCCTTATAATATTCATCTTGATACGAAATATGACAGGTCATGCACCTGTCGACACGGTAAATAATTTCAGAGAAACTGTTTTTTCCAAAACCGGGAATGACCGTCTGTAAAATTTCCGCCGGTCTCCAGACAAAAGGAAAGGGCTTGTAGTAGTCCATCGTCCTTTGAATCTGGTCGCGTTTGAGGGTCAGATTCTTTAATTCCTTTTCGAGGGTAACGTACTGCGCCTTAAACTCCAGAAGTTTGGATTCCGCCTCATCATATTCTTTTTGCTTGACTGCAACCTTCGGGTCCCAGTCCTTATACTCTTTTTCCAGAGTGTTGTATGTCGCAAGCTGGACGTCGTAGTTCTGGCCCTCATGCATGGCCTTTTTATAATAATAATAGGCCTCGTCCAAGCGACTGCCGGTGAACTTCCTTTCCTCTTTTATTTCAGCCAGGGCAATTTCAGCGATGCGGGTTTTTTCAACCAGTTCCTGGTATTCCTCGGATTCCTCCAGTTTTCCCTGCACCTGATCCAACTGTTCCTTGATCTGGCTTTCCTTGGAGGAAACATCGGTATTGACCTGCTTCCAATCGGCCTCCGCCCTGGCGTACTGAACCTTGAAGTATTCCTCCTGGTGAGCCTTGAACCCGCGACGGGTATACTCATCATCCCAAAACGCCCACAGGGTCACCAGAAGCGTGGCTCCGGAAACAAGGAAGAACACAAAACTGAAGGAGACCTTTTCTACCGGTACGTAACCTTCATTTTTTTCCTGATCGTCTGATTTTTCTTGATCGTCCAACGAACTAAACCTTTATAAGGGAATAAAACGAATTAAACGTTAAACCAGGGAGTTACCCAGATATATTTGATATTAAAAGCCAACCGTAAAACGATTTTGATCACGATGCCGATCATAATGAGGATGAGCTGGATCTTCAGGAACATGCGGACAAAACCAACGCTTTTCAGGGCCTTTCTTTCCATAAACATATAGACCGCGGTTCCCACGGCAAAGTAGCCAAGGGTGATTGCCCCGCCGACAAACGAAGCCATCCAGTAGGAACGCACTCCAAAAGCATAGGGTAAATCCACATTAACCAGCGCCACGACTTTATGCGGGTCCCAGAATTGCCAGGGCATGAACAGGTTCCACCCCGGACCGCGCAGAAAAACCCCCATAATGATCAAGGCAATCCACAAAACCAGAAAACCGAAGCTGTAAACCCAAATAGCCACCTTTCTCTCGGTATACGTGTAATAACCATTTCCTTTGGGGTTGACGTCAAGGTAGGGAATCAGCATGAGGCCGACGATTATCAGAACAGGCGCGATGACCCCGGCAAACCAGGGATCAAAGTATACGAGAATGTCCTGCAAGCCCAGAAAATACCAGGGGGCTTTGGATGGATTGGGTGTTTTGGTCGGGTTGGCGGCTTCCTCAAGCGGAGCGTCAATCGTGATGGACCATACCGTCAAGAGAACGGTGACGATGATGGCGCACAGAAACTCCAGCCGTACCAGATAAGGCCAGACATGAACCTTTTCAGCAACCGCCTCAATTTTTTTCCTGGCTGGTTCAGCCATAGAACAAATCCTTTCCCATTAAACCAAAAATTATCTGCTGAAAAATTAAAGGGGACCCGAAATCCCGCCGTCTTTTCTTATCCGCCAAAAATGGACGATCATCAAGGCGCCGGCAACCAGCGGAATGAAAATACAATGCAAGACATAGAATCTAAGTAGCGCTGGGGGACCTACAATACTTCCTCCAATCAACGCAGACCGGGCGTCATACCTGGGACTGACTCCAAAAACAAACTCCTGAAACGGCCCTTCATGCCCCAGAAACGGTGTGGCGCGAGCCATGTTGGTTCCAACGGTTACCGCCCACATAGCCAACTGATCCCAAGGGAGAAGGTATCCGGTGAAACTCAGTAAGAGCGTAAAGGTGACGAGAAAGACGCCAATGACCCAGTTGAATTCGCGCGGCGGCTTGTAGGAACCTGTCAGAAATACCCGGAACATATGAAGCCACACGGTGATTACCATTGCGTGGGCGGCCCAGCGGTGCATATTCCTCATCAACATTCCGAAAGGAACGTCGTATTGCAAATATTTCATATCGAAATAAGCATACTCACCCACCGGGCGGTAATAGAACATGAGAATGACGCCCGTGACCACCAACGATAAAAACAGCAGAAAGGTGATTCCTCCCATACACCAGGTGAACTTGATACGCAGGGCATGACGGTGGATTTTTACAGGATGCAGGTGCAGCCAGACGTTACTGGCAATTTGCAGAACCCGGTTTCGCGGTGTGTCGGCATATCCATGCCGAAACGTGGACGTCCACACCTGCGACTCGGTGATTGACTTTGCAATATCGCTGAATATCTTGCCGCTTTTGATCTTACCCATTATCTCGGCGATATTTGGGATTTCAGGTTGTTTTGTTGCCAAAACGCGAACCCTCCATAAAAAAAGAGAGTGAACTCAAGTAAAACTTAAGTTTACGACTATTTAAATTTAAAACGAATCGTTTAAACCCGCAGCTTGGCTTCGGGTTTGTCCCATTCATCCTTTTCGAAAAGAAATTTTTTGCTTTTATCGATTTCGATCTGGCCATCCGGACCCAGCGAAATTTTTAAACGCTCCAGCGCTCTTGGGGCCGGACCTTCAAAATTGATACCCGTTTTAGTGAAGCCGCTTCCGTGGCACGGACATTTGTATTTGCTCTCGGTTTTAAGCCATCGGGGTGTGCACCCCAAATGCGTGCAAAGAGCAAAAATAACGTAAATCCCTTCTTGATCGCGAACGATCCATACCCGTTGGTCCTTAACCCATTTGGTGCTCACCTCACCCACGGTGTAATCACTGGGCAACCCCGCTTTAAAAATGGGGGAAGGTTCGAACAAAACCCGGGGGAAAAGAAGGCGCAAAAAATACAGCGAGGACAATCCAAGGGCCCCCATAAAACTGGCCCATCCAGCAAAGGAAAAAAAATCCCGGCGGGAGTACAAATTGTCGACCGGTGATTCCTTTTTATCTTTTTTCCCCTTGCCCTTTGCTTTAGCAGGCGCAGGGGATTTTTGATCGGTGGTTTCAGCCATAAAAAACCTAATTTTTCAAGTGGTTAAATTGTAGAAAGCCAAGGCAAACCGCCAGCTAATGTCACTCAAAGAGTTGGTTTTTAACATAATTGAAAAATCGAGTCAAGACAAGATGTTAATTCCAATTACGCCCTTCACAGTCAGATTCTCAACGCCTGAACACAAGCTCTCGCCGCTTCCCGAATTCCTTGAAGCGGTGTCGAAATTCCGCAGGACAATCTGGCCAGCGAACTCACCGGCAACCCTCTTTTTATCGATAACAATATCAAAGGGATAAATTCTGATGCGCGACTTGAAACAATCTGCCCGCCGATGATTTTCCGGGACGTTTTGTCGGCAACAATTTTAAACAACCCGGCATCTCCGGCACGAATTAAAGAAGGCTCAAGTTGATTATTTGTACATATTCCTTCTACTGCCCGGAACCCCTTGTGGTGGGCATCCTGAGCATGACAACCCACAGTCGCAATTTCCGGATGGGTGTATACAATCCGTGGAATCCAGTCTTTATTCAGGGAAGCTTTTTTGCCCAAGGCGTTTTCCACGGCGACTCTCCCCTCTTCTTCTGAAAGGCCGTGGAAAGAAGCACGGCCAGTAACACTTCCTACAGCATACACTCCGTTTACGGTTGTTTCCTGTTTTTCATCGACCAGAATCTGCCTTTTCTCGCCGATACGAACGCCGATGGCATCCGCACCCAGATTTTGGGTCCGGGCTTTTCTTCCTGACATCAGAACCATGGTTTGAACGGCGAACTTCACGCCTCCGTCGAGGGAGATATCGATGGCGCTCTCATCTTTAAAAATTGAGACAACTTTTTTATTGAGAAGCATTTTTACTTTTTGCTTCTTCATTCCTCCCTCCGCCGCTTCGATGATGTCCGTGTCCTGATCCTGAAGCAAGCGGGACGCCTCATCACTCAGAAAGGTTTTACTTCCCAGCCTATTGTACAAAGATGCCAGTTCGCACCCGGCTCCACCGCCGCCGAGAATCAATACACTGTCAGGGGCCTTGCCGACTTTAAACACCTCGTCGCAGGAAATGATTCTCTCGCCATCGAAGGGCATGGTTGCCGGAGCTTCCATATCGGAACCGGTCGCTACAATAATTTTTTGAGCCTTGACTACTTTTTCTTCCATAGGGCCTAGAATTCGGATTTCATTTGGCCCAATCAGAGTCCCCTCACCGGTTTCGATATGCACTCCACTTTCTTTTAAAGCCGCCTCGCGTTTTTTTGAAATTTCCTGAGAAAATTGAATTGTGTCTTCAAATAATTTAGAAATTTCTTCCCTGCCCCTTCCACCAGCCTCTCGTTGAGAAGCACCGCTTCCATTAATCACTATTTGATTCATCATGCGCATGTAAGGAAACAGCCCTTGATGCACACATCTGCCGCCAATCCTGTCTTTCTCTATGAGGCACACTCTGGCGCCTGATTCCGCAGCGCGCTGGGCTGCGGAAATACCGGAAATACCGGCCCCTAAAATGGCAATCTCAAATTCATCCATAAACCTGTAAATCTCTTTTAAGTTGGAATCTCAAGGTATTAGAGCACACTTGTTAAGTGCGAGGCAACGCCGGGGAGGTCTAGCAAGTAAATAAACATGGGAAGGAATGAAGGCGCTTTAGGGGGACCGATATCAACCCATATGGAGGACAGCCACCAGGGTCAATAAAACCAGGCCAACCGAGGATATGATTGCGTGGGCTGTGACATTGGCTTTTCTGCTGAGGGGAATGATGCAGGCAAAGTAAACGAAAACGAAAAAATTAAGCAGGCTGTTTTTGCCGAGAGAAAAGTGATTCCAAGCCAGAAAATATCCGTATATCAGGAGAACCGCAAAAAATACGTAGCGGTGAAATTTATACCGCTTTCGTCTTTTGTCCGCCGGAAGCATGCTGACCCCGATCATCACATTGGCAATGGTGACCAGGATGGCGAAAAAAATGGAAAGAAAGCCTGGATTGAAAAATAATTCTCCGAGCGTGGTGCTTTGCATGTGAAACCGGAGCTGTATCCTTTTAAGCGGAAAGGGAATCTGCGGAGTTGACTTACAACCTTAGGAATTGTGTGGAATCAGGCCGGTTTCCCAATCGATGAATGAAATAAATATAAGCGGCTCGCGGACTTTCCGGGATTCTCATCACGCCCCGACTTCCACTCGATTTCTTCCGTTCTCTTTAGCCAAATATAAGGCTTTGTCGGCTCGCTCAAACAGGGTGAGTTCGGTATCATCGTCTCTGACACAGGCCACCCCCAGACTGATGGTCACTTTCATTTTGCGGTCTTTATCAATAAAATAATCCTTTTCAACTCCCTGGCGAATTTTTTCCGCCAACTTTACCGCGTTATCGAGTTGAATACCGCTTAGCAAGATAACAAATTCTTCGCCGCCATAGCGAAACACCAGATCTGAAGCTCGAAGGGTCTCCTGAATCGACGACGACACCGACCGCAGAACCCGGTCCCCCGCCTTATGCCCATATTTGTCGTTAAACTTCTTAAAAAAATCAATGTCGACAACCAACAGACAAAAGTGTTCCTTCAATCTTGGAAACTCCCGGACCATCTGGCCAATTTTCATGTTGTAGGCATTTCTATTCAGAACATTGGTGAGGGAATCCACAAGCGCTTTGGCTTCCGTTTGCTCGAGTTTTGAGGATAAAGATTGCGTGGTCTTGCGGTATTCATTGAGTTCCGTTTTGATGGATTGCGAATTAACCCTCACCTTGTTAATTTCCATAACAATCGCATCTTTGAGCGCTAAAATATCCTCAATGTCCCCTGCCGCTTGAATTTCCTCGATACTCGACTGCATCTTGTTGTCGAGATCCCCGGTGGTGGTGGTGATCTCTTTGATCGTGTCCGTAAGATCGAGAACGATCTGTTTCACCGTTTCATTTTTTGTTTCCAGAAAACTGGTTTCTAAATGCTGACGGATGAAAAAGTCTTCGATGTCTTTCGCGAGACCTGCGGGGGGTTTGGGGCGGGTTGCTTTTCTCACCACTTTACCGAGGCTTTGCAGATTTTCAAACAGAGTTTCCTTTTCAGGAATCAACTTACAAATGCCATCAATACACACCATGAGAAGGCGGGAGACGCGCTCGTTAAATTCCATGGTAGCATCCTTTTCAGGGGGAGTTTTTTTATCAGACTTTTTGATTGATTTGAATAAATCCATGATCGCGGCCCGGCTATTAAAAGGAATCCAGCCGATTCAATATATATATTTCACCGATAAATCAAAATATTTCAGGCACCAAAACCGGAAAAACCACGAAAAAAACTGAGTGCCGATGGGGAGATTCGAACTCCCACGGATCGCTCCATACGCCCCTCAAGCGCACGTGTCTACCAGTTCCACCACATCGGCTTTCTAAGTGAATGTCATTCAGCCTGGTTTAAGGGAGAAGGTTCCACTGGCGGTTCCTGCCCCTTGGCCGGCTCTTCAACCCCTTGCATGACAGAACGGGAGTCCTTCTTGCTTGAGAGTGTTGCAAGCGTTAAGGATGTGATCATGAACAAAATGGCTATCCCGGTCGTTAATTTGGTCAAAAAGTTTCCAGCGCCGCTACTGCCAAACATCGTCTGACTGCTTCCGCCTCCCAGTCCAGACCCCATTGCCGCGCCTTTTCCGGCCTGCAGAAGGATCACGACAATTAACAGCAACGCTCCGACAACATGAAATACAGTAATGACAGTCTGCATCAGCAGTAAAAACCTCCCAAATTTTAGTTAATCAGCGGAGTTGATGATGGCAGTGAAAGACTCTGCGTCGAGACTGGCCGACCCCACCAAAGCTCCGTCAATATCCTTCTGACCTAATAAGCTTGCACTATTCCCTGCGGTCACGCTTCCGCCATACTGAATTCTGACGGCTTCAGATGTTGACTTTCCGAACTTATTGTCAAAAAACTTCCTGGCAAAACAATGGACTTCCTGAGCTTGTTCCGGGGTCGCTGTTTTCCCTGTACCAATCGCCCAAACCGGCTCGTAAGCAACCACGATACTTTCAATATCTTTGCCGGTCAACGCTTCCAATCCTTTTTCCAGTTGATTCATTACAACCTCCCGGGTTTTTTCCAACCGCCTTTCTTCCAGGGTTTCTCCGACACAAAAAATGACCTGCAGTTCATTTTTCAGAGCGGCTTTGATTTTCTGATTTATTAACGCATCGCCTTCCTGAAAAAATTGCCTGCGCTCGGAATGCCCGAGGATAACAAATTGACAACCTGCATCTTTTAGCATCGCCGCTGAAATTTCCCCGGTCCATGCGCCCTTCGGCTCAAAATAAAGATTTTGCCCCGCCAGCTGGATGGCTGAGTTTTTTATCAGCTCATGGACGACCCTTAAAGCCGTAAATGGCGGTGCTAAAACAACATCCACCTTTTGGAACAAATCTTTCCGTTCCAGCAATTTCATGACCAAATCTTCGGCTTCGGATTGGAGCAGGTTCATTTTCCAATTCCCGGCGATGACAGGTCTTCTCATGTCATTTTAAATCCCCTGTTTGACAATGAATTTGATCAAATCTTTTACCCGCGACGAATAGCCCCATTCATTGTCATACCAGGAAAGGACCTTGACCATCCTCTTGTCGATGATTTTAGTGGAAAGCCCGTCTACAATGGAAGATGAATCGTCCCCATTGAAATCGACCGACACCAGGGGGCTGTCTTCGACCCGCAAAATGTGCTTCAACCGATGGGCGCTTTCTTCTCTGAAGAGTTGGTTCACTTCCTCGGCAGAGGTGTCCTTTTCCACTTCCACAACCAAATCCACCAGCGACACATTGGGGGTCGGGACACGAATGGCCATGCCATCCAGCTTGCCCTTCAGCTCCGGCAAAACCAGGGAAACCGCGCGTGCGGCTCCGGTGGTGGTCGGAATCATCGACAGGTTTGCCGCCCTGGCCCGCCGAAGATCCTTATGCGGCAGGTCCAAAATTTTCTGGTCATTGGTGTAAGAGTGAATGGTCGTCATCAGGCCCCGCTTTATGCCCAGTTTTTCGTGCAGGACCCGGGCCACAGGCGCCAGGCAGTTGGTGGTGCACGATGCGTTGGAGACGATATCGTGCTTTTCTTTATCGTACACTTCTTCATTGACGCCCAGTACAAGGGTCACATCGGGTTCAGTCGCGGGAGCGGAGATGACCACCTTTTTGGCTCCGGCCTTAAGATGCTTTCCAGCTCCTTCGCGGTTGGTAAAAAACCCCGTGGATTCAATGACGATATCCACACCCAAATCTTTCCAGGGAAGCTTTTCAGGGTCGCGTTCCGACAGCACCTGAACGGTTTTTCCGTTGACGACTAAATTCTTTCCCTCCGACTTCACCTCCGCCCGGTTCACGCCCTGGACGGAATCGTATTTGAATAAATGCGCCAAGGACTCGGCATCCGTCAGATCATTGATGGCAACAACTTCTATGTCGCTGCATTCCTTATCGTTCAGGACACACCGATAGACATTTCTGCCAATTCTTCCGAATCCATTGATGGCAACCTTGACTGACATTAATTCAACCTCCTGTGTATCTAAAAAACGACGAAAAGTATTTCCAGCAACCCAGATTGGAAACCAGATTTAATGGGCCTTGAAAAACGGGATTGATTCCTGGGAATGAAAGAGTTGCAGGCTTTGCTTAATAAAATTACACCGCTGTATTAAGCAGTCCTCGGGCGGACCTTATTAAGGCAAAAATTCAACTAAAAGGGCAATATTTCTGCTTTCCGGGACAGATTATGCAAAATTTACAAATCCAAGTCAACAAATACCTTTTGTTTTATCTGGAGTTCCGATAACAAAAAGTTTCTCCATAAAAGGCGACTAGTCTGCGGGCGTGTTTTCAGGGGATTCGGCAATGGATAGAGCGGAAAACAATACGGAATCCGTGGTCTCATCCAATTCCAGGGAATTTTCCACATGGCTCACAATCCGGGAAAATTCAGCTATTAAAGTTTTTTCCTCGCGGATGGTTGTCTCCAATTCACTTTCTAATCTTCCGACTTCTTTGACCAGTTTCTTTCCCTTTTCCTCCATTTCCTTTTTCTTATCCAGGGCTTGCAGTTTCCTTTGGCTGATTTCGGTCCGCGATTCGTCGAGTTCCTTTTTCAAGGTGCCTATCGATGCCAGTTTTTCATCTAATTTGTCAAAATTGCTTTTTAAATTCTCAAGAAACTCCTCTCGGCGTTTCATTAAAATTTTACTGAGTTCCCTTTCATATTCATCCGACTCATTGGATGAGGGAGAGTGGGAATTATCTGAATTTTCTGCCTCCAGATTTCTTTCTTCCACCCCTACTCCGCGCAATAGCTTCTCGTATTGGTCGGTGTATTTTTTTTCATCTTCTTCCAGTTGTTTGAGATGGATGATTATTTTTTCGCTGTTGGTATCGAAGACTTCAATATTTTGATTGACCTCTTCCAGTTCTTCCAGGTTTTCTTTTAAACTGATTTTCAAATCCTCAAATTTCTCCTCCAGATTTTTGCCGTATTTTTCCTTGAACTCCAATACTCTTTTAAAGGTATTCACGGTCCGGTCGAATTCTCTGGCAATGATTGAAGCCTTTTCTCTTACGGCGATATTTTCTTCTGCAATTTTTGGATCTTTCTGGCTCATAACCATAAGCTTGTCTTCCGTCAATTTGTTGGCAAATATATGATTAAAAAGTTAAAACGCAAATTTTATGCCATCTGAAAAGAAGTGCTTTTATTTCCAACCTCAGCAAAAAGACTACGATTGCCCAACTTCATGGCTCGAAAACTGATTGAGGGTCAGGATCATTTCTCTGACGGCGTTCTCCATGCCGCAAAAAACCGCCCGGGAAACGATATGGTGGCCGATATTCAGCTCTTCAATTTCTGAAACCTCGGCAATGGGTTTGACATTTTCACAGGTCAAGCCATGCCCCGCGAACACTCGCAATTTCAAGGCGGATGCCTGCATTGCGGCCTCGCGGATTTTGCTTAAAGCCGCCTCCACGGCTACTTTATCGTTCAACTCGGAGTAAGCTCCGGTATTTATTTCGATGCTGTCCGCTCCGACCTTTGCCGCCGCTGCAATTTGCTTGGGATCGGGGTCCACGAACAAGCTGAATAAAATTCCACCGGCCTGCAATCTGTTTTTCACTGCAATGAGATTTTCTATCTGGGAAAATACGTCCAAGCCACCTTCGGTGGTGATTTCCTGGCGTTTTTCAGGAACAAGCGATACCTGGTATGGACGCGACTCAAGGGCAATCCGCACCATTTCTTCCACAGGCGCCATCTCGAGATTCAGCTTGGTTTTTATCGCAGACCGAATCCGGTACAGATCGTGATCCTGGATATGCCTGCGGTCTTCCCTCAAGTGAACGGTGATTCCATCCGCTCCCGCGCGTTCCGCCAGTTGCGCCGCCATGAGAGGATCGGGTTCCACGGTTTTTCGGGCTTCCCGAATGGTGGCGACATGGTCGACGTTGACAAAAAGCCGTGTCATATTGTTTCCACTCCACTTTCCTTCATGATCGCCTGGGCCATTTTCACCGCCCGGCCGGTGGCACGAACATCGTGGGTACGGATGATTGCCGCTCCATTCATAACGCCAATGATCGCGGCGGCCAAAGATCCTTCCAATCGTTCTTCGACGGGAAGATCAAGAACCCCTCCGATGAAGGTCTTCCGCGAAACCCCTAAAAGAACCGGCGGTCCCAGTTCTTCAAACTCCTGCAGGCGGCGGATCAGTTCCAGGTTATGCGACCGGGTTTTTCCAAACCCGATACCGGGATCGATGGCGATATTATCTATTCCGGCGTTCTTTGCCAATGCGATACTTTTCTGCAAATAGTTTTTGACTTCCAAAATCAGATCGCCGTATTCAGGGCTGTCCTGCATGGTTGAGGGCGATCCCTGCATGTGCATCAGCACCACCCCCGCCTGATACCGGGCGATGATTTTCGCCATCTCAGGAGTCCGCTGGAGTCCTGTGATATCGTTAATGATAACCGCCCCTGCGGACAATACCCTTTCGGCAACGGACGGTTTGTAGGTGTCCACGGAAACGGGAATATCAAACTCTTTGCAGATTCGGGAAACCACGGGAAGCAATCGCTCCCGTTCCAATTCTTCTGCTATCGGCTGAGAACCTGGCCGCGAACTTTCAGCTCCTATATCCAGAATAGACGCCCCTTCCTCGATATAACGCTCGGCTTGAAGAAGCGCCTGTTTTTCCGAACGGGACCGGCTCTGCTCATAAAAGGAATCGGGGGATAAGTTAATGATTCCCATGAGGGTTACGGTCTCATTGCCCTCGGTTCTGTGGAATAAAGAAGCCATAATAATTCGTTATGTTCTCATAAAATCGACGGATTGGCTTTGAAAATATAGGGCTATAGTCGATTTTAAAACAAAAAAACTCCATCCCCAAGCCTGAATGGCCTGGAAATGGAGTGAATTTGATTGAACCCCTTCGGTTTCAAAAAGGAAATTTTCCTCTTTAAGCCGGATGCGGGTCGGGCAACCCACCGCCGCCGACCACATCCCCCGTGTCACTTGGCCGATCCTGCGATTTCTTCTTGGGGTTGACCGTCGGAATCGTCTGAGTGGGAAGCTCGTCATCTTTGTCGGTCGAATCATCGGTTTTTTTGCCTTCAAAGATCTCCATAATTTCCTTGGCATCGAGAGTTTCGCGTTCCAGAAGAGCCAACGCCAGGTTTTCCAGTTTATCCCGGTTTGCCGTCAGCAATTCATGGGCTTTATTGTAGCCACCCATCACCAAAGCCTTCACTTCCTGATCAATGAGTTTGGCAGTCTGATCGCTGAAATTTTTCTGTGAAGAAAAATCTTTTCCGAGAAAAACCTGTTCTTCCTTGGTTCCATAAGTCAACGGGCCCATCTTGTCGCTCATGCCCCACTCGCACACCATTTTACGCGCCATCTCGGTGGCCCGCTCTATGTCGTTACCCGCACCGGTGGTCATCTGTCCAAGACAAATTTCCTCCGCTAACCGGCCACCCATCAGAATGGCGAGGTTATTGTAGAGATAACTTTTGGGATAGGTGTGCTGTTCATCGGTCGGCAATTGCTGAGTCACACCCAAAGCCTGCCCGCGCGGAATGATCGTTACCTTATGAATGGGATCGGTTCCAGGCAATAAGAGGGCCACCAGTGCGTGTCCGGCTTCATGATAGGCGGTGGTCTTTTTCTCTTTGTCGGAAATCACCAGACTGCGCCTTTCCACACCCATGAGCACTTTATCTTTCGCGTCCTCAAAGTCCACCATGGTGACGGTTTTTTTGTCCCGCCGGGCCGCCAGCAAAGAAGCCTCGTTCACCAGGTTGGCAAGGTCCGCGCCGGTGAACCCAGGGGTTCCGCGCGCAATGGTTTTAAGATCTACACCGTCCTCAAGCGGAACCGTCGCGGTATGAACTTTGAGAATCGCCTCACGTCCTCGAACATCGGGCCGGCTGACCACAACCTGCCGGTCAAAACGGCCGGGGCGCAGTAACGCCGGGTCCAGTACGTCCGGACGGTTTGTGGCGGCGATCATGATGACGCCTTCGTTATTGTCAAAGCCGTCCATTTCCACCAGAAGCTGATTCAAGGTCTGCTCGCGTTCATCGTGCCCGCCGCCGAGACCCGCTCCCCGGTGTCTGCCGACCGCGTCGATTTCATCGACAAATATGATACAGGGGCTGTTTTTCTTTCCCTGTTCAAAGAGGTCGCGAACGCGCGAGGCGCCGACTCCAACAAACATCTCGACGAAGTCCGATCCGCTGATGCTGAAAAACGGCACATTCGCTTCACCGGCAATCGCCCGGGCCAACAGCGTCTTTCCGGTTCCAGGAGGACCCACTAAGAGAACTCCCTTGGGAATTTTTCCTCCGAGTTTGCTGAACTTCTGCGGCTCTTTCAAAAATTCGATGATTTCCTGGAGCTCTTCTTTCGCTTCTTCAACGCCGGCCACGTCTTTAAAGGTGGTGCGGTTTTTAGAATCACTCAATAACCGGGCCTTGCTTTTGCCGAAAGAGAGCGCTTTGCCACCGCCCGACTGCATCTGCCGCATGAAGAAAATCCATATGCCCAAAAGGAGCAACATGGGAAACCAGGAAATAAGAATATTCATGTACCAGCTGGTCTGCTCGGGAGGAACCACAACGATCCGCACTCCCTTATCCCGGAGAATTTTGATCAGGTCCGGATCTCTGGACGGAGCGATGGACTGGAACGAGCGGCCATCCATATATTTTCCGCTGATATTATCGCCCTGGATCACAACTTCCGTGATCTGGCCCTTGTCCACCTGTTCCATAAAATCGCTGTATATGATTTCAGATTGGCTGGTGATGGGTTTATTGAAAATATTAAAAAGACCGATAAGAATCAGTCCGATGACCAACCAAAGCGCTAAATTTCTATAAAATTGATTCAAAACTTTCTCCTTTATTAGAGAATGGTGCCACTGGCTCTAATTAATCTTACCACAAACCGGATGGATAGGGAGTGCATTATTCAATGGGGAAATGTTTGAAAATCCCCATCTCCCTCGATACAAAGGACGGCGCGGGTTTCTTCGGTGACCCGGAATTCATCAGAGATCCTTCCCCCGTAAACCCATATAATATCGTCCTCCGCGGTTGTCAAGATGGGAATGGATTCTCTTGATTTTTTTGGAATTTTCTCGTCGATAAAAAAAGACTTCAGTTTTTTCCGGCCTTTCATACCCAGGGGAATAAACCGGTCCCCCGGCTTGAAAAAACGGGCTTTAATGCCGGTTCCGGTTTTATCATAGTCGAAAAAAGCCCGGCGCGGACCCTTGTCAAAATCCTTCACCCGGCTTTCCGGGGTGAGAATCCGCGCCTGTAAGCGGATTCCGGCTTTATGAATCTCGGTGGCCCCGGGAATTTGCAATTCGGTTGCGGGCAGGTCGTTTTCCACGACCGCAACCGCTCTGGACCTTTCGTAAGATGCGCTTTTTTGAAATTCAACGCCATTTAAACGGCTGACCACCAGCAACGGACCGGGAAGGTCGATCTTTTTATCCGCCGAAGAATCGCAAAATAACTCCAGAACTTGTTGAATGTGTTTCGTGGAAATACGACGAAGGTTTCCCTGAACAGTTGCAATGGCCTGTCTCACCAGACGCTTTTGCAGAGCAGGCGCCTGCTCGTTGAACTTTTCACGATCCAGCACCACTCCCTGGTTCGCATTTATTGGCATCGCAATTTGTGGATACAATTGGCGGACCTGACCTTGAAGGCATCCATCGTCATCGCGGATGATTTTCGCGGTTTCCAAAAGGTTCGCGGTGATATTTTCATTGAAAGTCTTAAGAACCGGAAGCAGTTCCCGCCGAATTCGATTGCGTACATATTTATGGCTGGCGTTGGTACTATCGGTCCTGCTCTCAATGCTCCGGGCATCAAGATACGCTTCGATTTCCGTCCGGGTGCAGTCAATCAATGGCCGGATGATCTCTCCTCTTTTTTCCGGCATTCCCGCCAACCCTTTCAAACCACTGCCGCGCAGGAGATTCAATAAGACGGTTTCCACCTGGTCATCGGCATTATGCCCCAGCGCCAACCGGTTGGCGTTGCAACGTTTCATGATCGAAAGCAAAAAACGGTAACGAAGAATCCGGGCAGACTCCTGGAACGAAGTTTTCAATTTTTCCTTTTCGGTCCGGATGTCAACTCTTTCAATGAATGTTTCCAGTCCCAGTTTCTCTCCTAGTTCCTCCACGAAGCGGGCATCCTCTTCCGATTCCTTTCCCCGGGCCATATGGTCCAAATGGGCTACGGTGAGGCTGACATCAAATTCCCTGCGGGTTTCGTTGAGAAGGTGCAAGAGCGCCACCGAGTCGGGACCACCGGACACCGCGACGACGATCTTATCGCCAGAAGAAACCATGCGGGAAAGGGCCAGCGTGGATTTTTCCAGAAAATTTTTCATAACCTTATTCTTGCAAGCGGGGATTCTTAAAGAAGAGAAAAGGGATGCAGCAACTCGATCATTGACGGCAAGAAGGATCTACTGATAGAAAAGTTACAACGGGAAAAACTTCTTATAATTGATCAAGCAAATCCTGCTTCCTTGCCTGATATTCCTCTTCCGAGATTTTTTCGTGTTTTCGCAGTCTTTTGATAAAGGACAATTTGTTTTTGATTTCCTTGAAATTGTTGCCTTTCAGGCCCACGTTTTTAAGGGCTGATTTATTTTTTACATTGGAAGCTTCCTCCCAATGGGTCTCACGCTCAGAGGGCGTCTGAGCTTTTTCCAGGAAAAGATCCTGATTCGTGTTTTCCTTCGGGTTCTTTTCTTCAAACAATGTGATTTGAATCATGGCATCTTTTTTAAGTTCATTCATCCACTCATCGTATTTGTCTTTCCGGTTTTGCATCTGCAGGGCTTGTTCGATTTTATCTTTGACTTCATCGATGGGCTGCGCTTTCCCAGGAATGACGCTGTCCACTTTGATGATGTGGTAGCCGTAACGGCTTTCGACCACATCACTGATTTCTCCCGGTTTCAGCGAGAAAGCCACTTCTTCGAATTCGGGAACTAAATGGCCTTTCTTTAATAATCCGATTTCGCCGCCGGAGCTTGCGGAGACATCTTCCGAATGCTTTTTAGCCATCTCGTTGAAATCTTTTCCTGAGCGAATCTGTCGCAGGATCTCATTGGCCTTGATTTTTTTTAACCGTTTTTGCTCTGGAGTGGCGCTTTCATCGGCAATCAGTAAAAGATGGCGTACAAAGGGTTGCCTTGGCTGCCAGAATTCCTTTTGATTCTCAAAATAATATTTCTTGATCTGCTTTTTGGTCACAGAGCCTGATTTTCCCATATGAAACTGCACCACCTTGGTCACCAGAATCTGGTCGCGGATCACTTCCTTATATTGCTCCATGGAACGGCCTTCTTGTTCCAGCATGGCCTGCATTTGCTCTGCCGTGATGTTATTTCTTTTTTGGATATCCTTAAAAGCATTTTCAACGGATTCGTCATCGACCTCCAACCCCGATTTTTTGGCTTCCTGAAGTTGTAGTTTTTCTTCGATGATCGCATTCAGGGTTTTTTCGATGATGTCCTTTTCCGTGAACTCGGATGGGTTTCCAGAAGCGTTCAGTTGCTGGACCGCAACGGCAACCCTTTCTTCAACGGAACTCTGGGTGATGATTTCGCCATTGACCTTCGCCACGACCCGGTCCACCACTCTTGCCGAAACAGGGTGGGCCACCAACAGAGTCAACGCCAAACCCAATAGCGCGGAAACCGGCTTAACTGACTTTTGCCAAAACTTCATGTTCAATCTCAATGTTCGCTTTTTCCTTCAATTCAGACAGCCACGCATGAAACGCCGTATCCTGACGTTCCCGGAGCAGTTTGTCGTGGATTATTTTTTTAGATTCCTCAAAACTCATTTTCTGATCTTTTTTCTTATCCACCACTTTGAAAATATGACTTCCGTAGGGGGTGCGGATCACGTTGCTCACTTCACCCACCTTCAACTTAAAAATGTCTTCAAGTTCCGCAGGCATATGACCTTGTTCGAGGTAGCCTAAATCGCCCCCTTCCGCGCCTTCCGGTCCGAGTGAAAGTTCGCGGGCCAAATCAGAAAAATCCCTGGCGTCGGAGTCGAGCTGTTTTTTAATCGCCAGAGCTTCCTCTTCGGTTTCAACCATGATATGTAATGCTTTTACCTGTTTCCCCTTGTGAAACTCGACCTCATGCTCTTCAAAATATTGACGTAATTCCTCTTCATTGACAGACACTTTACTATTCACCTGCTCATCAATCAATTTTTTTATCAACAGGTTATTTTTCAAATCGTTTTCCCATTCTTCTTCGGTAATGTCTTCAATCCCCAGATACTTATTGAAGGTGTCTTCCGAATACCCGTCCTTGGCCTGTCTGATGAAATCCGCAGTCTCCTCCGCAGTGAGGGATATATCTCTTTTTTTGGCCTCCTGCTTGAATAATGTCTTTTGAATCAACCCGTTCAAAGCATCTGTCTTGAGCCACAGATAGGAATCCGAATCCACGGGCTCGCTGGAATCCACTCGGTATTTTCTTTTGTTCTTTTCGATGCTTTTTCTAAACTCCCCGATGCTGATGCCCTCTTCATTGACTTTGGCGATGGTGACGCTGTCCTTGATTCCATCGGGGGTATTCCCGTCCGGTGAACACGCCACTGTTGCCAATAACATTAAAAACAAAAGACTAACATGGGAGCGCTTGAAGAACAACAAGCCTGTCGACCTATTCACGGTGTGCGTCTCCGAGCAAAGCATTAAGATAATGTTTGACCTTTTCCATGTCCTGCTTCCATCCTTTACGGTCGATCTTGATACTTATCTGATACTCGGAAATAAATTTCAGCCGGTCGTCGGTCAAGGATGCCATGCTTGCCGGACTCATGGGTGTGCCCGGCTCCACGGTGAGGTAAGCCAGATTGCCTTTTAGTTTGGCTTTCGAGATATGAAGCTTTTGACAAAAAACCCTTATTTCCAATAACTGCAACAATTTCTCTACCGGTTCCGGGGATTTTCCATAACGATCCAGCAGTTCATTTCTCAGGGATTCGCATTCTTCCAGTTCCGCAATCGTTTGAATGGTCCGGTACACCTCCAACCGCTGGTTGAGATTTTCGATATAGTCCTTGGGGATGTAGCCTTTGACCATGAAGTCGATTTCAGGTTCAATTTTAGCGGCGACTTTTTCGCCTTTGATTTCCTGGACCGTCTCTTCAATCAGCTTGCAATACAAGTCGAACCCAATAGCAGAGATTTGCCCGGACTGTTTGTGCCCCAGCATGTCCCCGACCCCGCGAATTTCCATATCCCTGGCGGCCAATTGAAATCCGGCTCCCAGTTCGCTCATTTCTTCGATAGCGCAGATTCTTTTTCGAGCTTCGGGAGTGATGGCCAGGGTACCGGGAATCAATAGATACGCGTAAGCCTGATGTTTGTAGCGCCCCACCCGGCCCCGCAATTGATACAATTGCGCCAACCCGAACTGGTCGGCGCGGTTGATGATGATGGTGTTTGCGGAGGGAATATCCAGACCGGATTCAACGATGGTGGTGCTCAGCAGAAGGTCGACCTCATGGTCCATGAACTTTTTCATGACCTCTTCCAGCTGGTGTTCCGGCAACTGGCCGTGCGCGATTCCAATCCGCACTTGCGGGACGATTCTGTGAATCATCTCCTGCACGGACTGTATGCTGTGAATCTTGTTGTGTACAAAAAAGATCTGTCCGCCGCGATCCAGTTCCCGCAAAATGGCCTCCCGAATTACTTTCTCGTCGAATTTCCGCACAAAGGTTTTGACCGCCAGCCGGTCGCTGGGCGGGGTTTCGATCACGCTCAGATCGCGGACTCCCATTAAAGAAAAGTGCAGGGTTCTGGGGATGGGCGTCGCCGTCAAGGTCAGGATATCGACCGAGGCGCGCAGTTTTTTCAGCTTCTCTTTGTGCTTAACGCCGAAGCGCTGTTCTTCGTCGATAATGATCAGCCCAAGATCTGCAAATTTGACGTCTTTGGAAAGGATGCGATGGGTTCCGATGATGATATCCAGTTCTCCCGTACTCAGCCTGGCCAGAGTTTCCTTTTGCTGCCTGGGACTGCGAAACCGGCTCACCTGTTCGATATTGACGGGATAATTGCGAAAGCGTTCTCGAAACGTGTTCAAATGCTGTTGCGCAAGGATCGTCGTCGGAACCAGAACGGCGACCTGCCGTTTGTCCGAGATCACCTTAAACGCGGCGCGCATCGCCACCTCTGTTTTACCGTAACCGACATCGCCGCAGACCAGGCGGTCCATCGGTTTTTGCTGTTCGAGGTCTTCGTCGATTTCGTCGATGGCCTTTAGCTGGTCGTCCGTCTCCTCAAATTCAAACGAATCGGCAAATTCCTGGGTGGCCACGGCGTTTCCCGTATAAGCGGCTTTTTCGGTGATCGCCCGGGCGGCGTACAGTTTGAGCAGGTCTTCGGCCATTTCCTGAATGGCTTTCTTGGCACGGGACTTCTGTCGCTGCCAGGCGACGCCTCCCATTTTACTGAGCGGCGGCTGGGTCTCGCCTGAGCCCATATACTTTTGGATGTATCCCAATCCGTCCATTGGGATATAAAGTTTTTCGTCATCGGCATAAAGGATTTCCAGAAACTCGCCGCTTCCGACCCCGGTTTTCAGTTCACGGGTTCCCATGTACTGACCGATTCCGTATTCGACGTGCACCAGAAAATCGTCGGGCTTGAGGTCTTTGAATCCGCGTTGAAAACTCTGCGACTTGGGCTTGCGCCGGTACCGGTGTTTGTGGGAACGTCCAAAAACCTCGCTTTCAGCGACAAAAACCTTTCCCAGGTCGCGGATTTTAAACCCGGAACTGATCAAGCCTTTGTCCACCGCGAGTTCCAGGCCATATTCATCGAGCAACTGGTGAACGCGCCGTACGTGACCTTTGGTCGGAGCGACCAGGATGACTTCCAGGCCCTCTTCCTGCCATTCGAGGGCGCGCTCCGCCAGGGCATCGAATTTTCCGCGCATCAAAGGAATCGGTTGAATATCGAAATGCACTACGTTTGATGATTCTGCATCGGACAGTTTGAGAGAATTCAGGGACAGTTTTCCGATGGCATCGAAACGCGATTTCATGTCTTGAGCGTTTAAATAAAAACTTTCAGGAGGTGAAGCGATGTCTCCATTTTCCAGGGAGTTCTCATACTCGGTTTGTATGAGTTCTTCGTATTGGTCGCATTTGGCGCGCACCAGGTCTTCCTCGTCCACCACCACCAGGGTTTCCGGCGGCAGATAGTCGAACAGATTTTCCTTTTCCGGGTAAAAGAAAGGAGCAAAACGCTCAATCCCTGAAAACCCGCCCAAATGCTCGATGCGATCCACCACTTCCTTGAGCCGGGTCCGGTCGAAATCGTTTTCCCTGGCAAAGGACAGAATATTATCCACGCCGCGTTGGATCTCTTCCGGGGTCAGCATGATTTCCCGCACGGGCAGGATTTTTGTGTCGGCAATCTCCTGAATGGAGACCTGCGAGCTGATATCAAATTCTCGCAACGATTCCACCTGATCGCCGAAAAACTCGACGCGTATGGGGTTCGCCGCCGCCGACTGAAAAATATCCACAATGTCACCGCGCACGCTGAATTCACCGCGGTCCTCGACCATGTGGACGCGCGAGTAGCCGTTATCCATCAGGCAGGTTTCCAGCAATTCGCGCTCCAGCGAATCGCCTTTCTTAACGGGAAACACCTGTTTTCCAAGCACGGATTTTGGAACCACCGATTGCATGGCGGCTTCCACGGGAACCACCAGAAAGGGACAGCCTCCGTGCAGCAACTGATCGAGAATCGACAAGCGCTCGCCGGACACTTCACTCAACGGGGAGATATGCTCGTAGGGCAAGATTTCCCAGGTGGGGAAAAACTGCGGTTGACTGCGAATTTTTTCGTAGCGGAAAAAATATTTTAAATCGCCTAAAAGGGCTTCCCCGGTATTCTGGTCGGCAGTGAGCAAAACAATGGGCCGGCGAAGGTTCTTCTTAAGATGCGCGAGGAAGAGGGCCCGCGATGCGCCTGAAAGTCCTTCGACGGTTACCTGAGCCGCCGGGTCCTTCAGGAACCCGGTCACGGTTTTTATCCGGCCGGCAAAATCAAGAGTTCCCAATTGAGGGTAATTTAAGGTTTGATCCATCAATTAAAAAAGAGGTGAATTTGCAGATTAAAAGAAAGTTTCTTTAGGGTGACTCAGCTTTTTATTCTTGAGGAATTCCTGCTTTTTTGGGTAGAAGGTGCTGCCACCTGGGTTCGCCCTCCGGTTTGAAATTCACGCAGACAATGAAGGAAGGCCCTTCGTAAAAATTCAGTTTATAGTTACCGCCGCCAAACCGCTCGAACAAATATTCTTCTGGCCGGTCGCGAAAGGTATTGAACTCTTCCAGGGTGAACTTGGCGATTTCATAAAAATAGATGCCCACGCCTTCCTTGATTCCAACCAATAGCGTGCAATTGACCTGGCTGTAGATCTCCTCAAAACGCTGATCCATTTCTTCCTGGCTTGGATCGCGCTTCAATTCGCGGCGAAGTTTCGGCTTGTAGTAATCTCTGAACGCTTCTTTAACCCACATGGTTTTAAATTTCGGGATGGCTGGTTTTGTTGAGTTTGTCTGGCTCAGTCGCCGCCAAAGGGAGTCGGTTTTACGACCATCTCTTTTAATTGGTCCTTCTTTTGTAGCACAAATGACCATAGGAAACAATGCGTTTGGGAAATCCTCCCGGTTTGTATTTCGCGATTGAGATTGCAGGGAAACTTCCTTATACTCAGCGTTTTCAACGTCTGACAAAGAAGCTGCACACGCATCAATGGCAACCCCGGATAACAAAACCATCACATTGGGCCTGATTCAGGCCGCCTGCTCAACCGATCCTGCAAAAAACCTGCAAGATGCCGTTCGAGCGATCACCGCAGCCTCCCAAAAAGGCGCGCAAATCGTCTGCCTGCAGGAGCTGTTCCGGTCCCGCTATTTTTGCCAGACGGAGGACGCGGAATTGTTTTCCCTGGCGGAAACCATTCCCGGCCGCAGTACGGAAGAACTCAGCAAGCTGGCGGCTAAACTTGAGATCGTCATCATCGTACCTCTATTTGAGAAGCGGACCGAGGGCATTTATCACAATTCCGCTGTGATCATCGACGCCGACGGATCGATCGCCGGCAAGTACCGAAAAATGCACATCCCGGACGATCCCTGCTTCTATGAAAAATTCTACTTCACTCCCGGAGACTCCGGCTTTCGAAGTTTTGCCACCCGCTATGGACGGGTCGGGGTGCTTATCTGCTGGGATCAATGGTTCCCGGAAGCGGCGCGATTGACGGCCCTTTCCGGCGCGCAGTTTCTTTTTTATCCGACGGCGATCGGGTTCCAGCAGTCTGATGCCGGGCAAGTGGACCAGCAGATTTCCGCCTGGGAAACGGTGCAACGGGGTCATGCCATTGCCAATGGGGTGTTTCTCGCCGCCGCCAACCGGGTGGGCGAGGAAGACGCTTTAAAGTTCTGGGGCCGTTCGTTCATCTGCAATCCCTTTGGGGAAACTCTGGCCCAGGCAGGGAACGATTCTCCCGAGATTCTCATCGCCGCCTGCGATCTGTCGCAAATTGAAACCACCCGCCAGAGTTGGCCGTTTCTCCGCGACCGCCGGATCGATGCTTACCGGGGAATCAACCAGATTTATCACGACCCGAATGACTGACCGCCCCTATCCCGCCGCACAGGGTTACCGCATGCCCGCGGAATGGGAACCGCACGCCGCCACATGGCTCGCCTGGCCGCACAACCGGGAAACCTGGGACCGGTCCGTTTTACCCGAAGTCGAGAAAACCTACCTCGCCATGATTCGCGTTCTCGTTCCCGGTGAAGAGGTCCATATTCTGGTGAACGACCAGGCCTCCCAAAAATCTGTAGAAAATAAGATCCGCAATGCAGGAATTACGCTCGACCGGGTTCGCTTGCACATCATTCCGACAAAAGACGCCTGGATTCGCGACTACGGCCCCAACTTTCTGGTGAGCGGGGAAAAGGAAAAACGGAAGACTGCCTTCAACAATTGGGAGTTCGATTCCTGGGGCGGCAAGTACGACGACTTACTGCACGACAATGAAACCGCGGGAAAAATCGCGCAGTTATTGAATCTGCCAACCTTCGAGCCGGGCATCGTGCTGGAAGGAGGCGCCATCGATGTCAACGGCAGGGGGACTTGTCTGACCACGGAGCCGTGTCTGCTCAACCCCAATCGCAACGGGGGAATGGATAAAGACACCATGGAAGGTTTCTTGAAAAATTATCTTGGAGTGAAAACAGTCCTCTGGCTGAAGGGCGGAATGGAAGGCGACGACACCGACGGCCACATCGACAATCTCGCCCGATTTGTCAATCCCACCACCATTCTCTGCGCTTATGAAGAAGACTCCAGCGATTCAAACTATAAGGGTTTGAAAGACAACTACGACACGCTGAAATCCGCCACCGATCAGGATGGCAATGCGATGAACATCATCCGCCTGCCCATGCCGGGAAAAGTCACAGGGCCCACTGGTCGATTGCCTGCGAGCTACGCCAACTTTTATATTGGAAACCGATCGGTTCTGCTTCCCGCTTACAACAAAGCAAACGATATAAAGGCGCGGTCCATCCTACAGGAAGCATTCCCGGAGCGAGAGGTCGTCCCCATCCCCTGCCGGGAACTGGTGCAGGGGTTTGGTTCCATCCATTGCGTCACCCAGCAACAACCCGAAGATAACTTTAAATAGAAAATAAGTTTGGTTATCAAAATCAAAAATATGAAATTTTAGGCCCTATTATGTTTTTGAAGAAATAGTGGTATAAGTTACTCATCGGTATTCAAATTTCTTCAAAGTCCACATATAAGATGGCGTCACGATTGATTGCATTCGATTGTTGTTGAGTGGTTAAAGGGGGTTCTCAATGGTAAAAAATGCGGGAATAAAGTTCATTGTCACTTCATTTTTTGTACTCTTGCCCGCTTTCCATTTAATGGCCAGTATGGCTGAAGCCATTCCCCTGTTTGCCAGAAATTACAAGATAAGCTGTACGACCTGTCATATAGGATTTCCCAAACTCAACAGCTTCGGGGAAGCGTTTGCAGGAAACGGTTACCGCTTTGCCGAAAATGATCTCGCTGAACAAAACGTCGAGACGGGTGACGAAAAGTTGCAGCTTTTAAACCACCTGCCTTTGGCCATTCGCGCCGATTCGTTTTTCAGGGTCCGAAACGACACGGAAACCAACACGGATTTTGAAGGCCCCTTCACTATTAAAATATTATCCAGCGCACCGCTGACTGAAAAGATCTCCTATTATTTCTACTTTCTTTTTGATGAACGGGGGGACACGGGCGGCGTCGAGGATGCTTTTATCCATTTAAACGACGCGTATAAAGACGTCGATCTCGATCTCCGATTCGGCCAGTTCCAGGTGACGGACGTGCTGTTTCCCCGCGAACAGCGTCTCACGTTTCAGGACTTTACTTATTATGTCACGGCTATCAGCGATAGCGGGTTTCGCCTCACTTACGACCGCGTCGTCGAAATGACTTACAATTTCGATGTGACCGAAAACCTCGGCATGGGACTGGTCGCGGGGGTAGCCAACGGCAACGGGATTGGCGTTGCGGACAGTGATCGAAATTTTGATTCGGACAATTTTAAGAATTTCTATGGCAAAGTGGATTTTTCGCTAGGTGAACAAAATATAGGAGTTTATGCCTATAGTGGCCGGGGAAAAAATTCTGCTAAAATCCGCAATGAATTTTTCAGGGTAGGACCGGTATTTAGTTTCTGGTTGTTTGAAGACTGGAACCTTTGGGGAAATTTTCTTTACGGAGAAGACTCGAACCCGAAGTTCAGGACGGGTCCCGTGGATGATACCCGTTCATGGGGAGGGTTTGCGGGGGTGACTAAGAAATTTAAGGAGGATTGGCTTTTGTCTCTCCTGTATAACCGGGTCAAGGTGTACGGACGACAAGAACTCGATGCCAATACGGTTACCGCAAATCTGACCTACTACTTGATGAGAAACCTAAATCTACTCGCCGAAGTTACGGCTGATATTGAAGATACCAACCGCTTTCACCCGGAGAAGGAACATACGGGAGTTCTGGGAATCGTTCTGGCCTATTGATTTTTTCTTGGCATTTTATATGGCAAATTTCAACTATGGCCTATTAAAACCAGAACGGGGCCAATTACGAATTATAGCTTTATCCTGCCTCTATATTTTATTTTTCCCTAAAGCCATCCTTGCGGCACAACTTCCAACAGATGCCTTTAAAATATCTGTTTCGGTCCAATCGTTCGAATACGGTGAAATACAAAATTACAATCTGAAAATGATTCAACCCTACCGGTTCGACATCGTTGCGCTTAATAAAATCATGAGTTCCCTGGCCTATCAAAAAAGAGGAGTCTCCTGGTCCAATAAGAGACGGGTGTTCAATACCGCTCTGACCCGGCGTCTGGCGCCCATGATTCGGAAAAATTTTTTACTGGCCGACCGGAATCAACGCATCGTTTTCCGGGTAAAAAATGCTTCTGGAAAAACTATTCTGGCGGGAGATACTTTTTTAACCTTCGAGGGGCTCCATTGGCGATTGACTGCCATTCAAAAAAAACGAAGAACCGTGGATGATTTTTCCGTCAGTGGCTTTCCCTGGCGTTTGGTTCCGCTCACCCATCAGTCTTATAAAACGAAGGAAAAAATTAAGGGTCTTACGCAAGACCTCACCAATTGGGTGGTATTTAATAAGATCAAACCCGATTCCAAAGGAATCATCCAACTTCCTCTTCTTTCTGAAGAAAAACAACCTGTCCGTCCCGGCCCGCAAAGTTTGGATATAAAAAACCGGCTGAATATTCTTGAGGATTTGAAACAGGATGGCTTAATAAATGATGAGGAATATCATATTAAACGTCAGAAAATTCTCGACGACTTATAGTCTCGATAGGAATCGTTAAAAGAACTCCGACGGTGTGGAGGGGTTAATCTCGATGCTGACTGCTGACCGATGCGGGTATCTGAGGATGAGCTTTAAAGCGCTCCAATTCCTCGTTCAGGGATGCGATGGTGCGGTTCCTTTTGTTTATCATGGCATTGGATTTCACCCGATTCACGACCATGAACGACCATGCAATCACGAACCCCATGGCAAAGGGAATAAGAACGACCAGAACTAAGGGAACCTCCAGGGATTGTTTTAAGAACTGCAGGTCGTAATAGAAAACCGGAACCGAGCCGCGATTCAACACTGCAAAGGCGGCGAGGCAGATTAGAAACAGTATGGAGATGACAAATTTGATTGCTGGCATATTGAGGGTCGGTGAGGTTTGCTTGCGGTTCGTTATTTACAATATTGGAACCGAATCGTATTTTCGAAGTCACCTCGTGACTGACAAATTGCAACAAACCGTGAGGCAATAATGGCTTGCTGTCAAGGTGGACCGGATCACAGTTTAAAACAGCCGACAGGCTGTTTTAAACTCACTGTCACTCTGCAAGAAGTTCTTCAACGGTGGGAAGTTCGTCCCCTTCGGCAGCCGCTTCTGCTGCCTCGTCACCCGCAGGTTCTTCGGCGTCTCCTTCTTCAGAAGCTTCTTCGGCAGTCTCCTCGGCGGCTTCTTCCTCGGCTTCTCCTGATTCTTCGCCTGCTTCCTCAGATTCACTTTCTTCAGACTCGCCTTCCTCAGATTCACCTTCTTCAGACTCGCCTTCTTCGGCTTCTCCTGATTCTTCGCCTGCTTCCTCAGACTCGCCTTCTTCAGACTCGCCCTCTTCGGATTCGCCCGAGGCTTCCTCTTCACCTTCTTCACCTTCTTCAGCGGCTTCTTCCTCAGCAGTTTCTTCTTCAGCGGCTTCTTCCGGTTCAGATGCTGCGGGTTCTTCCATAGCAGGCGGTGCTGACTCCTCAGCCGCTTCCTGGACCTGTATCTCTCCGGCAGGTTCCTGAGCGGTCGCTGTGCCTGCGCTCAACTCGCTTAACAGGGATTGAATGCTGGCCGCCACCTCGGAGGATTTCGACTGAACTCCACTATCGGATCCCATCGAAATTCCCTGGACCATCACCAAGGCGCGTTTCAATTCCATGATGGCCATTGACTTCTCATAATCGCCCATCTTGCCTTGCAATCCGGCAACGGTCTGGGCCACTGCATTGAGATTAGCCTCAACGGCTTTGATGCTTGTCTCAACTTCAGATTTTAAGGGACCGATCGTGTCTTCAAGTTTGTTTACCGCGGAATCCACTTTGGTGACTGCAGAATCCACTCCGCCCACCCGCTCATCGAGGTCGCGGATGAAGAACAGAATAAAGATGATCGCCAGAGCGGCCAATCCAAAACCCAGAAAAGCGACGGCGCGCAACAAATTCATATCTTCCTTGGCCTTGTCGACCTCGGGAACCGGCGTTTCAAACTCTTCCTTCAGGTCAGGGGTTTCCTCCTTGCCTTGAGCATAGTAGGAACTTGCGTCCTCCTGCTCCTCCTTTTTAATTTCCTCGAGCCGGTCGTCTGTCGCGTCTTTCTTATCCTCTTTAGACTCGTTTTCTTTCTCGTTGTCGCTCGTCGTCATAGCTCCTCCACAAATCCTGGAAACCCATTGCTGATTTTTGTTGTCTTAATTACAGTTGGGAAAACGGTTATCATTGAATAATTTTCTTGTTCTGATCCGCCGTTCGCGGTTTACTTATAGTGTCGCACGGATCTAAACAGACCAATAAATACAGAAAGAAATTCCGGGCTCGGAAATTTCCCAATGACCACTTAATATTGGAAGCCCAAAATTTCCTGTTTTAAAAATCGGACCGCAGTAAATAGCGGATTTTCTTACGCTTATTTAGATTGAAAGGCATTAAAAATGAAGCATGATATTACTAACGATAACGGGGACTTGTCAAGAAAAATTAAGGGGTTCTTTTTGACCGCCGTTCTCCTTATTTCCCTGGGTTGGAATGCGGCTCCGGCCCCGGCAAAGGCTGTGGAAAACTCTGTTTCCATGACCGCGGAACAGTTGCGGAGCCTCCCAGAAGATGCGACCGTCGTCATCGATACACGGTCCGGCTGGAAGTATTTTCTGGGGCATATCCCAGGCTCGGTGAACCTGCCCGACTGGCGTGATTTCACGCATAAAGTGGGCGGCGTTCAAGGAATATTGATCGAAGACCCGCAATTTATCGTCGGCCAACTGCAACCTCTGGGCATCGACAAACAGAAAATTATCGTCATCTACGGAGATCCAACCGACCGCTGGCGCACCGATGGACGCTTTTTATGGATGTTTGAGCGTTTCGGCTTCCAATCGGTTCATATCTTGACCGGAGGGCTGGATTCGTGGAAACAGTCCGGCGGTGAAATTGAAAGGGGCAAGCAGGGACCGGTTTCTCCTTCCTCCTTATCGGCGAAAGATATTCGTCTGGATGATGCGGTTGCGGCGGTGGGTTCATGGATTCACGCCAACCTGGAATCGGGTAAGCTGGCGATCATCGATAATCGCACAAAAAAAGAATACGATGGCGACACGCCCTATGGATCGAAGCGCGGCGGCCACATTCCCAAAGCCATTCACATTCCCTGGGAAGAGTTTTTTACCCAAGAAGGGGTATTAAAGAAACGTGAGGATTTGTCCACCCTGCTGCAGGAAAAGGGCATTCGCCGTGATCAGGAGATTGTGGTGTATTGTACCGGAGGCATCCGCTCGGGCATGGCCTACTACGCGTTCCGCAGTCTGGGGTATTCGGTGCGCAATTACGACGGCTCGTGGTGGGACTGGAGCGCGAACCCTGATTTGCCTGCGGAGGGTGTATGAGCAAATTCATTCCCGTCGCCAGAGTCGAGGAAATCCCCCCGGATGCCCGCAAACGGGTGGAGGTGCAAGGTAAGAAGATCAGCATCTTCAATATAGAGGGGCAATACTACGCCATCTTCGACACCTGTCCGCATAAAAAAACGGCGCCCCTGATCCGCGGAACGCTGGACGGCTTCGGCATCAAATGCCCGAACCACGGCTACCGCTTCGACTTGAAGACCGGAGACTGCAATATCGACCCGGCCCTCAAAACCCAGGTCTTCCCTGTTGAAGTGCAGGGAGAGGATATTTGTGTAAGAGTTGAATAGAGAATAACCGGCAGCGGCGCCTGCCACCGGTTATTCATCAAGGCTTATTTCAAGTCGCTGATGGAAGCTCCAAAGTTAATGTGGAAGGGAGTTCCTCCGACAACCAACGCGGGGACTGATTTTACACCCGATGCTTCGGCTTCGCTGATGCGGCCTTTTTCATTGCCTAAATGAACTTCCTCCACCTGATATTCCGATGGATTCAGGGCGGTGACAAACCGTTGTTCGGCCTCGACGCATACGGGGCATCCGGCATGATAAAAAACAGCTTTGTTCATTGTTTTATCCTTTCTGTAAAGTTATAGAATTGTTACTTACTACTTCACCTCAATCACAATGGTCTCGGAGATTGCCAAAAGATCATGATCCGAGTTGGCGACTTTAAGGGTTATTTCGTGTTTACCCGGAGTGAGCCCGGTCAGGGTCCCTTTGAAACCTTTTTGATATTCTCCATCCACAAAGGCATGGACGTGATCTGCCTGAGTGCCTTTTTGAAGCTCATATTTAACTTCCACCTCTTTTCCCACTACCGTTGCATTTTTTGGAGAAATGATTTTCAGGATGGAGCCGTCGTCCTCTGTGGCAACAGTAATGGCCGGTAGGCAGAAAAAAATTAATAAAAAGAATGCTTTCATCTTAAAGTTTTTCTTGTGCACGATTTTGTCCTTTCTTTTTTAAAAAAATTGTATTTGTTCCGCGCAATTTTTCAATGACCCATTCAGCCAATCTTATTTTCTCAAACGGGAAAAAACGAAATCGTGTTCCCTTTGAGAGGTGTGGCACTGAAAACAGCTTTTTCCTCCATCCTTCACGATGCGGTCTTTTTTGGAGTTTTTGGGGAACGCTTCAAACCCCCACCCGCCAGTGGCACTGAATGCCATGCTATCCTTTTTCATCACGCCGATTAACTTTCTCTCGCCTTCCTGAATGGCATGGCCGCCCCGGCTGTATTGCAAAAGATCGAATACCAGGACGGAACCATCCGGAAAACTGCCGTTTTCAAACCCTTTCAACGCGTTCTTATTGCCGTAAACATGGTGCAAGCCCTGAAACGGGTTTTCCAAAGGATGTCCGGGCTCAAGGAGCATGGACTTGATATGCACCCACTGACGGTAACCTTCCGGATATTCAACCTTTCCACTGTCTGCGTACGCTCCGGGCGCAGAGATATAGAGACATACCGCCGTTAAACATGCCGCAATGAGCTTCATTGGATTTACCTCCTGAAAGTGATCGTTTTTACTAGTATTGACTCGATACTTAATGAAATATAGACCATGGAAATTCATTTGTCAAATTAGTTTTGATTCGATACAATAAATAATTATGAGCGCTTCCCTAATACACGAATATATCGAGCGAATATCCCAACTGCTTCGCTCAGAGACCCGCCAGGCGGGGGCGGATTACGACCTTCAGCCCATACAGCTGAGCGCCCTGGATTTTCTGAGTCGCGCCAATCGCTACTCAAACACCCCTCAGGGAGTGACGGAATATTTAGGCCTGACCAAGGGAACGGTGTCGCAAACCCTCATGGCCCTGGAAAGAAAAGGGTTCATCCAGAAAAGTCCCGATAAAAAAGATGGCAGGATCGTGCATCTAAATGTGACGAAGATGGGAAGGAAGCTATTAGGAGAGGCTCTGCCCGCTCAGACGGTGCTGAGGGCCTGGGAAGATGTGCCAGAAACAAAGCAGAATCAATTGATCGATGGGCTTCAGCAACTGCTGCAGAAGATGCAGCAGTTAAACGGAATGAAGCCCTTTGGACAGTGCCGGACCTGCCGCTACAACCGTAAAAAGAGTGAAGGGAAATTCTTCTGCGAACTGACTCAAGAAAATTTGAGCAAGACGGATGTCACGTTAATTTGCCGGGAGTTTAAGAGTTCAGAGGAAATAGGGGTCGCACAAGGAAATAAATGAGCGAAGAAACAACATTGCACTTTTTCTACGGGAAAATGGCGGCTGGGAAATCCACTCTGGCTAGAAAATTAGCCGAGGAAAATAAGGCGATTTCACTTGTTGAGGATGAATGGCTTTCACAGCTCTTTCCAGATGAAATTGCGACTTTTTCTGATTACATAAAATATGCTCCCCGCTTGCAAAAAGTATATTAAATCATGTGGTTTCTCTGTTGTCTCACGGTGTTTCTGTTGTGATGGACTTCCCAGCAAATACTGTAGGTCAACGAGAATGGTTCCGTGGCCTCTATGAAACAGCAAATGTACCACATACCCTTCACTATCTAGACGTAAGCAACGAGGTTTGCAAGCAGCAACTAAGAAAAAGAAGCAGGGGAAAATCTGAAGGGAGTGCATTTACCACAGACGCTGAGTTTGAGGCAATCACAAAGCTTTTTAAGCCTCCTTCAAAAAATGAAGGTTTCAATATGTTTATACATAAACACGAGCGTGTCTAACAAACACATGAAACTTGCTCACTTCGAACGCCGGGTGTTCGTACCTCGCGCGGTTGATGTGGGCGTTAACCAAAAGCCTGCTTCTGGCCAAAACGACATATCTAATAAAACCTTTCATAGCCTAGCATCAACCCAAAAAGCTCAATGCGAGCCCTCGTCGTGCTGGTGACCGGAACCTTCCTCCCGCATCCCGCCGCCACCGGAACCGCCGCCCATCATGGGATTATTTGCCGGTCTTCCGAGGGATTCACTGGCGTGTTTGAGCGCTTCGTTATAATGCTTCAACGCTTCCTTGGCATGTCGCAAAGATACGTTGGCGTGGGTTTTCAGTTCTTCTGAGGCATCGGGCATTTTAAGGCTGAATTCCAGATGCTTGACCATCTCTTGAAGGTGCAGATAGCCTTCCTCGCCATGACCCAATCCGACGCTGGCGTGTCCACCGGCCTGTGCCCAGGTGGTGGATGCCATTGAAAAGGAAATAATGATTCCCGCCAGTCCAATCATTCCGCGTTTAAGTATTCGATTCATGGTTCAATCCCCTGTAAGGAAAATTCGGTCCAATTAATGGAATAAGGTTTATTTAACCGCGTTTGGGACCCCGTGCGCAAGAGGAAATATCCCGGCAAAAGGGCTGACATTCCTTCTCACCTCAACCCTCTCCCCCCTTGGGAGAGGAAGAAACTCCCTTTGCAATGAAACTGCGAGCGGTGAAGGATACATCGCACGACAATATCGGGCCCAGCGTCACGCCACCAAAAAAAAAGCCCCCGGAGACGATTCTCCAGAGGCTTTTGAGCGGATTCGCTGAATTTGCGTTAAATCTGGGTACGCAGGACTTCCTGATAGGCTTCGACGATTTTGTTGCGCACCTGCATGGTCAGCCGAAACGCCAGATCGGCCTTGTTGACGGCGACCATGGTTTCGGTGATATTGCGGGTCTCGCCGGAGACAAAATCCTGAATGGCTGCGTCGGCTTCTTTTTGCAGATCATTCACCTTTTCCAAGGACTGCGTGAGGGTTTCGGCAAATGAGGGGCCATTTGCTCCCTGAGCGTCCTCCCGCAACTCGATCTTTCCCGCCGGGACGCCCCCCTGGAGGGCCTTTAAATTGCTTTGTATGGTGATGTCTTTCACGGCTTCTTACCTGAATTTTGTGTCTCTACCAAGTTAATCCTTAACCCGTTAATTGTCAATCTATTCCTTATTCGGCTGTTTCGCCTCATTCAATTAACTTTTTATTGCTGTGGCAGTTCGGTCACGGCGCTTCTAACGGTTGATCCGCGCTTCATCATGAATTGCGTCACGGCATTGAAGTCGATCTGGTTTTCCGCCAGTTTTGCCATTTCATAGTCGATGTTCACATTGTTGCCGTTCGATTTGGCCAGATGATCCTGCTCATAAGGAAGCGGCGTGATCCCCTTGACCGCCGCCATCCCAGGCCCGTAGTGGTTCTCGTGCGTCGTGCGCAAATTGAGTTGGGACTTGCTTCCCACGGCTTCCCGCAACTGGCTTTTAAAATCGACATCGTGCGCCTTGTAACCGGGTGTGTCCATCTGCGAAATATTGTTGGAAATGAGCAGATGCCGGGTGGAGTTAAAGTCCAGGCTCTTTTTCATCATCGCTGGAACGGTATCGGAAAATAACAATCGGTCGATCAGCATGGCATCCTCAACTATTTTAATTGCTATTTACTTCGCAAGATATGTGCCAATGGTGTTGAAAATCCGTTCAATTTTTCCTCAAAAATCCATTTGAATTTTAACGCCTTGTTTGAGAAAACCGGGTCCAGCGAAAATCTGTACGCGCCCGTCGGAAAGCAAAAGGAAATTTTTTCCTGCCCAGCCAACGGTAAGGAGCAATTTTTTCCCGAAACCGTTCAAATTTCGCCCCTCATAACTCATCATCATGATTGTATATTGCTGGCATACTGTGTTAAAAATATACTCAAAACATTCAATTTGAGCGTTTTCTTATGAGCGAACTTGAAAAATTGCGCCAGACCTTGCAGAAATTCGGCAAGGAAAATCTCTCCGACATTCTGCACTACACCGCCACCGGCCTCAAGAACCGCTTTCGGTGCAAAATGGTGCGCATTTACCTGGAAGATCTTTACGAAGGGATGCTTATCTGTCAATACGTGACCGGCCAGAACCAACCGGAGGAGCAACGCATCACTCAGTTCATATCCCCCAAGGCATCGATCATGTCGCAGGCCTTCATCGAAAACCAGGTCTTGCTTTCCTGGAACCTGCCAGGGGGATCCGCCAAATTCAGAAATCCCTTTGAAAAAATATCCGGGATCAAAGCCTCGGCGGTGTTTCCGATCTCCCATCAACTGCGCCCGTTTGGAACCTTGAGTCTCGACTGGGGTGAAGACGGCGAGTTTTTGTCGGAATCGGATATCTGGGAGATCACTTCTTTTCTGGCGGAAAACAGTGCAACCATGGAGCGGGCCAAGCGGTTCCATCAGCAGATCTCCTTTTCCAAGCACCTCGACCTTGCACGGAAAAAAGAAGCCGCCTGGCGACTGGTGCGCTCGGCGGTGAACCTTCTGGACGATCTCACCCTGGCATCGGTGTGGGTTCCTTCTTCCACTCAAAATCCAAGAACAAAATCATCCAAACCTTCCGACAAAGTAGAGGTGCTGGCGGTTTTTTCCAAGCAAAAAAAAGACGCTCTGGTTTACAGCAATAAGGATCAAATCAGCATCCTCAGCGACGACAGTCTGCTCAACCTGACAGTCAAATACGACCCGGCTCTGGGTCTGGTGGTCCGCGACCGCAAGCTGGAATCGGTTTATATTGAGGACGTCATGGCGGAAAAATTTGCCCGCAAGCAGGTCGCCGAAGAAATCGCCCTGGTTTCCCTGTACCAGTTTCTGGTTTTCAATAAAAAAAACGGGCAGTTTTTGTGCGCGGTCAACTATTACACCAGCCGTGCCTATCAATTCAGCGAATTTGAGAAAATGCTCTTGAAAGAGCACGCTTCCATGGTGGAAAAATTGATCCTGGAAGACAGCCCCGAGCGCATTGAAATTCAGGTTCTGGGGGAAATCGAGGAACTCCTCTCCAGCGAAGAAAATTCCCTGCAAACCTTTCTGCACAAAATTCTCGACAAGACTTCGGAATTGATCGGCGCCGATAGCGGAACGATATCCGTGTTAAATATCATTGAAGGGAAACCCTGGCTGGTGGTGGAGGATGCGGAAGGCAAACCGATCGGCGCCAAATCGCGTGGCTGGATGAAAAGCAGAATCCCTCCCCTGCCCGTTGGCGCGGGGGAACTCACTGCCAGCATGAAATCCATGACAGGTCATTGCGCTCATCTGGCGCGGCCCATTCTGGTCAACGACATCAACGAGGAGCGGCAAACTCAAGGATTCTATAAAAACCTGTCTCCCGCGATCCGGTCCGAACTGGCCGTCCCGATCATTTATGGCAACAACGTTCTTGGAGTGATCAATCAGGACAGTTTCAGGAAAAACAATTTCAATGAAGAACATAAACGCATTCTGCAAATCATCGCCAGCCTGATCAGCCGGCAATTCCACAACCTGAAGCAGATCGAAGACCTGCGCCAGGAAATCACACAACTCAGGCAGGACATCGAATACCGCGACCCGAAAGTATCTTCCTATTATTTTGGCAACGTGATCGGAAAAAGCGATAAGATTCATGCGTTGGTCGATCAAATCAACATTGTGGTGGAGTCGATCTGCAACCGCATGATCCACTGGATCTCAGGGGAGCAGCACGAGGCGCTTCCCGGTCTCCCCTGCCTGCTCCTCAGCGGCGAAACGGGAACCGGAAAGGAATTTTTCTTCAGCAACATTTATTCCCGGCTGACGGAAATCTTCCAAAATGCAAAAGGCCCGAATTACAAAATCCCGGTGAGAAAAACGAATATTGCCGCCTACAGCGGGGACCTCACTTACAGTGAACTGTTCGGCCATAAAAAAGGCGCGTTCACGGGAGCGGAATTCAACCGCCAGGGAATTCTGGAGGAAGCCAACAACGGAGTCGTCTTTCTGGATGAAATTGGCGATGCCGACCCGAAAACCCAGGTCCAACTCTTGCGGTTTCTCGATACCGGTGTCTTCCTGAGACTGGGTGAAAATCAGCCCCGGTATTCAAAAATATTTCTCATCGCGGCAACGAACAAGGACCTCAAGGAGGAAATCAAGCAAGGCCGGTTCCGGGAAGACTTGTACCACCGCTTGAACGCGCTGAGCTTTAGAATTCCCAGCCTTCACGAACGAGTCGAGGATATAGAGGACCTGGCCACGCACTTTCTTGGCATTCTTTTCAGCACATATTTAAAGGACGCCGCCGAGGGGTCGCCACCGCAGCTGGAAAAGGACGCCATTGAACATCTGAAAAATTACAGCTATCCCGGAAATGTCAGGGAACTAAAAAATATCCTGCTGAGAGCGATGCTTTTTAGAAAAACGCCCCGCATTCAGAAAGCCGACATCATGGCCGCTTGCCAGACTCAGCCGCTGGAAGTTTCACCTGCAACGGAATTGGACCCGGACCGGTCCGTGGAAACGCTACTCAACCGTTTGGAATCCGGAGAAGAAGATTTCTGGTCGGGCATTCACCGTCCGTTTCGGGAAAATCATCTGACCCGCGAAACGGTGAAGTCTCTCATTCTGGCGGCAAAATCCCGCTATCAAACCAACCTGCCGGGGCTTGCCGTAAAATTGAATGTCTGCGGCAAAGATTTTCAAACGGACCGCGATGAAAGAAAAAAATTCATCAGCTTCAAGAATTTCATCTATAAAACCGTAAAGATATCGTCTAACTAGAATCGCAGGGAGCCTGAAACTTTCTCCGACCGCCGTCCTCGATCGCCTGGCAAAACACTCTAGCTTGAAGAAGGAAAAGGATCTTATTACATTGACTTCCCTTTACTTTCTTTGTAATCGGGATTAAACTGTATTGAACAGGGACCTCCCCTATTTCATAAAGTTGTTATGGACGAAACGATGAAAACCCCTTAAACTGGGGATTATCATGGCAATTCCCTGCCAGGGTTTCTCTCGAAATGCCTGTAACCTGTTGAATTTTTTAATTTTTGGGTGTTCATCCGAAAATTTCCCTGATTGGCCCAACCCGCAACAGGGGGTTCACCGTTATCAATTTAATTGTTATTACCAAAATTCACGCATATTTTGATCAACCTTCAATCAACTAATATTTAGGAGAAAACAATGTCCACAGCCACTGCCGCTGAAAAATTTAAAGTCAAAGATCTCTCTCTGGCGGATTGGGGCAGGCAGGAAATGATTCTTGCCGAAAAAGAGATGCCCGGTTTGATGGCCCTGCGTAAAAAATACGGAAAGTCCAAACCTCTGAAGAAAGCAAGAATCGCCGGGTCCCTGCACATGACCATTCAAACCGCCGTATTGATAGAGACCCTGACCGAGCTGGGAGCGGAAGTCCGTTGGGCATCCTGCAATATATTTTCTACTCAGGACCATGCGGCGGCGGCCATTGCCAAAGCTGGCATTCCTGTCTTCGCCTGGAAAGGAGAAACGGAGGAGGAGTATTGGTGGTGCACCGGGCAGACCCTGCTTTTCGACAACGACCAGGGTCCAAACATGATTTTAGACGACGGCGGCGATCTGACTTATTACGTTCACAAGAACCACCCGGAACTGCTCGCCGAAATCAAAGGGGTTACCGAGGAAACAACTACCGGCGTTCACAATCTTTACAAAATGCTCAAGGACGGATCGCTAAAACTTCCGGCCATGAACGTCAATGACTCGGTCACCAAATCCAAATTCGACAATCTCTACGGTTGCCGGGAATCATTGGCGGACGGCATTAAACGGGCCACCGACATCATGGTGGCCGGAAAAGTTGTCGTGGTTGCCGGTTACGGGGATGTCGGCAAAGGCTGCGCCAAAGCCATGCGTGATCTGGGAGCGCGGGTGCTGGTCACGGAAATCGACCCGATTTGTGCGTTGCAGGCGGCTATGGAAGGATACGAAGTCACCACCATGGAGGAAGGGGTCAAGGAAGGCAATATCTTCGTCACCACCACCGGGTGCAAGGACATCGTCACCATCGGGCACATGGAAGCGATGAAAGACGATGCCATCGTCTGCAACATCGGCCATTTCGATATTGAGATTCAGGTCGAGCAATTGAACCAGTTTGCAGGCATCAAAAAACTCGAAATCAAACCGCAGGTCGATAAATACACGTTTCCCGACGGACACAGCATCATCCTGCTGGCCGAAGGCCGCCTCGTCAATCTGGGTTGCGCGACCGGGCATCCATCGTTTGTGATGTCCAATTCCTTCACCAATCAGGTGTTGGCCCAAATCGAGTTGTATAACAAAAAGTATGAAGTCGGCGTCTACACCCTTCCCAAATCTTTGGATGAGGAAGTCGCGCGCCTGCATCTCGAAAAACTTGGGGTCAAGTTGACGACGCTGACGAAAGAACAAGCGGACTATTTGAATATTCCGGTAGAGGGCCCCTACAAACCGGACATGTACCGGTACTAGGATCAAAGAATATCTGAATGAAAACGGCGTTCCTCTGGGACGCCGTTTTTTTTGGAGAATTGTTGTTTTACAAAATCATTCCCGGAGATTTTTTTCTACCAAAACCCCCAAATGGCTGGTTCGCAGATCATTCTCATCGGTGTATTTGATGGAAGGGTCAATCGTTTTTGGCAACAACTCAGCGTCCCGCTGAAACTCATACAATACTTTGGAATTGGAATTTTCCAGTTTTTGTATTAAATCTTTCCATTGAGAAGCGCGGATTCTATTCCCCCTCTCGGTCTCGCAATGTTCATCGTATTTTTCATTTGGAACAGTTAAAAATCTAAGCGGATGGAATTGAAAATCGGCATGATCCTCCAAGTGGATACTATGAATCATAAACCCATGCCCCGATGTTATTTTCAACAAGTTGTCAAATATGGGGTCGATGTCTTTTGCAGGAACGTGCTCTAAGACCGAAAAAGAGAATACGGCGTCAATTTTGTTTTCATATTGAAATTTTGTCATGTCCACCGGGGCGATGTATTCAATTCCCAAACCCTTCAACACGTCAAAAGAAAATTGGTCTATGGCCAATAACCGGTTCAAGCGTTCGCGAAGCCTGCCGTGATCTTCGAAGGGAGACAGAATATCGCGAACCACCGAGGGAATTGATTTTTCTATCGACCGCTTAATGAACTGAGGAGAGGCATTATTTTCCACATCCGTCGCAATGACCTTTTGGGCGCCGAGAAGATGCAATACAAGCGCATGGGTCAGCACCCAGCCGGAACCCATTTCGAGACAATTTTTTTCAGCGACCGGTTTGCCCGGAAAATTTGCCAGATGCAGAACATGGGCCATTTGCGCGGCGCATAAGTCCAGGCGTTTGGCATTTCCCGAAAGAGAACGGGCGTTATTCAATTTCCACAGTTTTGTTTTCTTTATTTCCTTTTTAAGACTTTTGGGAAGAAATTTACCAATCATGGAATTTTTTAAAATTGGCGGGATTGATAGAAATTTTTATTATTATTCAATTCCCTGTCTAATAATTTTTTTTAATTTCTCTTCCGATGGAACCCCTTTAAGGATTCCATCGTTATGGTATACGCGGCATTGTTGACTAAACCCTGATGCTTCTTGGGGTGGGTCCACATCCTGGCCGTTTATCCTTATGGTTGGAGATCCCGGGAACTTTAACTCTACCGCCATCTCATCCGATTCAACCTTTATCAAATCAACCGGCGATTCAATGCCCTCCTCTTTCAAAATCTTTTGCAGAAGATTCAAAGCTTGTTCGTGGTTCGCGCAACTCTCAAAGTACAAAAATTCGATTTTCATTTTTCAGTCACGCAGACTTTTGCAGAAAGTCCTTCATCCAGGGGACGATGCGTTCATGCGCGTCTTCCACCACGTAATGCCCCGCATCCTCAACCTCATGCACTTCAGCATCGGGGAAATATTCCTCCCAACGTTTTAAAAAATGATCGTTGAAACAAAAATCCTGCTTGCCCCAGACGATCATCACGGGCCGGTCACGGAACTGATCCAATTTTTCCTGAATCGTTTTAACAACCGGATAGCTTGGAATTTTTGGGTTCATGGGGATGTCCTGAATGAAGCGCAAAATCCCGATCCGATTGGGATAGGTGTTGTACGGCGCCAGATAACCCTCGCGGACTTTTTGAGTCAAACGCTCCCGGTGCACACAGGCACGGGCGAATGCTCCCCGGACGAAAGCATTACACAGAAGGACCGCTATCGGACCCAGTACAGGCAACCGGCAAAAGTTGATGCTGGCGGGAATATGAGGCGATAAAAAGGCGGCGGTGTTAAATACAATAATTCGAGCAATCTTTTCCGGGTGGCGGACAGCAAACCCCATCCCGATCGCTCCGCCCCAGTCGTGCAATACCAGCGTGATGTTCTTCAGTTCAAGGGAATCGATCAGAGCTTCTAAATTTTCGATGTGCTGCGACAGGGTGTAATTGTATCGCAAGGGTTTGTCGGAAAAACCGCTACCGATATGATCCGGAACGACACAGCGGTACTCATCCCGCAAACCGAGAACCAGGTTACGGTAATAGAAGGACCATGTGGGATTGCCGTGAAGCATCAACAACGGCTCGCCCTCTCCTTCGTCCAGATAATTGTAGCGGAGTGGCCCGAGGCTCAATGACTTCGGCTGAAAAGGATAAAGGTCTTCGAATTGCTGGAAACGAATCACCACTCAACGCCCAGCATGAGGCAGTTGAGCCCGCTGCCAATGCCTAAAAGAGCCGCTTTGTTTCCAGACTGCAAGGCGCCCTTCTCTTCGCCCATCGCCAGGGTCGTGGGAAGTGAGGCCGCACCGGTGTTTCCGAGAATTTCAAGGGTGGAAAAATCTTTTTCCAAACTCAGACCGATCGTCTCATAAAGAAGTTTTCGGTGCATTGTTCCGACCTGATGACAAAAAACCCGGTCCACATCTTCATTTTCCCACTTCAAAGTATCTTTAAAACTGCCCCAGGTTTTTCCGGCCAGGGAACAGCCTTCCTGCATCAATGTTTCCGCATCGGTATCCATCAACGGAGACCAGTTGGAACCGCCGCCGCTGTCATCGTTTCCCCGGCACAGGTTATTGAACTCGGTGGCAGCGCAGGAAACGCCTCCCAGAAGACGATGTCCCGATTGCGATAATTTTTGATGCGTCAACAATACCGCAACGGCCGCCGAGCCAATGGTCAAAGAAGCAAAGGACGTTTTAACCTCTTTGCGGGTCATTGTCGAGTCGGCTATCAGAGTTTCGATGGTGTTCTGTACCAGGGGACCTCCATTCTCCCCGGCCACCACCAATCCCGCCTGAATGTGGCCGAGTTCAATCATGCCGGCCACATGCACCATTCCGTTCAAAACGCCTAAACAGGCGTTTGAAATATCGAACACCTGTGACTCCCTGGGCAGACGCAAATTGTGATGGACCACGGAAGCGGTGGCGGGTTCTAAAAAATCCCGGCAAACGGAAGCGTTGATCAGACAACCGATTTGGGAACGATCGAACCCGGATTTCTCAAGGGTTTTCTCTCCGGCCAGAGTACCGACTTCGCTTGGGAACACTCCTTTATCCCAAAACCTGCGCTCGCGGATTCCGCTCATCAGTTCCAACCTGCCGGCTGGAAGCTTCAGCCTTTCATAAAGGGGGGCCATCTGGTTTTCCAGGTCTTCGGAGGTGACCACATTTTTGGGCAGATGGTAAGCCAATGCTTCGATGCATACGTTATTAAATAACATCTTCCCCCATTTCCTTGGTGTCTCGCAATACATCCCCCACATCAAACATCTGCATTTCAAAATACTTCTGGTACAAACCGCTGCCGGATAGAAGCGTTTCATGGGTGCCGGTCTCGGCGATTCGCCCTTTATCCAGAACGATGATGCGGTCGGCGTGCTTGATGGTAGATAGGCGATGTGCAATCACGAATGTGGTTCGGTGCTCCATGAGGTTGTGTAAGGCATCCTGCACCAGTTTTTCCGACTCTGAATCCAGGGCCGAGGTGGCCTCGTCAAGCACCAGAATTGGCGCGTCCCGCAAAATGGCCCTGGCAATCGAAATCCTTTGCCGCTGGCCGCCGGAAAGTTTGACGCCCCGCTCTCCGATCACGGTTTCGTAGCCATCATCCATGACCTTGACAAAAAAATCCACATGCGCGGCTTCCGCGGCTTGCAAAATTTCTTCTTTGGAAGCGCCGGGCTTTCCAAATGCGATGTTATTCCAGATGGTGTCGTTGAATAAAAACGTTTCCTGAGTCACCAACGCCAGTTTTTGACGCAGGGAATCGATGCGATATTCCCGGATGTCCTTTCCATCGATCAAGATTTCCCCAGAGGTGACATTAAAAAAACGGAACAACAGATCGACAAGAGTGGTTTTCCCTGCCCCGCTCATCCCCACTATCGCTAGGACCTCGGATTTTTTGACGACAACATCAATATCGCTCAACACCATCGAGTCTCGAGACGGGTAGCGAAAAGCCACTCTGCGAAACTCGATTCGATCTTTAAATTCACTGAGTATTTCTGTGCCTTCGTCGGACTTTTCTTCCTCCTGATCCAGGATCGAAAATACCCGCTCCGCGCCCGCCAGGGAAATTTGAATATTCGCATAGATCTTGAACAACAACCGCAACGGACCGTAAAGCATGAACATGGCGACAACGAAGGCGATGAACGTCCCCTGGCTCACCTCCCCCATTAGAACCTGCCTGCCCCCGTACCAGAGAACAACCCCTGCGCTCAATACGCCGAGAAATTCTAAAAGCGGCGAGACGATTTCAACGTACTTGACGTTTTTTTTCATCACCCCGAGAAAATTTTCGCTGTGGCGGTTGAATTTATCTTTTTCAATGGACTCCAGATTAAACGCGCGAACGATTTTTATTCCGGAGAAGGATTCCAGAATGGTGGAATTGACGTTCGCCAGAATCTCCTGTCCTTTATGGCTGAATTTTTTCAATTTTCTGGAAATATTGGAAACCGGGAAAGCCATGACGGGAAAAATGATGATCGCGATAATGGCCCATTGCCATTTCAAATAAAACAGCCAGGCCAACAAACCAATGGCCATGGCGCCGTTTTGCATGATTTCCTTCAACATGCGGGTGACCGTCGACTGCATGACGGCCACATCATTGATGATTCTTGAAATAAGATGGCCCGTTTCGTTCGCTTCAAAAAACTGGAAAGGCAATCGATGGATATGAGCAAATAACTTTTCCCGAACCGAAACCACAAGTTCCCATGAAATTCCGAAAATGATCAGGTTCTGAATGTACGTCAACCATCCCTTGATGAAATATAATCCAATCAGGACCAGGGGAATCATGGTCAGCATGAACATGTCCTTTTCGACAAAAATTTTGTCGAAGGTTTTCTGAATCAGGGGAACCGGTGACGTCGCGATGGCCCCAACGATGATGGAAAAGAAAATCGCCAGGATAAGTTTGGAAAGGTAGGGTCTTACATATTGAAATAGACGTTTGTACAGAGTGAAGGACATGAGGCTCAATTGCGAATTACTGTTGGGAGGATTATTTCAGCATCAATCGGAAAAAATCCAGTTTTTTTCGGGCCAGTTGGAAAGGAAAAGTCATAATACAATTTTATTGGAGAACCAAAAAGCAAAACGATTCAGCAGTCGCCTCCACCTCCGCCGCCGCCACAATCCCCTCCACCGGCACCTCCGTCAGCAAAATAACCGCCGCCCGTCTCCCCGTTACCGGACCGGCCTTTAGTAAAACCATAATATTGGGGTGATTCCACAACCTTGGACAAAAATCGCAACAACAGGTAACAATAGATAAAAAAACCCAGAATCAACCACTTCCAGTCAAATTGGTGCAGTTGAGGAACCACGACATAGGCCCAGATCAGAGCCGGAAAACTCAATAACGTGATTGCGAACCTCATAGCAATACCCTTTAATTAACAATAGCTTACACTCTATTTTAAGGGTTTTCCGGCAAAAAATCTAATCTTATTCCGGTCCAGGGGACCGCATTTGGCAAAAAAAAGCCCCTCGCGTTGATATCCATCAACAGTCAAGGGGCTTTTAAAATTCTTAAACGATAGAAACCTGATTTTCTAGGCTTCCACCTCCTTTTTAGGCAGAAAATCATCCAACCCGGCGCCATTAGCGATGGCCTCTTCCATCAATTTGACGGATTCGGCGATTCCCTTTTCGCAGACTTCCAGGGAAATTTCCTTGATATTGTTTGCGCCGGCATAGCCCATCACGCGAGTCTGGGTGTTGTCCCGCATGAAGCCTTTGGGAACACGCTCCAGCCGTTCAAGGGCTTCTTTCGACCATTTAAAATCTTCCGGATCGAATGTTGCGCCAAACTCCATGACTTCCTGAATGGTCTTGGGGTTTCCGTTTCCATTGGTCTTGCCCTTGCCATCCACATTTTCCTTGATGGCTTTTTCATTGAGAATTTTGCTGGCGAAGGCCACGGAGATTGCGGATATTTTCTGGATGCGGGCGTTCTTCTCGATACGCGCGCGGGCTCTTCTACGAACATGCCCTTCGGGAAATTCATTGAGATAATCCAGCGCTTCCTGAGTCCAGTTGACTTCGATGTCATCGAAGGTGGTGAAGGTGGTGACTTCCTTCTCCTCGGTTTCATCCGGTTTGAACTCTTCCTTGTCGATCGGCAGGAACCGTTCCGATGTGGCGCTACAGACTCCGCACTTGACCACGTCTCCCTTCAGAATGCTTCCACAACTCGTACATTTAAGGGTGACTTCCTCCGGCGCTTTCCCGGTATGCGCTTCCATCATCTGATCTTTTAGTTTGCCGAGAACTTCCGGACTGCTTGGGTCCACACCTTCATTCTGCATGTTTTCCCCAATCTGCCGCATGGCCTGCATAGCGCCGGCGGGCAGAATATTTTCCACCGCCTCGGTGATGACACCGGAGGTGATCATGCTGTGCCCTCTTTCCAGAGCATAGCGCAGGATGGCGCTGGTGGCCATGGGACGAACGAATCCCGGAATCTTCTTCAAGCGCTCTCTGGCCTCCGCGGTCCATTCGATGCTTTCCTCGGCTTCCATTTCTATCGGCGGCTTGAACACTTTGCTGGACAGATAAACGTTGCACGGAACCAGCCGTAACAGGTTTTCGGTATTTCCGCCGATGTCCATGTCCGGTGCGCTGTGCACTCCGATGCGGCCCAAAACCAGCAAGTACGGGTTCTCTTCCCTGGCGTACTGCAAAACTTTCTCGAAGACCTTACCATCCAGCAAGCGAATGGTGCATTCGATGCCCTCTTCCTCTACGATCTTTTTGGAAATTTCCAGATGCGCCTGGTAAATCTTGGCCAGGCCTTTATCGATGATGTCCTCGTGCAGTTTTTCCTGCTGTTCAAACTTGAAGACTTTTCCGGCTTCTTTGGTGAGAACCCCGGTCAGGCTGTTGAACATCGCGTAATGGAAATAAGGGTCGAACGTCGAAATGACTTCCAAAGGCCGGTTCAGCTGTTTCGCCATTTCGATGGCGGTTTTCAGCCCGCCATAGGCATGGCCGCTGCCATCAACGGCAACCACGATTTTTCCGCTCGTTGCTTTTTCCCCATGCAATTCTGGAATATTCTTAACGATCAGCGTGTCGGTTTGAATGCGGCGAATGACCCGCTCGGTCACGGTGCCCATCTGGCTATCTTTGATGGCTCCCAGCCCGAGAGCGCCCATGATCACCAGATCATAATCCGATTCCTTGATATCCCGCACCAGCTCGATCCAGTTTCTGCCCTCGAGCGATTTGCCCACAAACTTCATTTTTTCTTCCGCGGACCTTCTCTTGGGAACTTCGAGATACGAATCGGTGATCACTTCCATGCCTTTGGTGATCAACTGATCGTGAATGTTGCGCTGTTTTTCGAGTTCCTGCTCATCCTGATATTCTTCAGGCAGGCCGCTTTCCATTTGTCGGAAACGGACATCATGCATTTTAGCCGCGTACACATGGCTTGCGGTGATGGTGGTTTCGCCTTGTTTTGCAAATCCCAGAGCCAGTTCAATGCATTCGTTTGAATAGTCGGAATTATCTACGGGCAAATAAATATTTTTAAACATGGGGTTTATTTCTCCCTCGCAACTTCCCTTATTAAAAAGGAGTTGGATTGTCAAATTACTGGAAAAGGTCGTTAGGTATACGGTTAATTCTTCAACCTGCGAAGAATAGAAAGTTGGAAATTCGTTCGCCTCTTGCTGACGGATTCTAGCAAATTATACCTCGCTGTCAACACTAAAAGCCGGTTGATTAGCACTGTATTTCCAATCCTTTACTGAACTTTCAATTACCTTCAGGAACATAAAAAATCCGTTTCCGTTTGATCCGCCAACAATAAATCTAAATAAACGCAAATTTTTTATCGACTTCCGTCCGTTTTCACATAGCGTCAAAGTCTTTGAAAACCCGGGCCCATGGGTGGGAACGGTTTCCTTAAAAATAAAGATGTTTTGCCTCATTTGGAATTTTTAGCTAAAATAAACGGGTTTCTCGAATACATTATAACCGATACCAGCCTTGTACACAAAAACTGTACCTTTTCAGACAATAGAGTCTGGTTCTGAGAGAATCATCCAAAAACCGGATGAAATTTCGCCGCTAAATAATAAAAATTATCTGCAATACTCCTTGAGGAGGGTGTGATGTTATTTGCCAGTCAAGATGAAATTACCAGTCAATTAAAAGGCGTTCTGGCCCAGAACAACGGCAGCGTCAAGCTGGAAAATTCGGACAAACTCCGGGACGATTTCATCGACGTGCTGGTGGAAAACGCTATTTTTAATAATAATAAAGAAACTAAAGGGTTAGCGAGGTACCTGATTAAATCAGCCGCCCTGCAATTGGGCATTGTCCCGTCATCCATCCAGGGGCTTTATGAAGCTAGGGGCCGTGGAGAAAATAAGGGGTACACCGTACCGGCGCTCAATATCCGGGGCATGTCCTACGACATGTGCCGCTCCATCTTCCGGTCCGCTCACAAAGCCGACTGCGGAGCGCTGATCTTCGAGATTGCCAAGTCGGAAATCGGATACACCTTTCAGCCGCCACATGAAATGGCGCCGATCATTCTGGCGGCGGCCATTAAGGAAAACCATACGGGGCCGGTCTTCATCCAGGGAGACCATTTCCAGGTCAACGCCAAAAATTACGCTCTGGACCCGGATAAAGAAATCAACGGGCTGAAAGACCTCATCCGGCGTGGCATCGGAGCGGGGTTTTACAATATCGATATCGACACCTCCACGCTCGTCGATCTCAGCCAGCCGAATGTCAAAGAAGAGCAACGCTTGAATTTTGAGGTCGGCGTGAAACTGACCCGCTATATCCGCCAGCTTGAACCGGAAGGCGTCACCATTTCCGTGGGTGGCGAAATCGGTGAAGTGGGCAAGCAAAACAGCACCGAGGAGGAGCTTCGCGCCTATCTGGACAATTTCAATGAAAAATTAAAAGAAAAAGGCGGCGACAAGGGCATCAGCAAGATTTCCATTCAAACGGGAACCAGTCACGGCGGCGTCCCCCTCCCCGACGGAACGGTGGCGGAGGTGAACCTGGATTTCGACACGCTGGGGAAACTGTCAAAAATCTCAAGGGAAGATTACGGTCTTGCGGGAGCGGTTCAGCATGGGGCGTCCACACTGCCCCGGGAAATGTTCAACCGGTTTCCGGAACTGGAGACCAGCGAGATTCATCTGGCGACCAACTTTCAGAACATGATCTACGACAGCAAACACTTCCCCGCCGACTTTAAACAAGAAATCTACAAGCACCTCCGGGTCCGGTTCGCCGACGAAATGAAAGACGGCATGACCGACGAACAGTTCATCTACAAAACCCGCAAAAAAGGCTTTGGTGAATTCAAACGTCAATTCTGGGATCTCTCCAGCGAGATCAAAACCGCAATCGGCAAAGAACTGGAAAACGAGTTCGACTTCCTGTTTGACAAGCTGAACGTCAAGAATACCCGCGGGATCGTGGGCAAAACCGTTGAAGTGGTCCCCGTCAAGCCCGATCTCGAAGCCGAAATCGCCGCCTGCGAATAATCCCCAGGCTCCCCCTTCCATGAAGTACCCGTTGCCGGGCATGAAGGCAAAGGTAAAATATCACATACCCCTGCGGGGCATGAAGGCAAAGGTAAAATATCACAAGGGTTGGGGGGATTTCACCGCAAAGACCCAAAGCCGATATCTCCGAGCACTTTGCGCAACCCGTCATTGCGAGGAGCCAACGGCAACGAAGCCGTGATGTTTCCTCATTAATTTTCGTGCCCCACAGGGGTAAATCCAGAACCCCTGGATCGCCACTCCGCTGATGCGGCTCGCGATGTCGTATGAGGTGAGTTCAAGCGTACTTTTCTCAGGATAACTTTATGGAAAGATTTTTTGAGATAATCGCTGAAACGCTTAATGGATTTGGTTTTGGTGTCTTGGTAGCCCTTCCCGGGTCCATCCTGATCTATTATGCAGCCAGGGGAATAGCCTATCTCTACAATAGAAGGAAATGGCCCAAGTGGTGATTTTCCACTGCAGAGGGTGCGGAAAGCGCAAAGCAACCACCGATAAACACAGATGCTGTCACCCTGAGCAATGTTGTTCACAACCTGCTTGAAAAAGGAACGGTGCCGTCAGAGTCCGTTAACCCTTCACTAATTTTGCTTTTCGTAGAGCCACTGGACGTACGCTCCATGCCCCGCGCCCATGTAAAATTTAATCCAGATTTCATCCGGCCAATCGCTTTCGGGAGGTTTAAGATTGTAGGTGATGGAGTCGCTCTCTTTCCCCTTTCCAACCCTGGCTTTGCTGCCACCACCACGCCTGTTTTTTTCGCTCGGCAACAGCCAATCCGGAGGCCCGCTAGCGTAATTGAAAGTCCCTACAACTAAGGAGGCAGAGGCGGCCCCCGTCCATTCATCTCCAAAGGTAAACACCCCGTTAACTTTGATGGGATCAAGTTTTTGCCTCACGGAAAGTTTTCCTGGCGGGGCATTGAACGTGTAGACCCATTTCTTCCAATATTTTCTCTTCAAATTTTTAGGTTTCCCCTTCTTACATCCCCCCGTTTTAGTCACCCACTGTTCCCATTCATATGTCAGCTGAGTGGTTTTGCTCTCCCATTTTTCCCGCAACATCGTATAGTCGGTGACACACAAATCTTTAACGGTATGCTTGCCTATGAGGGGCTTTTCTCCCTCGGAGGACTGAGACTGCAGTACCCATTCCGCTTTCTTTTGATCACTTTCCTGGTCGCTGGCTTCTTGGCAACGGTCCTCCACCCATTTGGTTCCATCAGCAAAAAGAGACATCATTTTTATTCCGTAAAACGGATCACCCGCCCAGGTGAATGTCGTGCCCCCCGTTTCGTCATGCTGATCCCACTTTTTATTCCAAGCCGCAATAATTTGTGCGTTAGTGGCATTTTTCTTAACGCCAACCCATTTTTTAGCAAAATTTATAAATTTTTCACTCGCATTTGTCGCATTAAATTTTTTATTCATTCCCGTTGGGAAATCGGCTTTCAGGTCATTGAAGGTTATCGCCCGAAGAGGGTCTTTTTTTATGAAACCCTTTATGATATTTATTTTTTCTGATGACATCGTTTTTGTCCGTTCGGCGATTAGATTTTTCACCCTTTTGCTTGTGGCATAAAGACAAAGGTGTTGATAATACGCCTTGATGCCGTCTTCCAGATTTCCAAAATCTTCCTGTTCACTTTTATCTGTAGTCAGGGTGATACCGACGCCTGCAATGTTGAATTTTTCAGGGTCCGCGTCGCCCTCAAAACGGAAATAGCCCGTTTCAAGAATGGATTGAATAAGAGCTCCCTGCCAGACAATGCGTTTGCCATGGCAATCAAACGTCTCACTCACCTTTTTGAGTTTCTCGGCAACCTTTTCGTATCCTGGTGTAACCCGGCTGACCTTGTGTTTGATCCAGTCTTGCCAAACAGAAGCGTTTGAACAGGCAGGCCCCTGCTCGTTGGGTTCACGCAGGATGTTCGGTAGAATGACAGGCTCTCCATTATCATCCAAAACTTTACCCATGCCGGCATCAGGGGTCAGGAGAAAAACAACAACAATTGCAAGTACCATTGCCGATGGAGCACAGATTACCCATCTAAAGGATAAAGAATTCATGGCAATCCCTTCTTTTTTAAAAATTTTTATTACTTTTCAGGAAGATGCACAAATGTTGGATATACGGGACCACTACCGGCAAAAGCATTTTGAGTGGATGACAAAATACTCAGGAGCAAAATTAAAATAAGATCCTCACTGGATCCCAAATAATAATTAGTGGCTTACGCCCGACACCCCGTTTTCAAATGCTGAATGGATCTGAATTCATTTTTCACCAAAAAACATATCAACCTCCACCCCTTCCCCTGATGAGGAATCCCTTCTCCCAAATATAGGTATTGGTGGCCTTATCAGGCAAACTCTTTTACAATCTCTCTCCATCCATAAAAAATCCCTTTACAAATCATCAATATTTTGATATTTCTAGAATTATGGAAATTAATACTGCGGTTTCAGCTTTGTCGGCACTGGCTCAGGAGCGCCGTCTGGAAATCTTCCGGTTTCTGGTTCAGGCCGGAAAGAACGGGGTTCCTGCGGGGAAAGTCGGGGAACGGCTGGACCTGCCCCTGTCCACCCTGTCCTTTCATCTCAATCAATTGAAACAGGCCGGGTTGATTCTCTGCCGCCGCGAGGGGCGGACGCTGTTTTATTCCGCCAACTACGATTGCATGAACGACCTGATGGCCTACCTCACGGAAAACTGCTGTCAGGGTCAGGTGGAGAACTGCGATTCTCCTGCGGACTGTGTTCCTAAAACCACCACAAAATAAGGAAGACCATTCATGAAACGCCTACACATTCATGTCTCCATAGATGATTTAAAGCAATCCATCGGCTTTTACTCGAAACTGTTTGGCAGTGAACCGACCAAGTGCGAGGAGGATTACGCCAAATGGATGCTGGACGACCCGAAAGTCAACTTCGCCATTTCCGCCCGCGGCGCTAAACCCGGCATCGACCACCTCGGTCTTCAGGTTGAGAGCGCGGAAGAGTTGGACGATGTGCGCGAGCGTCTGAAGCAAGCTGACATGCAAACCTTTGACGAAGGCGAAACCACCTGCTGTTACGCAAAATCCGATAAAACCTGGGTGGAAGACCCCAGCGGCATCGCCTGGGAGACTTACCGGAACATGGAGGATGCTGACCTATTCAGCCATGAAACTTCTGAAAAGACTGCGTGCTGTGTTCCGAATGAAACGGACCCTGAAACCGCTGGGTGTTGCTGATGACAAAACCTATAAACATTCTCATCCTGTGCACCGGTAATTCGGCGCGCAGTATTCTGGCGGAAGCGCTCATCAATAAATACGGCGGTAAACGCTTTCGCGCTTACAGCGCCGGAAGTCATCCCGTGGGCAAGGTCAATCCCGTGGCTATCGCCTTGCTTGATACGTACGGCCACCCCATTGACCGGCTCCGAAGCAAAAGCTGGGATGAGTTCACGGTTCCTAACGCGCCGGCGATAGACGCAGTCATTACCGTTTGCGACAACGCCGCAGGCGAGGTCTGCCCGGTCTGGCCGGGAAGCCCAGCCAATGCCCATTGGGGCATGGAAGACCCCGCGGCGTTTAAAGGACCCTTTCACGAAAAAATGGGCCTGTTCGAGAAGGTTTACCGGGAATTGGATCGGTACGTCGAAAAGCTAATCGCCCTGCCTCCGGATAAACTCAGCCCCGGTGAATTGCAAAAAAGCCTTGAGGAAATCGCAAAGTGAACGCGGCCTGTGAAGCAATGCGCCCTAAAAATAAATCCGGCGGAATGGGGATTTTCGAACGTTATTTAACTCTATGGGTCTTCCTTTGCATCGTGGCGGGCATCACGCTGGGCCATTTTCTGCCGCAACCGTTTCAGATCATCGGCAACGCCAAAATATTCGACGTCAATATTCCGGTCGCCGTACTGATCTGGGTCATGATCATTCCCATGCTGTTGAAGGTCAACTTTCGCGCCTTGCACGAGGTGCGTTCGCACTGGAAAGGCATCGCGGTCACGGTATTTATCAACTGGGCGGTCAAGCCGTTTTCCATGGCTCTTCTGGGCTGGCTGTTCATCTCCAACCTGTTTTCCCAATATTTACCCGCAGGACAAATCGACTCTTATATCGCCGGGCTCATCATTCTGGCCGCAGCTCCCTGTACGGCGATGGTGTTCGTGTGGAGCAATCTGACGGACGGCGACGCCAATTTCACGTTGAGCCAGGTGGCGTTAAACGACGTGATCATGATCATTGCCTTCGCTCCCATCGTCGCCCTGCTACTGGGGCTTTCCTCGATCAGCGTCCCCTGGGAAACGTTGTTGCTGTCGGTGGGGCTTTATATCGTGGTGCCGGTCATTGCCGCCCACTTCTGGAGAAACCGACTGGTCAATCAGAATGGCGAAGCGGCACTTGAAGAAACGCTCCAATCGCTTCACCCCTTTTCACTCCTGTCGCTTCTGGCCATTCTGGTATTGCTGTTCGGGTTTCAGGGGAATCAGATCATCAACCAGCCGATGATCATCGTGCTTCTGGCGATTCCAATTTTGATTCAGGTATATTTCAATTCCGGGTTGGCCTATCTGTTGAACCGCCGATTCGGGGTCGCTCATCGTGTGGCAGGTCCGTCGGCTCTCATCGCCTCCAGCAATTTTTTTGAACTGGCGGTGGCGACGGCGATCAGCCTGTTCGGTTTTGAGTCCGGCGCGGCCTTGGCCACCGTGGTCGGCGTGCTGGTGGAGGTTCCAGTGATGCTGTCTGTTGTCCGAGTGGTCAATAAATCGCGCGGCTGGTATGAAAGCTATGGGGCGACTGAAGCGCCAGCGTAACGCGGGACCCAATGTTTTAGTGCGATGGGTTTGGAGCAGGCCAAACCTACTGTCCTTCATTGCGAGCTGTGCTATTCCACCTTTGCCTTCATGCCCCGTAGGGGGTATAGCGAAGGAATCCAGAACACCCTGGATCTTCCCCCTACAGGGAACGAAAGTTTGGGAATATTTTTACGGCCACCCCGTTAGATGCGGCTCCCGATGAAATGGCAGGGGAATTCGGTTCGCCGGGCTTAAGCGTGTGGCTGGAGTCGTAGCCGATTGAAAACAAGAATAAAAACAGACTGGAAACTTTCCCGCCAGCTGTTAAGAATTCGGGAAATCATTGAAACAAAGTAAAGGCTGTCTCAAGTCAAGACTTGCCGCCTTTCCTTTCGACCTCTTTCCGACCCCTTTCCCCCCCCCTCTTTTTTTCATTCTTTTTTATTTGACCGGAAAACTCAACATGATTCCTCCCATCACATCATTGCGCTTAAAATCGCGTTTAGGGCTATTGGGATGCGTATTGTGACAGGTGACACAAGAGTCTGAAACCGCCAGATCCGGATAGACTGCCTCAAAGAATTGCCGGTCATGGACTTCATGGGTTCCCATAAACGCTTCTTTCGGGTTCTTTGCGACGACTTCCATTCCTTTTTGTTCGAACTCGGTCACAGCCCGGTTATACTGATTGATCGGCCACGGGCTGTAAAGTTTGTACATGAGCCCCATACGTTGATGGGCGATAAGATCGGAAGCGTTGAGTAAAAACTGGGCCGGGAGCAACAAAGCTTTATCTTTCCACCAATGTTCTGAGGCGTTGACAATATTGTTATTTTGCAGCCGATTGACGACGTATTCTGCATATATCATGCGGTCCGATTCCAAAACGGCATGGATGTAATTGGCCACCACTTTAGCGGGAACCAAATCTTTCTTGCCCAGAGGAATGGTGACACTTATTCCACCCATCACATCACCCATTTTGAAATCTTTTTTTGGACTTTTTGGATGGTCATTGTGGCAGGTGACGCAGGACTTGCTCACCGCCTTGTCAGGATAAACGGCTTTGAACATCCGTTTCCCTTTTGAGGTGAAAGTGGTCGTAAAGGGTTTATTCGGGTTATTTCTTACTTCCTTCAGCCCATTTTCTTCAAAACTGTCTGTTGGGCCGTTTTGGCGATTAATGGGCCACAAACTCATAAGCCGGTAGGTCATTCCCAATCCCTGGGAAGCAACGTTTTCCGAGGCCAATAAAAGGAACTGAGCGGGAAGAGGCAGGGTATTTTCTTGTAGATAGTTCTCCGTTGCCTTTAAGGAAATGGCATCCCCAAGGCGCTCCACGATCATTTTTGAGTAAATGGTTCGATCCGCTTCGATCACCGAATGAATGTAATCGGTGGCTATTATTGGAGACACTCCCAGGGGGATGACCTTGGTTGCACTCCAGCCTGGGTTGAAAAACAGAAAAATCGATGAAGCCAAAATTATTGAAATTATTAAGGAAAATAGGAATTTAAACATGATTCCCTCCACAAAAGGGGACCCTGTCGCCACTTTTCAAACAATTATTCGCGGGAAAAGTTGGGTCATCGAAATGGAGGGGAACCTATGGGATGGCCCAAGCAACAGGTCTAGTTTTATATTGAAAGTCTTTATTTTTGCTTATTGCTGGACATTTTATGTGGTCTTTTAAATCTGTTGCCCGCTTCCCTGATTGTCAATAGGGGGTCTGGTGGAAAATCGAAAAATGGAATAAACGGCCTTCCAGATGGGATCACTACTAATTTGACTCAGGTGTATTTCATTCCGGGTTGGCCTATGTTGAACCGCCGATTCGGGGTCGCTCATCGCGTGGCAGGCCCCTGTGGTCAATAAATCGAGCGGCTGGTATGAAAGCTATGGAGTGACTGAAACGCCAGCGTGACGCTGGACCCACTTTAGACGAACGATGCGTTTTAGGCTTTCCGGAGCTCGTGGGCGAAGCAATTGTCAGCCCGGCTTCTCCTCCCCGCGTTGCGGGGTCAAACGTGCCAGCGGCGGGCGGCTTTGGCGAACTGCAATCCCCAGTAAACCTGTGAGCCAATGGCGGCAGGCGCCAGCAGATACGGCAATACGCCGCCAATGGCCAGAACCAGAGCGATGAAGCAGAAATCACTGCGAATCACGCGGGCGTTCAATACAAAGCGGTCCATGTTGGTGTCATCGTCACGGACCGCCGATTCCCCGGGAGGCAGTTCCGTGGAATGGAGTTCGGTCCTGTTCTTATAAAGTTCTATGCCGTAATTGATGCAACCCCCGACCGAAGTCGCCACTCCCAGCCACAACCACCACACCTGCCCGGTGGCCGCCGTCGCCCCCCAGCCCAGACAAGTGAAGAAAACCGCGTGCACCAGCCAGTCGACGAATGTGTCAAAACGCATACCGAAACGACTGCGCATATTTTTGATTCGTGCAATCTCACCGTCGCAGTTGTCGAGCACATAACAGATCAGGAATAAAATCGATCCGATAAGAATCGAAAAATAGTCTCCCGGCAGACAGGCCAACCCCGCCGCCAGGCCGAACACCAGAGAGATCGCCGTAATTTGATTGGGCGTCAAAGGTGTACGCACCAGCAGTCTGGTGACCGGATAGGAAAAATGCCTGACCAGAGGCAAGGGAGCCACTGGAACTTCAAACTGATATGAAGGCTTGGAATTGATGTCTGACTCCATAGCGGGTTCATGGATGCGCCTGCAACTTGCGAAGCAATACTACCAGACCTCAAATATTAAGGGAACCTCACTACTCGAGCCAAACGAGGACTTCACGTTCGGAGTCTTTCAGGTCGAACAGCGTCTGGGGGATGAAACCGCTTTCGCGGACGCGTTTTTGAATGGCGACCATGTCGATGTTCTGCCGGTCGATGGACTCTTTCACCGGAGGGTCGATGATGTCTTCTAAATTGTCCGCCACCCGCGCGGGCATGGTGAGCCTTACTTTATTGCCATTGGCTTTGATGACGCTCACCTTGAGATACTGGGCGATCCCATCGAGACGCAGGATTTTCTCAGGCGCCGAGGGAACTTCGGGAATATCTATAGCCCTGGCCTCGGGATATACGTCGGAACACGAGCGATCCAGAATGAACCGCCAGGGAATTTTAGCATCCAGACGCTCCAGCATGACGGACAACCCGTGCAGGGTGCGCATCAGAAAAATCAAACCGGGAGGCGCGGCAGACCGAAACCACCATTTCATTTCACCGACGATCCCGTCAAAGCGCTCACTCATCTGCCAATCTTTAATATCGTAAGGCGCTTCGATAAGAAACGGCTCGAATAATACGTGAAGGAGAGCGGGAAGCGTCGAACGCAGATCCTGAAGTTTTTCTGGGTCGAACCCGATCATGGAGAGGCAGGCGACCGGGTCGACAGACTCGTGGCTCTGTAAAGCCAGGATGGTGCGCAACAGCCCCAAACGGACTTCATCGGGAATGTGCAGAATACAGCCGTAATCGTAAACGATCAGGGAAAAATTTTCCCGCGAGGTTTGCCGAAAGGCAAAATTTCCCGGATGCGGATCGGCGTGGACAAACCCATGCCTGAACAGCATGTGGATATAATGCTGAACCAAAGCGCGCCCGATGGACTGGCGATGGTTCTGTCTCAACGTCTCCGCCTTCTCAAGCCCGATTCCTTCTTCGAGAGACTGCACGAGGATGGTGGGATGACAAAGGCCGGGAAAAACTTTGGGAACGATGACATTTTTTAACGGCGCCGCCAGCTCAGCGTATTTTTGCTGGTGCTCCAGCTCCTGACGGTAATCCAGTTCTTTCTTAAAGTTGCTCCAGAAGGCGTCGCGGTAACCGTCCATTGAGAACCCCCACTTGACGACGGGACCCACCTTCGGCATCCAGCCCATGAGGTCCATTTCCGCTTCCACACTTTCGGCAATCTCGGGGTATTGGACTTTGACCGCGACTTTGCTTCCATCGGCAAGCTTGCCAAAATGCACCTGCCCCAGAGAAGCGGGACGGCATTCCTTATCTAAATGGCGGAAAACCGTTTTGAACGGAGCCTGGTATTTATCTTCTAAAATGGAAACGACCTGATCGAAGGGCATCGGCACGAGAGCCGAATCGAGGGTGCCTTTGAACTCCTGATCCTCCTTCCCGAGAGTCATGAACTGCCCGACTTTAGCGGGAAGGCCCCGGGATTGCCCCAAGACCTCTAACAGATAGTTTTTCGCCCAGCGGCGTTTGTCTTCATCGGTGGCGTTTTTCAAGGAGCGAACTGCATGGCCGACCTTGACCAGATTCGCTCCCCGCTTCAGCAGTGAAAATAATTTCATGAACCGGTTCTCACGGGCACTCCACTTTTCGCTTCAACCCCTCTGCGATTTTTGAATTGATCCACTTCGGACAGGACTCCTTCCGGCAAAGCCTCATCGTTGTTATTGGACCGCATGAGAATCACCAGACGGGACGTTGCCTGATCCATGAGCCATTTTCGCCCGGCGGCAACAACCTCTTCTTTTTTAAGCTTCTTAACGGCGCGGATGAGTTTCTTTTTGTAATCAAAATCACCCTTTTCCTCCGTCGCCAGGTAATACAAATCGCCCATGACCTCGGCGATGCTTTCTCCCTGCTTTTCGAGCGATACAATGCGGCTGGCGCGGTGCTTCTCAAATTCTTCGTCGGTCAGATTGTCGAGAAGTTCTCCGGCTTTCTGCAACCAGCCCTCGACCCGGCGCTTCAATTCAAACGGGCTGTGATTCGCCGATTGAATCACGAACCGCATGAACATGCGGTCTTCGATAGTTTGTTGAAAACTCCAGACGATGTAGCCGAGTTGCTGTTTGGTCCGCATCTGCGTGTAAAAATCGCTTTCAATGATGGAACCGAGCATCTGGGCGGTTGCCGACCGGTCCACCGATTTTTCGCCGATTTGCAGTCCGTAAGCCATCGAATTGTTATTGTCGAGGACCTTTTGAGAAAAGACGACATTTTCCGCAGGGTCCAGAACCTCCACCACCTGTTCAAACCGTTCTTCCTTGGGCAGGGGCCGGCTTTTGATTTCATCCAGGATAATCTGAACGCTTTCCTTCACTTTATCGTCTGTCCAGTTCCCGTAAGCCAGACCGGTGATGTAAACTTTTTCGTAAAGCGTTTCCGCATAGGACTTAACGTCATCGAGAGTCAAAGGCTTTAGCGCCGCCAGGGCCTGCTCTTCGTCGTATTGCTTTTCCAGCAGCATCAACCGATGGTAATAGCCGCCTCTGGAATAGGCCTTGCCGTATTTGTTGTTCTGCAATCCACGGACCCTTGCCTCTTTAATGTCGTTAAATTTCTGCTGATCGATCTTTATGGTTTTGAGATTTTTGATCACCAGACGCAGGAGTTCCTCGATCCTTTCAGAATATCCGCCGATGGTCAGGTTGATTCCTTTCTTTTCGGACCCCAGGCTGTAGGACAAACCGGCCAGTTGGATGGGATAAACGATTTCATTCAACCCTTCACGCAGGGCGGCGGTGTACAGACTGGAAAGTTGAGAATGCTTCACCGTGTCGTAGACGCGGGGGGTTTCGATGCGCAGGCTCATATAAACTTTCGGTTGTTTGAACCGGGTGTCGAACTGAAACCAGACTTTGGCCAGGTCATCATCCCTCACCAGATGCGGTTTTTCTTCCGCCAGCTTCAGGTTGTAAGGAATGAATTCATTCACATCCGGATACGTGAATTCAGCGACCTGAACCGGGGCCTGCAACTTATTGAAATTTTCTCCGCCGATTTCCCGGATGGAATATTCCGCACCATAAAACGGAGCCACCTGATCGGTTTCTACCGAGTTGGTTTTCAGAACAACCAGTGCGTTCTCCGGGGTCAAGGTTTTCAGGACCTGCTGGTAGACTTCAGGTTCATATTTCTTGAACAGGAAAGGCTGTGTTTCTACATCTTTCAGTTCATGGGTTTGCATCAGGGCCGCACGGCCCGCGACAAATCCCATGCCTTCATCCGGGTCTTTATAGTCAAAATTGATCTGCGCCATGGCCTGATTCTCTTTAAAGGTGTACTCTTCAACCCCATTTTTTTTCAACAGGTCGATGTAGGAAAACACCATTTCCAGGATGCGATCGTAATTTTCCACTCCCTTTTTGGTCAGGGACACATTGATGTTCATGGAGTTGATATTGGGATGGCTCGACCCTCCCCCGGCGCTCAGACCAAGAACCAGGCCTTCCTCCTTCAATTTGGATAAAAGAGAACCCTTGCCTTCGTAACCGATAATGGAGGCAACGATGGAAGCCGGCTTGCTGTCCAGATGATCGTTCAGGCGTATGGTAGGAAATTCGATTTCAAGCGACCGGACATCCTTGATCATCTTTATCTTCAACAAGCGGTATTTATCCTTGAGGGGCTTACGATAATCGGGATCAATGAACGGCAGTTTCACCGGATGACCTGGAATTCCCTCGAAATATTTTTTGACGAGTTCCACCTGAGTCGCCAGCGGCAGGCTGGAAAGCAGCGACACCTTCATGATGGAAGCGGAATAATACTTCTTATAAAAATCCAGCAGGGCGGGCTGATTGTCGCCGGCCAGGGTGTCCTTGTTTCCCGTGCCAAAATGACTCACGGGGTGACCCGGTTCAACGATCAGGCCCGAAATATAATTGGCACGCCAGGAATCGCTGAGTTTATTTTTATCATGTTCGCTGTTCACCGCGTTGACTTCCCTCTCGGCGTAGGTCTTGTCAAAAAGCGGGGCCTTGAAAAAATCGCTGAACCGGTCGAGGGCGCCTTCAAACGCATCATGCGACACTTCAAAAAAATAATTGGTGATGTCCCCGCCCGTGTAAGCGTTACTGGCTCCCGAATTTTCGCCGAGGTATTTTTTGTAGCTTCCCGCTTCGGGAAATTTTTTGGTCCCCAGAAACAGCATGTGCTCGAGATAGTGGGCCAGACCCATTTTTTCCTTTGGATCATAGAGATGGCCCACGCCGACGGACAGGGCCGCCGCGCTCCGGTGCACCTTGGGGTCATGCACCAGCAGGACATCCAGCCCGTTTTTCAACGTCAAGGTTTTCGTTTCCCGTTTTGCCGCTTCCGCCGAGGTCCAGGTGAGAAGCAGCAACAAAATGAGAAAACTTTGAAATATGCGAGAAAGATTGGTCCTCAACACTAGACACCTCCAAATTCCCGACTCTCTTTGCAGAAAAGAAGGGAGGATGATTTTATTAGGGAATGTAGACAATGACACTCAAACACCAATTAGTATAACCATGAATCTCTCTGTCTCATTATTAAATTTTTTTCATCATGAACCCAAAAACCCGCCAGGATTAAAAGGTGAATTTACAAGGATTTTAAGGGTTCCAGCCAAGAAGCCCGATGCCGAGCACCATCAGCCCCGCCGCAAGCACTCGCTGTTTGCCGAACGGTTCTCCCAGTTTCCAGCATCCCCAGTAAACCACCATCAGCACACTGGTTTGCCGCAGGGAAACCACGGCGCTAACCGCTTCAAATTGCAGGACCACGCAAATAAGACCATACGAACCCAAAGTGGCGACTCCGGCGACAAGGGCTTTTTTCCATTCCTGCTGCCAAACCGGAAAAATGTCCCGTGCGGATTCCACCCGGAACAGGTAAACGAGATAAAGACTGAACCCGACGAGAGATTCCAGAAAGAAAAATATGATTCCATTGGCGAACGCCTGATCGGGAAAATGTGCAAAAAAGACATCCATTCCGCGTTTATCCACCAAACTGTAGGCCACCACCAGGGCGAGGGTGTAAAATGCCCAGCGCAGATCCTTGTGAAGCACGGCATCCCACAGGTTTTTGAATCCCTCGATCAGATGTCCTTTGAAATGCAAAATGTAAATGGCCAGCAATATGACAGCAATCGCTAAGAAGGTGTATGCATTCAGTTTCTCACCGAGAAAATAAAACGCCAAAAAGGGAACAAATGCCGGGGCGGACCGGGCGATGGGATACACATAGGAAATATCCTGATTACTGTAGGCACGCGACAGGCAGAGGATGTATACTCCATGCAAAATGCCTGACAACACGGCCCAGAAAAGCAGATCGGATTGATTCCACTGAAAATCAAAAACCAGCAGGGATATGAGTCCCATCGCGATGATCCACAGCCCCTTCAAGCCGGAAAAATAGCGTGAGTTTTGGCTGGTCTGGGTGAGCACATTCCAAAGGGCGTGCGAGAGGCTGGAAAGAAGAATCAAACCGATGTTGACAAGGGACAAAAGATGGAATCTCCGGTGGCGGTCGGCCTGAGGCGTTTCCGCATATTAACGCGCGCTGGGTTTATGAGTTGAACAGAATTTAGCGTGGCGCTCTTAAAATACCAAAATGTTTATCAATCCCCAAACGAAGACAACGAACCATGATCGAAAAAATAGCCTATATCTGGTATCCAACCACGGATATGGACCGAGCCGTCGAATTTTATCAGGACCTTCTGGGTTTAAAACTGCTGTTTAAAGAAGCGGATTGGTCGGAATTCCTCGTTTCTGGACAGCGTCTGGCGTTGTGCAAGGTGGACGAGATTGTCCCCCGAAAATCTTCGCCGGGAGCGGGTGTTTCTTTCACGGCTCAACCGATTGAACAAACGATCGATGCACTGTTCCAAAAGGGGGTCACCTTCCTTGAGGGCGTGAAGGTGTATCCCTATGGTAAATTGGCCTATTTCCATGACCCGGATGGCAATGTCCTCGGGCTTTATGAGCCGCCTCCTAGAAAGTAATCTCAAAGATCTCCCTGAATTATGCGGAACAGGTGATTTTTTGGTAAAATAATGACTCATGGCTTTCTTATTTTACGGACTCCAGGCAAACAGCCGCGGCTGTGTTTGGCTTGACTCCGAATTGAACTATTGTACTATTGATTGATGAGCAACCCGCTGACGCATTTCAATGAAGAAGGCCGGGCCCGCATGGTGGACGTCGGCGACAAAAACGTTTCCGAGCGCGTCGCCATAGCCACAGGTGTAGTCCACATGCAGCCGGACACCCTGCGCCTGATCAAGGAAGGACAGATCAAAAAAGGAGATGTGCTGGCGGTGGCCCAGGTGGCCGGGATCATGGGCGCCAAAAAAACATCCGACTTGATTCCCATGTGTCATCCACTGGCGTTGACGCACGTCGACATCAGCTTTTCAGACAATCTGGACCCGGACCCCGGCACGGGAATGTGTTCCATAACCATTGAGGCCACGGTGAAGGTCACTGGAAAAACCGGCGTGGAAATGGAAGCGCTGACCGCGGTTTCTCACGCCGCTCTCACTATCTACGACATGTGCAAGGCCGTGGATAAGGGAATGGTTTTTAACGACATTGGCCTTTCCCATAAATCCGGCGGCAAATCGGGAACGTATAATAGAGAATAGTCCGAATTGGTCACGCTACAATTCTGGCACCTGGAAAACTCATCGTCGACCAGAACCACTGAGTCCTGGTAGAAATATCGAAATGGTCACTCTAAAGTATTTTGCAAGCTTAAAATCCATTGCGGGTAAAGAGGAAGAGCAGTTGGATTTGGGAAGCCAGGCAACGGTTCAACAATTGTCAGAGACCCTGTCAAAAACCACACCGCAGATCGGAGAAATGATTCGGGGAAAGAAGATCATGGTTTCCGTCAACCAGGATGTCGCCGATTTGAATACTGTCATCCACGATGGAGACGAAGTGGCTTTTCTTCCCCCATTTTCCGGCGGATCAATATAAGGAAATCGCTATGAGCACGGTCATGGAGTCGAAAGTAAGAATTCAGCGTGAAGATTTTGTCGTCACCGATGAAATTGAAGCCATCAAAAAAGTTTCCCAAAATATCGGCGGCATTGTGGTTTTTCTGGGAACGGGCCGCGAGCTGTCGAAGGGAGAGAACATCACTAAGCTGAACTTCGAGCATTATCCCAAAATGGCGGAAAAGAAACTGGAAGAAATCCGCGTAAAAGCCATTGCGGATTACAAGATCATCGACATGAGTATCATCCATCGCATCGGTGAGATCGATATCGGCGAGAACATCGTCCTGATCGTCGCCGCCGGAGAACACCGCAAAGAGGCCTTTGAAGCCTGCGAATGGGCGATCGCCGAACTGAAGCGCACCACGCCCATCTGGAAACGCGAAACCACCTCTACCGGCGAGGTCTGGGTTCAGGACACACCCTAAAGCCGCGCTCTGGTAAGGCGGCTTTTCTTTTCTCCCTTCATCCCCCTGGTTGATGAGCTCACTGCCAACAGGCTCTTTAAGCGATGCGTGCCTCACGCTCACCGTCAATTCCCGTCTCGCCCGCTGGCTCCTTCTCGATCACAACGAAAAACAACTGGCTCTCGGACATAAGGTCTGGCACACACCGGAAATTTTATCTCTGACCGCCTGGCTGAAGCAGGTGTGGATGGAATCCTGGCCGGATAAATACATCCTCAAGGAATCGCAGTCGTTGCAACTCTGGGGAGAGATCGTTCAGCAGGACCGCCAACAAAGTATCCGCGAACTGCTTCATCTGAATGAAACCGCCAAACAGGCGGCAAAAGCGCATGCTTTGATTCAGAGCCATCGCCTGCCCTTGAACAAGGAAAAGTTTTTCCTGACGGAGGAATCGCGGGCATTTTATAAGTGGCGGACCCTTTACGAAACCCGGTTAAAAGAGATGAGCGCCCTCGACCCTGCCAGCGCAATGGATGAAGTTTTAAAAGCCATGCGCCAGGGATTTATACCCATTCCCAAGGAAATACTTTTCGCCGGGTTCGAGGAGATCACTCCACAGTTTCAAAATTGGCTCGATTTTCTCAAAACCTGCAACGTACGCATCCAGTTCAACCCGGAAATTGCTGGGCAGGCATCGGTCCCTTTAAAATCGCTGGCAGAAGGCAGGAGCATTGAGGTGCGTGAGTTCGCGGACAAAAAAACCGAAGCGATCCATTGTGCCCGTTGGGTGCGCGCCCATTACCGGCCTGAAAAAAAAATCGGGATTGTGGGGATAGACCTGCAATTCTACCGGTCTCTACTTAAGCGGGAGTTGAGCGCCGAGTTGGCCCCGGCTTCTGTGACTCCTGAGGTGGACAAAGAACTCCCCTTCAATATTTCCCTGGGCCCCACGCTTTGGGAAGAGCCCATGATCCATATCGCCGCTGAGATTCTGGCCATCCAGGAACCCGCCGTCCCTCTGAGAACCTTCACATCGGTCCTGAGAAGCCCCTATCTAACAGTGGGCCGGTCGCAGTCGCCCGATGTTCACATTCTGGAGAGCAGGCTGTTCAGAAGGAAAACCCTGACTGTTTATCTTTCCGAAATGAATGAATTGATTGGGCCGGGAAAATCCACTCATCTGACCGGTCTGGCTGTCGGCTGGAAAGATCACCTCAAAGAAAAAGAAAACCGGTCGCCGAGTGAATGGGCAAAACTTTTTTCGGATTTTTTAAAAGATCTGGGTTGGCCCAGTGCCGGCAGAACCCTGACCAGCCGGGAGTTTCAGGTTTATGAAGCCTGGAAGGGGTGCCTCGATGAATTCGCCGCCCTGGATTCGGTTCTCAACCGCGTTTCACGAAGAAAGGCCGTGGAAACGTTGTCGGCAATGGTCAAAAACCACCCCTTTCAGGAGAAAACAAGAGACCAGCCCATTCAGGTGGTGGGACTGCTGGAATCGTCGGGGATGCATTTTGACCATTTGTGGGTCATGGGATGCCACGCCGATGTCCTCCCCGCCCTGCCCTCGCCCAACCCATTCCTTCCTGTCGAAATCCGAAAAAGGCACAACCTTCCGCATTCCACCGCCCAGCGGGAACTGGAGTTTGCGGAAAACTCCATACGCCGATTGATCAACGCGTCATCCAGTACCGTGTTCAGCTATGCCACCGGGGAAATAAACGTCGAGTTGAAAATGAGTCCGCTGATCGCCCCGTTTCTTTCTTCAGAAGCGAAAGCGGATGCCGGCGAACCCGTTTCCCATCGCCTGAAAGATCAATTCTCCCTGGAACCGGGTCTTATAAAGATCGAGGAACCCTTTATTCTGCCAGTCACTGAAACCGAAAGAAAACTTTTAGAGGAAAACGGCCCCGGCGGGGGCTACCGCTTCCTGAAAGATCAGGCGGAATGCCCCTTTCGCGCCTTTGCCCATCACCGGCTGCAGGCACAAAAAGAAGAATTTCCCGAACTAGATTTCGACCATCAGGAACGCGGGACTCTGGTGCACAAGGCGCTGGAAATTTTCTGGAGACAAACCCGGACTCAGGATGCTCTCAAAAATCTGCAAAAGGAGAACCGGCTGGAACAAACGGTCCGCGAGGCTGTCCAAAAAGCTCTGAATAAACAGAAAGGCAGAATCGCACGGCAGAACCTGTTTTATCAACTGGAGTTGGAACGCGTCCACAATCTGATCCTGGACTGGTTGAATGAGGAATTGCTGCGCGCCCCGTTTGAAGTGCTCGACCTGGAAAAAGACGATCACCTGGAAATTTCCGGATTGAAAATCCGCCTGCGGATCGACCGCATCGATAAAACAGAAACGGGCCAAGTCGTATTGATCGATTATAAAACCGGCGCCGTCACGTTCGCCGACTGGTTTGGAGACCGGATTCAAGAACCTCAGCTTCCGCTATACGCTTTTAAGACCTCACCGGATGCTATCGTTTTTGCACAGGTTAAAAAAGGGAAGACCAAATTACAAGGCGCTTTCGATCCCGCGCATCCCCTTCCCGGGATTTCTAAAATTCAATCCAGGCTATTAACTTTTCCCACCTGGGAGGGTCAGTTGCAGGACTGGCGAATGCGTTTAACCGCTATGGCGGATGAGTTTTTATCCGGGCAAACAGAAGTGAATCCCTTAAAAGGCCCCGCCACCTGCAGACACTGCGATCTCAAGATGCTGTGCCGGATCGCTGAAAAAGATCAAGGCTCCTTCGAGACGGAGGATGAAGAATGAGCGCCATCCGGGATTCAAAAGCCCGCGAGCAGGCCCTGGACCTCACTCGCTCATTCATCGTGCAAGCTCCTGCCGGCTCCGGAAAGACCGAACTCCTCATCCAGCGATATCTCGGACTGTTGGGAGCGGTTGAACAGCCAGAACAGATTCTGGCCATGACCTTCACACGTAAGGCGGCCGGGGAAATGAAATCGCGGATCATCGCCGCCTTAGAAAAGGCCAAAAACGATTCCCCGCCGGAGACACGGCATGAACACAAAACCTGGCGGCTGGCGCAAACCGCTCTGTCGCAAAATGACGGGCAGGGCTGGCGTCTCCTTGAAAACCCCTCGCGATTAAAAATCCAAACCATCGATTCTTTTTGCGCGGCGCTGACGCGGCAAATGCCTGTTCTGTCGCAAACCGGGGGCACTCTATCAATAGAAGAAAACGCCCAGGAGCTTTACCGGGAAACCGCGCATCGAATCCTCCATCAAATCGAATCCAACTCATCCATTGGCAATTCGGTGAGAACCATTCACAGTCACCTGGATAATTTAAAATCCGGGTTTTTAAAACGCATCATCCACCTACTGCAAAAACGCGATCAATGGATGATTCCTTTTTTCGACAACTTTGGCGTCACGGAAAATTCACGGGCCTATCTGGAACAGACCCTTTCTGGTTTGATCGAAACCGTCCTCGAGGATGCCATAAAGTCCTTCCCGCCCCAGGCCGTCGAAAGACTCGTGCCGCTCGCCGCCTACAGCGGGCGAAATCTGACGCAAAACCTGCCTGAGGAATCGAGCCATTGCCTGGAAGCATTGACCGCCCTCCCCGGCTCCTCGGTCGAAAATATTGCGGTGTGGAAAGCTTTAACGAACCTGCTGTTGACCAAACAAGGGGAATTTCGTAAATCCATCAACGTCAATCAAGGTTTCCCGGCGGGAAAAGCTGGATCGGAGGCACAGGAAAAGAAAAATGAACTCTCTGACCTTTTGGACTCGCTTGCCAAAATTCCGGAGCTGAGTGAAATTCTTGCGGAAGTTCAAAATTTACCTTCGCCCCGGTTCACCGATGAAGAGTGGAATGTTTTGAAGGAGACACTCAATTTACTTCCCGAAATCGCGGGCACGCTCCGTAAAATTTTCACGGAACAGCAGAAGACGGATTTTACGGAAATCTCACTATCGGCATTGAAGGCTCTTGGAAAGGAAGACGACCCCACGGATCTGCTGCTTTACCTGGACACCAAATTCCAGCACATCCTGGTCGACGAGTATCAGGACACTTCCTTCAAACAACACGAACTTCTTAAATTGCTCACCGCAGGCTGGGAACGGGACGACGGCCGCTCGCTTTTCATCGTCGGCGATCCCATGCAATCCATCTATCGGTTCCGGGATGCGGAGGTGGGGCTTTTTCTACGCACCCAACGGGAAGGAATCGGCGACATTCAACTCAACTCCCTGACCCTGGAAAGCAACTTTCGCTCGCAAAAGAAAATTGTCGATTGGGTGAACGCCTGTTTTTCCACCATATTTCCAAAATTCGACGATGAGGATCTGGGGGCGATATCCTATTCTGCATCCAGCGCCGCCTTACCGGAAGACCCTGAACCGGGAATTGCCTTGCACCCTGTTTCCGATTTCACGAATCTGGAAGACCGGGCCAATGAAGAAGCGCGGCAAATCACCGATCTGGTTTTGTCTCTGCGAAAAACCGATCCTGAAAGAACCGTCGCTCTGCTGGTGCGGGCGAGAACCCATCTGCCTGCCATCATAAGACATTTCCAGGAAGCAGGAATCGCCATCAAAGCCGAAGAGATCGACCCGCTCACGGCCCGGCCCGCCATTCAGGATCTGCTTGCGCTCATGGGCGCCCTTCTTTCTCCGTGGGACCGCATCTCCTGGTTGTCCATCCTGCGTGCCCCCTGGTGCGGACTTCTTCTCGCAGATCTGCACGACCTTTGTGAATTGGACAGCGACTCCACCGTCTGGCAGATGATCAACGGGGAGGAACGAATAAGTTCTTTGAGCCAGGATGGGCAACTTCGCCTCAAGCGGTTTATTGAGGTGATGGCACCCACTTTAGATGCTTTTCCCTATTCAAATTTCCGCGATCTGTTGGAAGGGTGCTGGATTCGGCTGGGGGGACCTGCCTGTGTGGACCCAACCACGATGGAGGACATTGAGGTATTTTTTGATGAAGTCACCAAAACCGTTGAAGCGGGCGATTTTTTCCAACTGCATCAATTTCAAAATGTCCTGAACAATTTATACGCCAGCCCGTCCGTCTCCACGGAAAACCCGGTGCAGGTCATGACCATGCACAAAGCCAAGGGACTGGAATTCGATCACGTCCTTCTTCCCGGTTTGGGAAAGTTATCGAAAGCGGAAGAAAAACGACTCGTGTACTGGATTCCGCACGGAGACGATCTCCTTCTGGCGCCGATCGAAGAAAGCGGCGGCCCCAATTCTCAGGTCTACGATTTTTTATCCCGTATGGACCGCAAAAAAGATGAATTCGAATCGTTGCGTCTGCTCTATGTTGCGGCCACCCGCACAAAAAAACAGCTTCATCTGTTTGGCCATGCGAAGCAAAAAGATGAAAGCATCTATCCGGAAAAAAACTCCCTGCTGTCCAAACTCTGGCCCTATCTCGGTGAGGAATGGAAACGGGGTCTGTCCCGCACTCTGGAGGAAGCCGGAATTGCGACCCCGCAGGAAAAAGCAACATCCCATAGCTTTTACCGTCTGCCACAGGATTTTCACTTCCCGGATCCCTTGCCGGACATCGCGATTGATACCGCACCGGAAAGCGAATATGATGCCGAACTTCATCCGGAATATGTCTGGGCGGGGAACAGGGCCCGCTGTCTGGGCAACGTCCTGCACCGCTGTTTCAAGGACATCGCCGATCAGGGCGTGGATCGCTGGTCCGCAACTCTCGGCAGTCTGGAGGCGAAACTGAAAACCGCCCTGCTGGAAGAAGGCCTGCCGCCGACGCAACTGGACGAAACCGTTCGAGCCGGCATGACAGCCCTTCAAAACACCCTCGAGGATGAATCCGGGCGCTGGATTTTAACGAATCATGAGGACGGTCAATCCGAATACTCCCTTACAGGATTTATCGATAACCGCTATGTAAATAGAATCCTCGACCGCACCTTCGTCGATGCACAGGGCACCCGTTGGATCATCGACTACAAAACCGGGGAACATCAGGGGGCGGATCTGGAGCATTATTTTAAAGAAGAGATCAAGCGTTACAAACCGCAACTGGATCAATACGAAGAGCTGATAAAGCTGAAGGGCGAATCACGGCCCATTAAAAAAGCGCTTTACTATCCCCTGCACAAAAAGCTGGTTGAAGTCGTATAAAACTACTAACTCAAAGAAGTTGTGTTGGTCAACTAAAACAGGAAAGCGGGAGGGAGGAGCGACCCTCCCGCCGGTTGGAACGCAAACCCCTTAAGGTTTTGCGCTCAAATATAACGGAAACCGGAATTTTGGAAATTTATTCCTCTAATTTTATTTTCACTAGTTGGCATTCCACCTTACAGAAAGTGCCAGATGTTCTTTAGCCCCCGAAAGACCTCTTTCGGCTGAGGAAAGTTTAGTAGAAAGTATCTCTTAGCTTTTTACCTTAAATGTTCCACCTTTAGCTGACGGCAAACACTTAGTTTGAAAAAGCTAAGTAAGCATAATCCACTCCCAACCAAAATCGAGTATATGAATAAATCACAGTGGCGATTACCAGGATATTAAAAAAAAGAGCCACCCCACGCCATATTTTTGGGTGCTTACTATCTAACCCAGCAGCATCTAAAAATTGAACAAGATAGGTGCCACCAGCAGCCATTGCGGCGCAAAGCGTTCCGATTGCAAACATTCTTAAAGAACCGCCTAATGAGTGAACAAGGGCGGTTTTGATAGGGTCACCGGGTTTGAGAATATTTCCAATAAAGACAAGAATGGCCACCGATCCACCCCCATTTATCAAAATTGCGCTTTTTAAGGCAGCTTGACCTGCATTAACTACGGTTTTGAAAACTTCTAACCTATGTTGTTGTATTGCTCTGTAATGCTCAAAACCTCTCTGAACATTTGCCTTGTATTCTTCTAAATTATTTTGTTCAGCGGATGACGACTCCGGTTCGGGATGATCTTTTACAAAATTTTTGAGATCATCGTACCAAGCTTCAAAGTTTTCAATTGTTATTGTTTGGACGTTTTGTTCCTTTGCTAAGTTAAGATCATCTTTGATTATTTCTATTAGGTCTTCAGCTTTAATATTAGATTCCTTGCATCAATAGGAAAGGAAATGCTTTACTTGTTCGCTTCTTCGTGTTCATCTGAAACCCGGCTGGCGGATGATTTTTTGAAGACGAATTTCTCGGAAGCGCCGTTGGTTTCGGCGCTGATGTCATCGCCTTCAATAAAATCTTCCTCGAGAATTTTCATGGAAATCGGGTCCTGAAGGTATTTCTGCACCGCCCGTTTCAAGGGCCGCGCCCCGAACACGGGGTCGTAACCTTTTTCTGCAAGGACATCCTTGACGGCGTCCGACAGATGCAGAGTCATGCGCTTCTCGGCCAGGCGTTTCCTGAGATCGGTCAACTGCACCTCCACGATCTCTTTGATCTGCTCGCGGCTCAGGTTGCGGAACAAAACGATGTCGTCGATCCGGTTCAAGAACTCCGGGCGGAAATGGTTTCGCAATTCCTGCCGGACGGCTTCCTGAACCTTTTCATACCCGGCTTCCCACACGCCTTTATCGTCCCCCCCTGCCCGGCTTTCCAGTTCCGCGGCTTCCAATCCGGCGTCCTGAATCAATTTTCCGCCGATATTGGAGGTCATGAGGATGACGGTGTTTTTAAAGTTGACGGTCTTGCCGTGGCCGTCAGTCAACCGTCCTTCGTCAAGAATCTGCAGGAACAGATTGAACACGTCCGGATGGGCTTTCTCGATTTCGTCGAACAACACGACGCTATAGGGTTTGCGGCGCACGTGCTCGGTCAGGTACCCCCCTTCTTCGTAACCCACGTAACCGGGAGGCGCCCCGATGAGCCTGGCGACGGAATGTTTTTCCATGTATTCGGACATGTCGATACGCACCATGGCCTGCTCGTCGTCAAACAGAAACTCCGCCAGCGATCGTGCCAGTTGAGTTTTGCCCACCCCGGTCGGCCCCAGGAATAAAAATGTACCGATGGGCCGATTGGGCTCCTGCAATCCGGCGCGTGCCCTGCGGATGGCGTTCGACACCAGACGCACCGCATCGTCCTGTCCGACGACGCGCTTTTGCAAAACACCTTCCATTTGCAGTAAGCGGTGTTTTTCCGATTGCAACATGCGTTCGACCGGGATTCCGGTCCAGCGGCCAATGATGGCGCAAATTTCTTCTTCGCCGACCTCTTCGTTGAGCATCCGGCCTTCGCCCTGGGCTTCCTTCAACCGCTTTTCAAGTTCGTCAGCTTCGCTTTGAAGTCGCGGCAGACTGCCGTACTTCAACTCTGCCGCGTGTTCCAGGCGTCCTTCGCGCTCGGCGTTTTCGGTTTCCTGTCTCGTTTGTTCAATTTTTTCCTGCAGGCCCCGTTTTTCTTCGATGATTTTCTTTTCCTGCTTCCACTGCTCCTGCATGGCGGTGCAGGTTTTTTTCAGGGCTTCAATTTCTTTTCCGGTCTGTTCCAGCCGACGGTTGGATTCCGCATCGTTTTCTTTCTTGAGGGCTTCGCGCTCGATTTCCAGCTGGGTGATCTTTCTTTGATACGTGTCGATCTCGGCGGGCATGGAATCGATCTGCATGCGCAGACTGGAAGCCGCTTCGTCGATCAAGTCGATGGCCTTATCGGGAAGGAACCGATCCGCGATATAGCGGTGCGACAAACGCGCCGCCGCCAGGATGGCCGCATCCTGAATACGCACCCCGTGATGCACTTCGTATTTGCCTTTCAACCCGCGTAAAATGGAAATTGTGTCTTCCACCGTCGGTTCGCCCACCATAATGGGTTGAAACCGGCGTTCCAGGGCCGCATCTTTTTCGATGTGTTTTTTATACTCGCTGAGTGTGGTGGCGCCGACGCAATGCAATTCTCCCCGGGCCAAAGCCGGTTTGAGCATATTGGATGCGTCCATGGACCCTTCGGCGGACCCTGCTCCCACCAGGGTGTGCATCTCATCAATGAAGAGAATGATCTCTCCTTCGCTGTGGTTGATTTCTTTTAAGACGGCTTTCAAACGGTCCTCGAACTCGCCGCGGTATTTTGTGCCGGCAACCAGTTGTCCCAAATCCAGCATGAGGATGCGTTTGTCTTTCAATCCTTCGGGAACGTCGCGGCGGTGTATACGCTGAGCAAGGCCTTCCACAATGGCGGTTTTACCCACGCCCGGTTCGCCGATCAGGACCGGGTTGTTTTTGGTGCGGCGCGACAATACCTGCACCACGCGCCGTATTTCGGCGTCGCGGCCAATGACCGGGTCGAGTTTTTCGTTTCGGGCTTTTTCGGTGAGGTCGATGCAGAAACGGTCGAGCACCTGATATTTCGATTCCGGATTCTGGTCGGTGACTTGATGGCTTCCGCGCAGGGTCATCAAGGCTTTCAACAACGCGTCGCGGGACAGCCCCAGAGACTGAAAAATCTTTCCGGCGCTCGACTTCGGGTTTTGCGCGACGGCAAGAAACACGTGTTCGGCGCTTAAAAACTCGTCCTTCATCTGGCGGGCTTCTTCAAAGCCTTTGTCCAGCGCCTCTTTCAAGGAAGAAGAGAGGTACACTTGACTCGCCCCACCGGTGACGCGCGGAAAACTTTTCCGGCTGACATCGAGTTCATTGATCAACCGGCCTGGGTCCACACCCACTTTTTTAACCAGGGCGGAGGCGATTCCTTCAGAATCTTTCAACAGGCACAGGAGGAGGTGCTCGCTTTCTATGGCCTGCTGGCTGTCTTCTTCCGTCAGGGACTGAGAAGCAGCGAGGGCTTCCTGCAGTTTTATGGTCATCCGGTCAAATCTCATGGGCTTATCTCGAAAAAGAGGTTAAATTTCTTCAAACGGGAGATAAGACCAGTAATCATGATTGTCAAGCAGAGGGGAGAACCGGTGAAACTCAAACGCCGGGCAGGATAGTGAGGGGACTTAATTAACCAATTAATTTAAAAGGATTTATTTTTTAAGCCAGACCTTTTTCACCCAGCCAGCGTTCCGCTTCCAGGGCTGCGGCACAGCCGGTTCCCGCCGCCGTCACCGCCTGGCGGTATTTATGATCGTGAACGTCGCCGGCGGCGAATATGCCTTCGATACTGGTTTCCTGGGTTCCGGGCTTTAATTTAATATATCCTGTTTCATCGAGATCGATCTGGCCTTTGAAGATGCTGGTGTTGGGGACATGGCCGATAGCGTAGAAAATTCCTGCCACCTCCAGTTCTTTGGTTTCATCGGTTTTAATATTTTTGACCCTGGCGCCGGTGACATAGTCCTGCCCCAGCGCATCCTCAAACACCGTGTCCCAGACAATTTCCAGCTTGGGATTTTTGAACGCCCGTTCCTGCATGATTTTAGAGGCCCGCAATTCATCCCTCCGGTGAACCATATAAACCGGCGATCCGAATTTGGTCAAATAAGTGGCTTCCTCCACGGCGGTGTCGCCGCCGCCGATCACCATCAGCGGCTGATTGCGAAACATGGGCAACGCGCCGTCGCAGACCGCGCAGGCGGACATGCCGTTGTTCCACATCTTCTCTTCGCTGGGAACGCCCATCCGGCGTGCCGTGGCTCCGGTGGCGATGATCACCGAATGCGCCTGCACTTCCATTTCATCGGATTTGATGGTGAACGGCCGCTTGCTGAAATCGACTTCGTGAACGTCCTGCTGAACCATCTCCGTGTCAAAACGCGCCGCCTGTTTACGGAACAACTGCATCAATTCGGGGCCTTCGACTCCATCGGGAAAGCCCGGATAATTTTCTACATCCGTTGTCGTGGTCAACTGACCCCCGGCGGAACCGCCCATCACGTAGCCCTCGAACATAAAGGGGGAGAGGTTCGCTCTGGCCGCATAAATGGCCGCCGTGTGTCCGGCAGGACCCGATCCGATAATGACTACATTCTTCACATCAGACATTTTCCTTCAACCTTTCTCTGAAAAGGGAAACACGCAACGAAACCCGACATCGCTATAGCGCAATTCGGGAGACCGGGCCACCCGGTCCGACACTCGTAAATAATGACTGGGAGAATTCCACGACCCTCCCCGGACTACCTTTTCTTTTCCTGACGCAGGACCTTTGGGGTTGGCGGCCGTCCCCGTCGTTTTCAAAGGACCGTACCAGTCTCCGGTCCATTCATTGACATTGCCCATCATGTCGTACAGCCCTCTGGAGTTGGGGTTGAGCTCGCCGACCCCCCTTGGCGATCCCTGATTATAGGGTTTGCCAAAATGCGCGCCTCCTAAATCATTGCCTTGTGCCGCCCATTCCCACTCAGCTTCCGAGGGGAGTCTGCCGCCTTTCCATTGGCAGTAGGCGTTGGCATCTTCCCAGGTGACAAACACCACCGGCTGATTTGCCTGGTCGAATTCCTGCGGCCTGTCCTCGTGTAAGGGATGCGGACCACATTTTCCCGCTTCAAAGCACTTGTTGTAATCGGCATTGGTCACTTCGCGCTTGTCGATCCAGTAAGAATCCAGATGGACCTTATGGGGAACTTCATCCCTGCACCAGTCGGCATTTCCCTGTTCCTCAGCGCAATAAATGTCGCCCATGGTGTATTCCCCGCCATCCACTTTCACTTTGCCGGATTGCGAGGATTCCGCGAAAAGCAGTTGCCCTGCGTTAAGCACTAAGATGGCGATAAGCACCGCCGGGATTTTTATTTTCATGAGAATGACCCCGCCTTCATTGCTCAATGCGTTCAAGAATCGTGTCCCGCACCTGACTGTAATCCGGTGGCAGTTCGATCGCGGAAAATGGATGCTCCGATTCAATTCCCCGCAACTGGTTCATATGGTATTTATAAAGGAAATCGGTGAACTTCAATCCGTTGGCGGTTGAAATGACCACAATTCGGTCGTTGGGTTTGAGCACCCCGCGCTTCGCCAGCTTTTCCGTCGCCGCCAGGGCCACCGCCGTGTGCGGACAGCAAAACAAGCCGGTGCGATTGGCTTTTCCCGCCGCATTGGCCAGTTCATTTTCCGTGGCCTCTTCGACGATGCCGTCGAAAGCTTCAAGGGTCCGCATGGCTTTTTTAACGCTCACCGGGTCGCCAATCTGAATGGCGGAGGCCAGGGTTTTCTTTGCACGGATCGGTTTGAACGATTTAAAGCCCTTTTTATAACTTCGGTAAAGGGGATCGGCCCGTTCGGCCTGGGCGCAAACCAGGCGCGGCAATTTGGAGATGACTCCCAGATCGTAAAGCATCTTAAACCCCTTACCGATGGCGCTGACGTTTCCCAGGTTGCCGCCAGGGACCACCAAAAAGTCGGGAACTTCCCAATTGGACTGCTGGACCAGTTCAAAACTGATGGTTTTCTGACCCTCAATTCTGAGCGAGTTCATGGAATTGGCTAAATAAATATCGTTTTCCGCGCAGATTTTCTGGACAAGTTTCATGCAACCGTCGAAATCGGTGTCCAGAGAAAGGGTCAAAACGCCGTGGGTGATCGGTTGAATCAATTGGGTGAGCGAGACTTTATTCTTGGGAAGAAAAACGATGGCTGGAATTCCCGCAACCGCGCAATAAGCCGCCAGCGCCGCGGAGGTGTCTCCGGTGGAAGCACAGGCCACGGCGCGGATCTTTTTCCCGCCGGAAATCATCTGCTTGACCATGGAAACCAGGACCGTCATCCCCAAGTCTTTAAAGGAGCCTGTATGGGCCATTCCGCATTGCTTGACCCAGAGGTCCTTCAGACCCCATTGGCTGCCCAGCCGTTCGGCCCAGAACAGGTTGGTTCCCCCTTCATAAGTGGAAACCACATTTTCGTTGTCGACATTGGGGCAAACCAGTTCTTTTTTACCCCACACCGAACTGCCATAAGGCCATTCGTTGGTCCGGTAGCGCTCGACAAACAGGTTTTTCCATTCCTCGCCGGAACGCTCCTTGAGCCGGGCCATGTCGTGCTGGACTTCCAGCAATTCCCCGCAATCGGGACAGCGGTAAATGATTTCCGTCAATTCGTATTGCCCGGAACACCCGTTGATGCACTGGAACCACGCGCGAAATCCCATGATTAGTTTTCGACTCGGATTAAGTTTGATTTTTCACAGACCACGTCCAAACGGTCAATTTCCATGAGGGCTTCCTGAACGTTTTTTTCGTTAGAAAGATGGGCCATCATGATCAGCGGCACCCCCTTGCCGTCGTCATCCCGGCCTCGTTGAATCATGGACGCGATGCTGATGGAATGATTCCCTAAAATTCCGGATATTTTTGAAAGCACCCCGGGAACGTCTTTCACTCGCAAGCGCAAAAAATACTCCGCCTCGATCTCCTCGATCCTCTTGAGAGGAATCGGTTTGACCTGTGACTTCTGAAACGACTGTGCCGGAACCCGGGTTCCCACTCCAACCAGGGAATTGCGGATGATTTCCACCACATCCCCCACCACCGCCGATCCGGTGGGAAGCGATCCCGCACCGTGTCCGACCAAAATATTTTCTTCCATCAAATCATCGCAAACGCGGATCGCATTCAAAACTCCGTTGACGTTGGCCATGGGATGATTCACGGGAATCATCGCCGGGTGCACGCGGACATCCAGGGCCTTACCGTCATACTTGGAAATGGCGAGCAGTTTGATGCGGTATCCAAACTCCCTGGCGCACTTAATGTCTTCCGGGGTGATGCTGGAAATTCCCTGAACGGTGATCTCGTCCACATCCACCGGCGCCCCGTAAGCCAGTCGCGTCAGGACTGCGATTTTGTGCGCTGAATCGATGCCTTCCACGTCAAACGTCGGGTCTGCTTCAGCATAGCCTTTTTCCTGGGCTTCTTTCAAGGCCGTTTGAAAATCGCAATTTTCATCGGACATCTTGCTGAGAATATAATTCGCCGTTCCGTTGACGATTCCCTCGATGGCATTAAATTTATTCGCCGCAAACGCTTCACGGATGGAACGAATGATCGGAATAGCCCCGCCCACAGCGGCCTCAAATCCGATGGACAAACCCTTTTGGTCCGCCGCCGAGAAAATTTCCTCGCCGTGTTTTGCCAGCAGGGCTTTATTGGCCGTGACCACATGTTTGCCGTTTTGAAAAGCCTTGAGGACAAACGACCGGGCCGGCTCGTAGCCGCCGATCAACTCGACGACAATTTCAATTTCCGAATCGTTGAGAATATCGTCCACATTCGTGGTCAGCACACCGCTTCCCACCTGAACTCCACGGTCGGTGGTGATGTCCAGATCGGCGATTTTAGTAATCTGAACCGTAGCACCCAGTCGTTCTTGAATCACTTCCGCGTTGGAGTTCAGAATTTTGACCACGCCCGCGCCTATGGTGCCAAACCCAATCACGCCTATTTTAACGTTTTTCATATGATTCGTTTTTCAACACAAATTTTTATAATATTTCCTTGATTCCGCGAATTGCCTGGCGGGTACGGTGCTCATTTTCCACCAACGCAATGCGAACAAAATGATCGCCTCCGTCCCCAAAACCGATTCCCGGAGACACCGCGACCTTGGCTTTCTCAAGAAGAAACTTGGAAAACTCCAGCGAACCCATCTTTTTGTATTGATCCGGGATTTCCGCCCAGACAAACATCGTCGCCTTCGGAGGCTCGATGGTCCAGCCGATGCGGTTCAACCCTTCGCAAAGAACGTCGCGGCGGCTTAAATAAGTCTGCCGCACTTCTGCAACGCAATCCTGGGGACCGTTTAAGGCGATGATGCCGGCAATCTGGATGGGCTGAAACATGCCGTAATCCTGATAACTCTTGACCCTGGCCAGGGCATTGACAAGTTCCCGGTTGCCGACCACAAATCCGACGCGCCAGCCCGGCATATTATAACTTTTCGACAGGGTAAATAATTCGACGCCCACGTCTTTGGCACCTGGGACCTGCATAAAACTGGGCGCTTTGTAGCCATCGAAATTCAGATCCGCATACGCAAAATCGTGGATCACGATGACGTCGTGTTCCTTGGCAAAAGCAACGATCTTTTCAAAAAATTCTATCTCCACCACCGCCGTGGTCGGGTTGTGCGGAAAATTGATGATGATCGCTTTGGGTCGCGGCAGGGTCCGGTTGAAGGTTTCCAAAAGCGCCGGGAAAAAGTCGCTGTCCTTTCCCAATGGAACCTGAACCACGTCTCCGTTGGCCAGGATAAAAGCATAGGTGTGAATAGGATACGTTGGAGTCGGAACCAAAACGGAATCGCCGGGACCGAACAGGGCCAGCGCCAAATGGGAAATCCCTTCTTTGGAGCCGATGGTGGCAATGGCTTCGGTCTCAGGGTCCAATTCGACGCCGAAGTTTCGCATATACCAGTCGGTGATCGCCAGCCGGAGCTTGTAAATCCCTTTGGATAATGAATAGCGGTGATTGGGGGCTTTGTTGGCGGCCTCGCACAGCTTGTCCACGATATGCCTGGGGGTCGGCAGGTCCGGATTGCCCATGCCAAAATCTATGATGTCTTCCCCGCGCCGCCGGGACTGCATTTTCAACTCTTGAACAATGCTGAAAACATACGGCGGCAATCTTTGTATTCTTGGAAACTCTCTCATAACTCAACGAATTTGAGACAGAAGGAACCCCCCATGCTCAACTTTTTCTGGTTAAAATCAAGTAGAATCAACGGGATTTTTGTATTGGACGCAAAATCAGACTGGCCGAAATTAGGCGATGCGTGAAAATTTTTCAGCCTTTAAAGGGGGAAAATCCTTTATTTCAACGCTTATTGCCTTTTGAGGGCCTAACATAGCATAATTTTCTGGACCGGGCAAAGGTTATAAATTATATTTAAAGTGTCTACATTTCAACGGGTTCCACTTTTTTTGTTTTTCCCGTCCTGCCTTTTTGAATGTGCAGGTTGTTCCTCCTTGATCCCGCCATTATCCATTTTGCAGTGTTAAAAATGGTAATGCGGATATTTTCCCGATCGACCCCATCTGCCTATGGAATATATTCAAATCATCCTGTTAAGCATTATTCAAGGTTTGACGGAATTTCTGCCCATTTCCAGTTCCGGGCATCTGATTCTGGCTCCGCTTTTATTTGATTTTGAAGACCAGGGTTTGGCGCTCGATGCCATTCTGCATCTCGGAACCCTGCTGGCCATCGTCATTTTTTTTCGCAGCGACCTGTCGAAGCTGTTGGGTAGTTTGTTCGACCGGCAGGCGGACCCGGCGACCCGGCAACTGGCGGTCAGCATTCTCCTGGCTTCCTTTCCGGCAGGGGTCATGGGCTTGTTCGGTATGGAATACATCGAATCCCATGTGCGCGTTCCGCAGTTCATCGCCATCAACCTTCTGGTCTGGTCGGTGGTGTTTTACATTGCCGACAAGTATCGCGGCAAACAGGAACCTGAAACCAACGGCCTTCCCAATTTAACTTTGGGACAGGTGATGTTGATCGGCTTCGCTCAAGCCATCGCTCTTTTGCCCGGCACCTCGCGGTCCGGGATCACCATCGCGGCAGGGCTTTTCAGCAACCTCACACACACTCAGGCCGCCCGTTTTTCATTCCTCCTGGGCACGCCCATCATCCTGGCGGCGGGGCTTCACTCCCTCGTTTCCTGGATATCCAATCCGGAAGAACACCTCATTTACAATAACGCTCAGTTAGGGATGGGATTTCTGGTGAGCTTTGCCGCCGGCTACCTGTCCATCAAACTGCTCCTGAAAATCGTCGCGAAAGTCGGGTTGATGCCCTTCATTATATACAGGGTCATACTCGCGATTTTTATCCTGGGCTACTTCTGGATTTGATGCGTCGCTGTTTAGCTAAACAGGGAAAAAACCGGACCCCCGCCCTTCCGAATCTATCGGAGAGCGATGCAAAAACAGATACATTTTGAAGGAATTAGAGAAACTGGCTGTGAGGCAGGTTGGTGACGCCCATGAGGTATAGATCGACACCGCGGGCGGCTTCGCGTCCTTCGGCGATCGCCCAGACAACGAGGGATTGGCCGCGGGCCATGTCCCCGGCGACGAACACGCCGTCCACGCTGGTCATTTTATTGGAATCGCAGGCGACATTGCCGCGCGCATCGAGCTTGACGCCGAGTTCCTGAATCATGCCTTCGTGGATGGGATGCACAAACCCCATTGCCAATAGAACCAATTCGACATCCAGCTCGAAATCCGAACCCGGCACTTCAAGGATCTGCGGACGCCCGGTTTTGGGGTCTGGATCGCCAAACATCACTTTTACGGCATGTACTTTTTTAACTTTCCCGTCTACCCCGGAAAACTTTTTAGTCGATACGCAGAATTCGGTCACCTTGCCATTCGCTTCAGCGTGCGAAGAGGTCACCCGGTAGATTCTAGGCCACTGCGGCCAGGGGTTGTCTCCGGCCCGCGCTTCGGGTGGGTTCGGCAGTAGCTCGAATTGATGCACCTTTTTTGCTCCCTGGCGCAAGGACGTTCCCAGGCAGTCGGAGCCGGTGTCGCCGCCGCCGATGATCAACACATTTTTGTCCTTCGCGGTGATGGAGATATTTTCCGGAACGGTGTCGCCTTCATTGCGTTTGTTTTGCTGGGGAAGAAAGTCCATCGCGAAGTGGACGCCGTCCAACTCCCGCCCTTCCACCGGAAGGTCCCGCGGTTTTTGCGCGCCTCCGCATAAGACAACCGCATCGAACTCCTTTTGCAATTCCTTGATGGAACGGTCCACGCCGACATTCACGTTGACCTCAAAAATGATGCCCTCTTCTTCCATCAGCTCGATGCGGCGTTTGACAATCTCTTTTTCCAGTTTGAAATGCGGGATTCCGTACATCAGAAGGCCGCCTATGCGGTCGTCTTTTTCCAACACGGTTACCAGATGCCCCGCCTGGTTGAGCTGGGCGGCACAGGCCAGCCCGGCAGGACCGGACCCCACAACAGCCACTTTTTTGCCGGTGCGCTTTTCGGGCGGACGGGCTTTGATGAACCCCATTTCAAAACCTTTGTCGGAAATCTTTTGCTCGATCTTGCAGATGGTGACCGGCGGTTCTGTGATTCCCAACACGCAGGCCCCTTCGCAGGGGGCGGGACAAATTCTGCCGGTGAACTCAGGAAAATTGTTGGTTTTCAGAAGCAGGGCCACGGCGTCTTCCCACTCGCCGCGATAGACCATGTCGTTCCAGTCGGGGATCAGGTTTCCCAACGGGCAACCGGTGTCGGCCTGGCAAAAGGGGACGCCACAATCCATGCAACGGGCGCCCTGGTCCCGGAACTTCTGCTCGGAAAATTCCTCATAAACTTCCTTTTGATCTTTGAGCCGCTCGGCAACCGGGCGTTCGGGCGGTGTTTCCCGATCGATCTCCATAAAACCACGCAATGCACCCATCAGGCCACCTCTCCAATCATCTGTTCCAGTTCTTTCTTTTTCCGTTCTTCTAACACTCTTCGATAATCTCTCGGATACACTTTCAAAAAACTCGGAAGTGTTGCCTGCCATTCATCCAAAACCTTTTTCGCCACGGAACTTTTCGTGCGCAGGTGATGTTCTTCAATGAGAGATTTTAAAAGAATAATATCTTCATCTTCCACCACGCGCTCTAAATCAACCAATCCCTTATTGCAATGAATCTCAAATTGATTGTCCCGGTCCAGAATGAATGCCAGCCCGCCACTCATGCCAGCGGCAAAATTTCTCCCGGTTTCGCCGAGCACGACAACCACGCCGCCGGTCATGTATTCACATCCGTGGTCGCCAACGCCCTCGACTACGGTATGTGCGCCGCTGTTGCGCACCGCGAAACGCTCTCCGGCAATTCCCCGGAAAAATGCACTTCCAGAAATGGCGCCATAAAGAACCGTGTTACCGATCAAAATGTTTTCTTCGGGAACGATTGGCGATTCTTTCGGAGGATAAACGGTGATTCTCCCTCCAGATAAGCCTTTCCCCACATAGTCGTTGGCATCGCCCGCCAACTCAAAGTTGACTCCATGAGCGAGAAATGCTCCGAAACTCTGGCCTGCGGACCCCTTGAACCGGATGTTCAGCGTGTTTTCCGGAAGCCCCTCTTCTCCATATTTTTTAGAAATCCGGTAACTCAACATCGCCCCCACGGCCCGGTCGGTGTTGATGATCGGAAAATCCAAATTCACCTGAAATTTGTTTTCCAATGCAGGCCTGGAGGCTTCGATCAACAGATGGTCCAGCGCATTGTCCAAATCAACACTTAAGTCCTGTTTACGAACATTGCGGATGGCTACATTCTTATCAACTTTGGGCTTATATAGAATATTTTCAACAACCACTCCGTTGGACTTCCAATGGTCGATGGCCTTTCCACCTTCCAGCATTTCCACACGACCGATCAAGTCATCGAACTTCCTGAAGCCCAGTTCGGCCATCAGTTCTCGAACTTCTTCGGCAATAAATTTAAAGTAATTGACGACGGCTTCCGCCGTGCCATTGAATTTTTTCCTCAGCGCCGGATCCTGAGTGGCAATGCCCACAGAGCAGGTATTGAGGTGACACTTTCGCATCATGATGCAACCCATGGCAACCAGTGCGGTGGTCGAAAAACCAAATTCATCCGCCCCTAGCAGTCCGCCGATAATAACATCCCGTCCGGTCTTCAATTGCCCATCCACCTGAACTCTGATCCGGCCTCTGAGATCGTTCATCACCAGGATCTGCTGAGTCTCTGAAAGCCCCAACTCCCAGGGCAGACCCGCATGTTTGATAGACGTTTGCGGCGACGCACCTGTCCCGCCGTCATAACCGCTGATGAGCACCCCTTCCGCGCGGGCCTTGGAAACACCTGCGGCAATGGTCCCCACGCCTGCTTCCGCAACCAGCTTGACGCTCACTGATGCATCCGGGTTGGCATTGTGCAAATCGAAAATCAACTGTTGAAGGTCTTCAATAGAATAGATATCGTGATGCGGAGGCGGAGATATCAGCGTCACTCCCGGAGTTGAATTACGGATTTTAGCGATATACTCGCTCACCTTGTGGCCGGGAAGCTGTCCACCCTCCCCCGGCTTGGCGCCCTGGGCAATTTTGATCTGCATTTCATCGGCATTGGCCAGGTAATAACTGTTGACCCCAAACCGTCCGGACGCCACTTGCTTGATCTTGCTTCTGCGGGAATCTCCATTGGCATCCGGAATGTATCTCACCGGGTCTTCCCCGCCTTCCCCGGTATTGCTTCTGCCGCCCAAACGATTCATGGCAATGGCCAGAGTTTCATGCGCTTCACGGGAGATGGACCCGATGGACATGGCCCCGGTGCAAAACCGTTTGGTAATTTCTTCTACCGGCTCTACCTCTTCAATAGGAATGGATTTTGCCTTCTTGAATTTTAAAAGCCCTCGTAAAGTGCACCGCCGGGTATTGATTTCGTCCATCTCTTTGGAAAATTTCTTGAAAAGCTTGTAGTCGCCAGACCGGGTCGAATGCTGAAGCATGCTTATGGCGTTGGGATTGAGCATGTGATTTTCTTCACCCCGCCGCCAATGATAATTGCCGCCCAAATCTAGAGCCTGGGGAACTTCTTGCGTTTTCTGAAACCCGCTTTGGTGACGCATCAGACTTTCTTTGGCAATCACACTGAGCCCCGCGCCATTGACTCTGGAAGGCGTCCCGCAGAAATATTTTTCAATCACTTCCTCAGAAAGGCCGACCGCCTCAAAAATCTGCGCCCCCCGGTAACTCTGAATGGTCGAAATGCCCATTTTAGCAATAATTTTAAACAACCCTTTGCGCGTGGACTTGATGAAATTTTTCACGGCATTCGCCGGTTCCATCTTTTCGACATACAGACCTTCGCGCGCCATGTCCGCCGCTGTTTCATAAGCCAGATAAGGACAAATTGCTCCGGCCCCATAACCGATCAACAGAGCAAAATGCATCATTTCACGGGCTTCTCCCGTTTCCACCACCAGCCCCGCCCGGGTGCGGGTCAATTCGCGCAGTAAATGGTGATGAACCGCTCCCGTTGCCAGGACACTGGGAATAGGAGCATGGTCCGCATCCATTTCCCGGTCGGAAAGAATGAGAATGGTCGCTCCTTCTTCAATGGCGGCGGAGGCTTTTTGGCAAAGCGCATCGAGAGCTTTTTCCAGCCCCTTTTCACCTTCGGACACCGGGAACAGAATTGGCAACACCACGCTTTTCATATCCTGCTCATCCAGCGCTTTAACCTTCTCCAACTCTTCAACCGTCAGGATCGGATGTGTTATTTTCAGTTTTTTACAATGATGCCGCGATTCCGTCAGCAGGTTGCGCTCTTTCCCCAGAGTCACTTCCATAGACATCACCAGCTCCTCACGAATGGAATCGATGGCGGGGTTGGTCACCTGGGCGAACAATTGTTTGAAATACTGGAAGCACAACTGCGGTTTATTGGACAGCACTGCAAGCGGCGTGTCATTGCCCATCGAGCCTGTGGCTTCTTCTCCCTTGCCGACCATGGGCGCCATGACTATTTTTATATCTTCAGCGGTGTAACCAAACGCCACCTGCCGGGTTAGAAGAGTTTCATAATCCGGCTCAAACCTTTTTCCGGTATCGGGGAGAGAGTCGAGGTTGACCTGCTTCTCTTTGACCCATTTGGTGTAGGGTTTTTGCGTCGCTATCTGTCCTTTAATTTCTTTGTCGGAGATGATCCGGCCTTCGCGCAGATCGACAAGAAACATCTTGCCCGGCTGCAACCTGCCTTTACGGACAATGTCCGCTTCATCGATGGGCAGGACTCCGACCTCTGAAGCCATGACCACCAGATCGTCTTTGGTCACGATGTAGCGGGAAGGCCGCAAGCCATTGCGATCCAAAACCGCACCAATGATTTCTCCATCGGTAAAAGCGATCGAAGCCGGCCCGTCCCAGGGTTCCATCATGGACGCATGGAATTCGTAAAACCCGCGCTTGTCGTCGTCCATGGTTTCATGTCCGCTCCAAGGTTCGGGGATCATCATCATCACTGCATGAGGCAGAGAACGTCCGGTTTGCACCAGCATTTCCAGGGCCTGATCGAAATCAGCGGAGTCGCTTCCCCCTTGGGCAATGACGGGCAGGATATTCATGGTTTCAGGGAAGAGAGGATTTTTAAACATGGATTCTCTCGCCTTCATCCAATTCTGATTGCCGCGAATGGTGTTGATTTCACCGTTATGCGCTATGTAGCGAAATGGCTGCGCCCGTCCCCACGAGGGGAAGGTATTGGTGCTGTACCGGGAATGCGCCAGAGCCAGGGCCGAGTCCATCTCCGGGTCCTTGATATCCAGAAAATAGGTCTCGACCTGCGGGGCCATGAGCTGACCTTTATAGATAAACGTCCTGCAGGACAGACTGCATATGTAGAAACTTTCGTTGTCCTTATTGTAACCGGCGGCTCGCACCGCGTTGGCAACCATCTTGCGCACGCTGTACAGCCGACGCTCAAACTGCACCGTATCCTCAATATCCGCACTGGCACCGATGAATACCTGCTTGATTATTGGCTCGGCACTCCGGGCCACATGACCGATGCTCGAGTTGTCGACCGGAACTTCCCGCCAGCCCAACAGGTTCAACCCTTCACGAGAAATCATGTCCTCGAGGATTTTCATGCACTTTCTGGAATTGTACTCACGGGGAAGAAAAACCAGCCCCGATGCATAGCGGCCCGGCTCGGGCAGATCAATTCCGATTTTTTCACACTGGGTACGAAAGAAGCGATGCGGCATCTGGATCAACAGCCCGGCACCATCCCCAGTTAGAGGATCGGCCCCGCATGCGCCGCGGTGCTCCATACGCTTCAGGAGATCGAGCCCCTGAAGGACGATCTCATGCGACCGTTGGCCTTTCATATGAACGACAAAACCAACGCCACAACTCTCCTTTTCAAAGGCCGGGTCATACAACCCTTGCTTTTGGGGTCTCTTAAAATATGCCATATTCAAAATTAGATGGTGTTAGTTATTCTGCTCCCGCAAGGGGAAGAAGGTATTATATGCCTTTCGGCAGGATTTTTCAGGTGAACGATATTCAAATCCTAAATAAATGCAAATAGTATGCCTCTGCATTAAAAGCAGGTTTTTCAAATATTATAGCAATTTTTTCAAAATAGATTACTTTTATTACACAAATTAACCTACCTTATCAACACTAAAAAATTTCACAGCGCCAGACAAAATCGAATCTCCGACAAAATATTGGCGATTGGGATCGTTCTTAAAATTCGTCTATTGCGGGAATGTACCATAGAGGATGGCAGGAACGGTTTCTGTTTTCAACTTAATTTTTTGCGGCAAATGCTCGCTCAGCCTTGCAACACAAAGTCTTCTGTCACTGGCGGCGGATAAATTTCGGCCGACCCCTGGCTTAAATATCTGTAAACTTGAGCAGAATTCTGGTAAAAGTGATATTATACGTTTTTTTAATGATAATTTCCCTTGCGGGGATGAAAGCATCTGCATGTCATCGTTTCTGAAAGATAAATGTGTCTGTCTATTCCGCCTGTGCAGGACTGCGCCACTGGTAGAGGGCATGGAAAAGGCCGGACTCAAAGCGCAGTCCGCCATCGATTGATCCAGGCTTCCTCCCTCTTCAGCGGTTTCTTAGTTTAAGTAAAACCCCTTTTTAATTCTTTAAACCAGGAGTGAGATATCTAACAATGAATTCGGAAAAGCTCATTATATTCGACACCACGTTACGTGACGGGGAACAATGCCCAGGCGCCAGCTTGAACATCAAGGAAAAGCTCGAAATTGCCCGGCAACTGGCCCTGCTCAAGGTGGATGTGATCGAAGCGGGCTTTCCGGCGGCCTCCCCCGGTGATTTTGAATCGGTCAAGCAAATTGCCGAAGAAGTCAAGGGTTCCAGCGTAGCGGGTCTTGCGCGCGCATTGGAAAAGGATATCGAAGCCAACGCCAGGGCGTTGGAAAAGGCGGAGTCGCCCAGAATTCATATTTTTCTCTCGACTTCAAAATCGCACCGCGTTCATATGGTCAAGAAGGCCAAGGAAGAGATCATCGAGATGGGCGTCAAAGCCATACACTTTGCGAAGAAATACTGCGATGACATCGAGTTTTCCCCAATGGATGCGACGCGCACGGAAAAAGATTTTCTTGTGGATGTGCTTGCGGCCATGATCGACGCCGGAGCCACCACGCTTAACATTCCGGACACGGTGGGTTACACGGTACCTGGAGAGTTTTCCGATTTGATTCATTATTTAAAGAAAAATACCAGGGGAATCGACAAAGCCGTCATCAGCGTCCATTGCCACAACGATCTCGGTTTGGCTGTCGCTAATTCTTTAGCCGCCGTGCAGGCCGGGGCAAGGCAGGTAGAGTGCACGATCAACGGCATCGGCGAGCGTGCGGGGAACGCGGCGATGGAAGAGATCGTCATGGCCTTGAAAACACGCAAAGACTTTTTCGGCATCGACACGGGAATCGACACAAAACACATCATGGCGTGCAGTAAGCTGGTCAGCAGTCTCACCGGTTTTTTCGTGCAGAGAAATAAAGCCGTGGTCGGCAAAAACGCTTTCGCGCATGAGTCGGGTATTCATCAACATGGGTTCCTTAAAAAGAAGGATACGTTCGAGATCATGGATCCTGCCGACATCGGCGGTGAGGATTCGGAACTGGTGATGGGCAAGCACTCGGGCCGCAATGCGCTTCAGCACAAGTGCCAGCAGCTGGGTTATGATTTAACTCAGGAAGAGCTCGACCGGGTGTTTCAGGAATTTAAAATTCTCGCGGATGAGAAAAAAGAAATTTTCGAAGATGACATCCTGACCCTCATCCAGAAGCAGAGATGGTCCGAGGAAAAAATGAACACCTACGCGCTGGCCAAAATCACCAGTCATTTCGAAACGGGAAGCGCTCCCCAGGGAAGTGTGGAATTGACCAGCCGGGACGGCCAGTCGCATTCGGCAACCGCCACCGGCGACGGCCCGGTCGATGCCATCTACAACGCCATCGACAAAATCACCGGGCTGACCTGCAAACTGCTGGATTACCAGGTGATGTCAAAAACTCGCGGCAAGGACGCGCAAGGCGAGGTCAACGTCCGGGTCAGCCATGACAGCCGTGAGGTGCTGGGTAAGGGCGCCGGGGTGAACACCATTGAGGCCAGCGGGTTCGCATACATCAATGCGATCAACAAGCTGTTGATCAAAACGAAGTCGGGACCGGTGGGCGGCGGGGAATTGCCCGGCCCCTGAGGCGCTGCATTATTATGACGATTCAAGAAAAAGACAAGCTGTTCAGACAAACCGGCTCTACGGAAAAGTTCGAGTTCAACGAGCCTGTGGCGCGGGTTTTCGACGACATGCTGGAGCGGAGCGTTCCTATGTACCGGGAATGCCTGCAATCGGCCGTGGACTGGTGCGCGCGTTTCGCCCGCCAGGGAACGCACGTTTACGATCTGGGTTGTTCCACCGGGACTCTGTTAACGTGCCTGGCGGATCGGCTTCCGGCGGACTCGGGAATACGCCTGATTGGACTGGACAACTCGAACCCGATGCTTTTGAAGGCGGAGGAAAAATTGAAACCCTCTCCCCTGCCCTGGAAACTGGTGGAAGCGGATCTGGAAGGGGATTTTTCGTTAACGGACGCCAGCGTCGTCATCATGAACTACACGCTTCAGTTCATCCCGCCGGATGGGCGGCTGAACCTGACCCGTAAGATTTTTCAGGAATTAAACGACGGGGGGTTGCTGATTCTGATCGAAAAAGTAATTAGCGATAACTCTAAATTCGACAAAACCTTTATCGAGTTTCATCACGCCTATAAAAGAGCCCAGGGCTACTCTCAGTTAGAAATCGCCCGAAAACGGGAAGCGCTGGAAAATGTATTGACCCCCTGGACCGTCGGTGAAAACATCAACCTGCTGATGACGGCGGGGTTCGCTTCGACGGAGTTGTTTTTTAAATGGAACAACTTCGCCGGTTTCGTTGCATTGAAGTAAGAACTATTGTATCGTTAAGGACTTATGGAGCAAGGACATGCCAAGCTACGACCACAGCTGTAATAAATGTAAAAAGGATTTTGTGGTGGAGATGAAGATCTCTGAGGTGGACAAGAAAAAGGTCACCTGCCCTGAATGCAAATCCAAGGATGTGACCCGCAACGTCACCAACAATTCCTTTAAAGGCGAAAGCATCAACCGCTACGTCTGGGATAAATGATTTAAAGTTTTGAATCAAATTTCATGCTGACCGAAGTCCAACCATTGATCAAGAGCAAAACCGTTCCCGGTAGAATTGGGGAACTGGTGCAGTTTCCTCTGCAACGGATTCATGTCGAATTGACCAATGTGTGCAACTTCGATTGCACTTTCTGCCCCAAGCAGGAAATGACGCGCAAGTATGAGTACATGGACTACGAACGCGTCTGCTCGATCATCGACCAGGTGGCCGAATACAATCTGGCGGAGAAGATCACCTTTCACGTGATGGGCGAACCGTTCATGCATCCGAGGTTCTTCGACATTCTGGACTACGCGGCGAAGCTCAAGGTCAAAACGGGCATCACCACCAATGGAACTTATCTGAATGAGGAAATGGCCGCCCGCCTGGAAAAGGTGACCGTCTCCCAGCTGAATATTTCCCTGCAGACGCCGGATGAGGAATCCTATAAAACCCGGAAAGCCCGGCGCATGGAATTCGACGAGTACCAGAAACGCATCCTGCAATTCATTGGCGCCTGCCTCAATCATAGGAAGCCGCCGAAATTAAAAGTCCATTTTCTGAACACGCAGATCAAATCGGACGTTCCGGGCGAAGACTGGTCGCTGGGAACCATGAACGTGATCAACAATACGAAGGAGCTTCGTCAGACGTTTGGCCGCTGGGCGAAAGAAGTCCACAAAATCTGCCCGCCGATGACCGCGGAGGAAATTACCGATGTTGAAAAGCGGATCGAGAAATTATCGACGTTTAAATGGAACGTGGTGAATGTCGCGCCGAATATTTTTTTCGAGACGTACATCCTCGACACCTGGGGCAATGCATTCGTGGGCGACGGCGTCATCCCGACCAAGGTGGGTTATTGCAGTGCCTTGACGGATCACTTCGCCATTCTGTGTAACGGCGACATGACGTACTGTTGCAAGGACTACAACGGCAATACAAAATCGGGCAACGTGTTCGAACGACCTATTGTCGATATATTAAACAATGACCACATCATTGCGGCCATTAGCGGCTTCATGGATAATAAAGTCGTCCACCCTTATTGCCAGAAATGTCTCGGTGGCAGTACGCGGTTAAAATCCATCGGCAATGCCCTGGGGTCGATCATCATTTGGAAATACCTGAAAAACTTCTTCTACAAAAAAACTTGATTTTTATCATCGGGATGTAGCGCAGCCTGGTAGCGCACTTCGTTCGGGACGAAGGGGTCGGAAGTTCAAATCTTCTCATCCCGACCATTAAAATCAATGGGTTACGGTTTAGGCCGTAACCCATTTTTTGTTGTGTCAAGGCAAGCCACTTTACATACAAGCGACCCTCTTAAATTGGACAACCATCCTGAGATCTCGGTTTTTTACAATAGGTTGTGGTAATCGATTTAAGCAGGAGTATAGGTGGGATTTTCGGCCCATGAATTGTTTCGTGTCTAATCTATATTGAGACGAGGAGTCAATTTTGACATAAAAAGGTTTTGCAACCCCTGAATGAGATTGCAAAACCTATGGAACACAAAGCGAAATTAAAGACCGATGTCCTTTCCGGCGGCTACTATATTATCCACCACATTCAATAGTTTTTCTTTTTCCACCGGCTTGACCAGATAGTCTTTCACGCCTCTTTTCAAAAAGGCGGTTGCCATTTCGGTATCCGGGTATCCTGTCACCATCACTACGGGAATCCCCGGGGCTTCTCGCTTGAGAAATTCGACGCACTCCACGCCGTTGACCTTGGGCATGCGAATATCGCACAGGATCAGGCCCACGTTTACCATATTGTCCTCCGAGCGAAGAATAGCAATGCCTACTTCCCCATTTTCAGCCTCCAAAACACTAAACCCCGCGCCTTCCAAATGAAGTTTCAATACTTCACGCACATCCTCCTCATCGTCTATGACTAAAATTCTGCCCTTGACCATTTTCTTTCTCCTTTGATTAAGTTTTTAATTGCGCCTCCTTCATACTTTTCTTAACCTTAAACCCCAGTCTTGGAACTTAGACCGGAAGATCAAAAAAGAAGGTGCTTCCCTTTCCTGTTTCACACGTCACTCCAACAGTTCCCGCATGTAAATTGACCAGCTTTTTAACGATTGCCAGTCCCAGTCCGGTTGATTTTTCTCCGCCCGTGGGCTTGGGAGTCAAGGTCTGGAACTCACCAAACAATAGCTTTTGTTCATCCAGACAAATTCCAGGGCCTTCATCCTTTACTGAAAAGCGGACGGAATCGTCATTTTTTTCCGTGAAAACGCATATTGTCGAGTTTGGCGGTGAAAACTTGATCGCATTGCCAATGAAATTTCCCATTATCTGGATAATGGCGTTTTTGTCGCAGTTCACAGGGGGAACCGGCCCCATATTGAAACGTATTTTTATGCCTTTCTTCTGGGCAATGAACTGGTGAATTTCCACCTGCTCTTTCGCAAGGCGATTGAAATCCTCATTCTTTTTGTCCAAGTCATAGTGTCCGCTCTCAATTTTTGAAATATTCAGTAAATTGTCCAACAGGTTTTTCATGAATTTGGTTGAGGTGAAAATTTTTCCAGCGATCTTTTTCCGGGTTTCCTTGACCTCCGCCATCGATTCGTCCTTTAGAATTTCGCTGTACGCACTAATCAGGTAGAGAGGGGTTCTAAGATCATGGGACGCAATGCCAAGAAACTTATTTTTAAGTTCGTTCAATTCTTTTAACTTCTTATTGGCTTTTTCTAATTCCTCATTTTGCTTTTTTGCTTTTTCCAGGCAAAAGTAATGCTGAATGGCGTCAGCGATCAACCCCCCGATGGAAAGGAGAATTTCTCTGTTACGCTCATAAGAAGGAGTGGATTCACTGGCAAACAAGATCAACAATCCAATAAGGCCTGTGTGTCCTTTGAGCGGAACAATATATAATCCCTGGTTTTCTATATCGTCCAAAATTTGGGAATTCCTGGGATTTATTAGACAGCAGTTGCTCAATGACTCCTCTTCCGAATCAGGATTTTCCCAATCAACAAAATCCCTGAATAGAATCTCCTTTTCAAGGCTGGAAAATGCTTTTGAAAAATCGCCTATGCTCGATACCAGGGAAATTTCCCTTGTATTTCCATTGATAAGAAAAACGCCTGCACTTTTTTCAAAGTTAAATGCTTTCGAAAAAGTGACCGCGGACATAGCCGCTTTCAACATATTTTCCATAGAGTCGCTATTATGAAGTCCTTTTGCCATCCTATGCATGACATCATATTCAGCTGTTCTTTGTTGAACCTTACCCCACGCCTTGCTAATTTCTAAAAGAGAAAGTTCCATCCCAGTAGGAATAGAGAAATCAATCCAGTTATCGTTTGGCGCGATGTTTTCTGCAGGAGATTTATTGCGCTCACAATCATCCTGCTCACCTTCAAATTCCAAGAAATTATTTTTAGTCATGACAGTCTCCTTTTCCTGCTTAACATTGTCCTGGATTTAAAATTCTACCGGATGAGGACAATCAATCTGCCTGGCTGACAGCTGATATTTTCGAGGGGTCAAATACTTTTCATTCAGGCACTTATTTATTAATAAATTTAACTACGGATAGAACATCATCTTCCGATGTTTCTTTAACAAAAAATAATTTACCAACCATTTCCAGCAATGTTTCTTTCTCGAGGGGTTTGACCAGGACACCTTTGGCGCCTTTATCTAAAATTAAAGATTCCAAATTTTTGTCCGGAAAACCTGTAATGGCCAACAGGGGTATCCATGGAACTTGACGGGTCAAGAGATCAAGGGACTGCATCCCCTTGACACTGGACATTCTAATATCCAGAATAATCAGCCCGACTTCCCACAAATTGTTTGCGGTTGTTAGTATTTCCTTAGCTGTTTCTCCGTCGGGAGCATCTAAAAACTCATACCCCTCTGACATCATAAGAATTTTAAAAATATCGGGTTCATCTTCAATGATTATTATTTTTCCCTGGTTCATTATTTACCCTGCCTTTGGTTGATTAAATTGAAAACTCGGAAATGAAAATCGCCCTTCCCCCCTTGGAATTGTTATTTCCAAATCCGAGCTTTAAGCCTCTTTTGTCCTTATCGTGATTAATCATTTCTCGCATTTTATTCACAAAAGTCCTGGGAAGGGCTTTCATCCTGTTGGATCTCACGGAGGATATAGCCCTCTTACCATTTCATTACATTTTCAATAAAAAAATTAAGACGACCGAAAAATAAATAATAGGAACTCCAACAATAAATATTGCTTCGAAATTCATGGATCTGCTCCTGCTTAAAATTCGGATTCTTTTTTAAAAAACCAACCAGAACCAGATACCGGGTTGGATCAATTCTTTAGTGAATTATTCTATTGGGAAGGTAACTCTTTGGGCGGTATGAGTATATAGACGGAAACATGCTTTTTTGATCGAACCGAAGCAAATTTCTTGTCATAGTTTGTATGATAAGGAGCAGGTAAAATTCAGCTTAGCAAAAGGCAGGATTTTTACTCTAAAAGATTGTTGCGAAAAGCATAATGGGTGAGTCGAGCGTTGGATTTTATATTCATTTTTTCAAGAATATGTGCGCGGTGGGTGCTTACGGTGGGGACGCTCAATGAAAGTTCGCGGGCAATTTCTGTAACGGTTTTTCCTGAAGCTATCATTGTAAAAATTTGAAATTCCCGGGGAGACAGGTTTTCATGAGGTTTCTTTTCATTCTCTTTACCCAATTCAAAAGCAAGCAACTCAGCAAGTTCCGGACTGATGAACCTTCCACCCCGCGCAACTTTTCTGATGGCTTCCACCAACAATTCCGGGGCGCTGGTTTTAGTCAGATATCCGGAAGCCCCTGCTTTAAAAAATTTTACAGCATAATCCTCCTCAGAAAATACGCTTAAAATGATCACCGGCAATTTAGATTTTTCGCTTTTCATTTGCAACATAACATCCCATCCACTTTTTTTCGGCATTTCTACATCCATGACCACAACATCCAGATCCAACTTACGGATCATTTCCAGTAACTCCTCTCCGTTCGTTGATTCCGCGACAACGCATAAATCCGGAGTTTCTGAAATAATCTGGGCAAGCCCTTTCCGTAAAAAGGCATGGTCATCTGCTATAATTATCTTGATTTTCTTTTTTCCCATAAGTTTATGGATGCCCCAAAGGAAGAGTTATTCTAAGCGATGTGCCCTTCCCCGGAACACTGTTTAGGTGAAACCCTCCGCCCCAAAGAATAGCGCGTTCGCGAATTCCAATTAAACCCAGTGAATGGGGATTTTCAACCATTATTTCATCCATACCTATTCCGTTGTCATTGATCTCTAACACCAGACAATTATTTTCCAATTTGAAAGTGGTTGTGACCTTGGTTGCCTTTGCATGACGTGCCACATTGGTCAATGCTTCCTGGTAGACCCGGAATAATGTAGTCGCCCGTTCTGGGTCCACAACAATATCCGCTGGCTCTATGATGAGTTCACATTGAGTTCCGGTACGCTTCTCAAATTCCTTATTCTGCCATTTCATGGTTTCGCAAAGGCCCATTATATCAAGCATCTGCGGTCTCAATTCCGTAGCAATCCTTTGCACCACTTTTATGGTGCCTTCAATGAGGTCTTTCATGGAACCGGCTTTTTCGACCATCTTGGGGCTTTCTTTGGAGATTTCTTTTTCCACCCAGCTAATATCAAATTTCAACGCGGTCAATGCCTGCCCCAGTTCGTCATGAATTTCCCGCGCAATTCGTGTCTTTTCCTTTTCCTGAACGGTCTGAAGCTCATTATTCAAATTGCGCAACCGTTCCCGCGATTGTATCAATTGTCCTTCGGCTTTTTTCCGCTGGGTAATATCGCGTATGATTCCTGTATAAATATAGGAATTTTCCCTTTTGATTGCAGAAATTGCAAGCTCTACTGGAAAATTATATCCGTCACGGTGAAGACCCGATAACTGAATTTGCTGGTTCAATATTTCGCTTTGCCCGGTGGCCCTGAAACGAGCCAGACCTCGGATGTGTGATTCCCGGTATTGTGATGGAATTATTAATTCTGACAGCTTCTTGCCAATGGCCTCGTTTGCATGCCAGCCAAATATAGAGGAGGCCCGTTGGTTCCAGTTTGTTATGACGCCCTCAGAATCTATCGTAATGATAGCGTCAAAGGCATTTTCCAGAATGGTTCGAACCGACGCTTCGCTTTGTTCTAACTCTTCTCCGGCCAGTTTGCACTCAATAATTTTTTCTTCTAAATGATTTTGATTGGCTTCCAGTTCCTTTTTGCGATCCTCGATTTGCGACACCATTTCGTTAAAACGGGAGACCAGAGCACCGACTTCATCCTCACCTTGATGTTCTACGCGAATCGAATAGTTGGAAGTCTCAGAGATATTTTTTGCGGTCTCTGCCAGAGATAAAATGGGCTTGGAAATGACGCTTTGCAGTTTCACGGCAAAACCAAAAGCCAGGATCAGAATGCATATCAAAGTCAGCACAGCAAAAATCAAATAGTTTTTAATCCGGACATCCAACTCCCTCAAATGTGCATTCAGATAGATTTTCCCAATTTCCTCCCCTTCCAGAAATACGGGCAGGACAATCTCAACGTTCTCCTCAAAAATGCTTTTTCCATGCTCCAAACGTGATGGAGGTTTAAAAGGCGCTCCAGCCTCCGGAACAAAAGTGGCAAAAACCTGATCCTTTGAATCAAAGAGGGCCGCAGAAACGATTTGTTTCTCTTCTCCTAAAGAGGAAAGAATGCTTTCAGCGGCCGTATCATCTTCAAAGACTAACGCCGCACGTGTATTTGCCCCAATGGCTTTCGCCAGAACTGTCAGATTTCGAACCATTTCCGCTTCAAGAATTTTTAAATTATTATATACAAACAGGCTGCCGGACAACAGCAAGGTCGGGACAATGATAGCCAGGATAATAAAGATCAATTTTTTTTGAATTGGGAGGTTCTGGAATTTAGTCATCACATTTCACTCCCTATTACAATTTTAGCAAGGCTCAAAAGTTCCGAGCTGGCGACCAGCCCGGACCTTTCCAAAGCTTCCCGATTGATTTCAAAACGAATTTTATTTCCTTGAATATAAAAATTAATACCAACACCCTTCACACCAAAACCGGGAGTGTCGCCAATAACAAGAACAGGATATCCCCTCACTCGCTGAAGGATTTGGCTGACTCTGGACTTTTCCGATTGGCTTACGAAAAGAATATGACATTGAGGCATTTCCTCAATGGTAACTTGCGGTTTTAATACCAGATTCCGATTCTTCTTTTTGAGCTTTGTTCTAAATTTATCCAGGAGATTCCCAAATGGATCTTCTCCCGCTAAACAAAAGTTCAACCCTCTATTTTCAATCGCAAGATTAGCCTTTTCAGGCCACTTAATGAATTTAGTAAAATTATAGATATACCCGGCTTTCAAAACGTATTCGCGGGAATCCGGGCTAACGGCGGATGATTGGGAAGCTCCAATAAGATTAGGAAAAATAAGGAGGGTAATTAAAAAATAGACGGCCCTGGTGAATTTACTGGGAATAGGATTGAACATAGTAATCATTCTAGCAAATCCAAGGGGGGTCCTGAAGAACAGGAGGATGCTATAAATGGCTTGAGAAGCTTATTGGTAACCTCTTTTAGGTAGATTCACATATTTCAATATAAAATAATAATTTTTTTAAGTTTTACTTATTTTGTAAACCCTGCTCAAACGTTTTAAAAACGAAACGTCCCTTTAATGTAAAAACTCCGCTCAGTTTCCGAATCCCTTTCTATCCCTTCCGATAACTCAGGGTGTGTTTCATCCAGCAAATTTTGACCCACCATTGAAAATTCCACATTTTTCGTGGGTTTCCAGCCCAGGCGCAAATCCAGGCGGCTATAACTGGGAATATTCCTCCCGACATTCCGTGTTACATAATAGAACATTGCATCCAATTCCAAGTCATGCGGTAAATTGTGGTAGGAGCGGATGTTAAAAATATTATCCGGTTCCCCCTCTACGGCGGCGTCCGGACGAAGACCACTCACGCCGCCATTTAAAGGTTGATTAACCGTTGAACGAAAATCCGCCATCATAAATGTGTAGCTCCCTGATAGACGCCAGTTATCAAGTACCTGCCACTCTGAACTCAGTTCCAGGCCATAAATTTCACCTTCCATGGCATTCTCATTGACGGTAGGAAAAACCAAATGGGCCGGAGTTGGAACAGGTTCAAAAAAGATGGGTTCATTGACTAATTCAATTAAATTATCGTAATTATATAGGAAACCCGCAATATCAAATTTGATTTTTTTCGATGGCAGATTGAGTTTGTAACCCGCTTCGAAGGCCAGCAATTCTTCGGCATCCGTACGCCCGTCATTTTGTTCTCGAAAAAGCAGAACGGGGGCAGTCGGCAAAGAAAACCGATCAGCAACCCCTTCTTCCTCCAGTGCATTGGGGATTCGAACCGCGCGTGACACCGCGGCCCAGAACGTATTATTTGGATTCGGAGTCCAAACGGTTCGAATATTGGGTTGATATTCAAACCCGGAATACTCGTTGTGTTCAAACTTCGATCCGAGGATCACACTCCAACGCTTTGGGATGATTGTTATTTCGTCATGAACAAAAAAACCGGCCAGATGACTGCTGGTCACCGCCGGACTTTTGAAGATGTCCGAATCCCCAAATCGAAATTCGACAAACCGGTAATCCCATCCCCAGGAAAAATTCTGCCTTTCGCCAATCAAAAAATTATGTTGAAAATCCAAATCCACTTGATTTCCAATGCTGCTGAAGGGCAATCCGGTTTTTGTTTCAACCCGGTCGTAGTAGGCTTGAAATTTAAAGGAGGAAGAATTTCCCAAATCTCTTGTCCAGCGGGTTAAAAAATTAGCTCCCTTATTGGTTTGCTTGCCTTTAAAAGGAGGAGATCCTGCTGTCAAAGAAACGAATCTTGCCGGAAATTCCAATTCCGTGTCTACGTTATAATAATCCCCTTGCATGGTGAGATGATCTCGGGAGTTAACCTGCCAATCGCTGCGGAAACCAAATTGCCCCATCTGCTTATCATCAAAAGAATCGGTATCATCCACCAGTTTGCCTTCATCGCGATCCCGGTACTTCCCATAAAGGCGGTATGAAAAAGCCTGTCCCAGTTTTCCGCCATAACGAAGCGTGCCAAAGGCCCGCTCTTCCGTCCCTCCTCCTGCTGCTGCAAGAACTCCCTGGGTATCCCCTGCGCTCTTGGTAATAATATTGATCACTCCCGCTACCGCATTGGAGCCCCATAATGCCGCCCCTGGGCCACGTATCACCTCGATCCGTTCTACATCTTCCAGGACGACATCCTGGACAGCCCAACGGACCCCCTTGTTCACCCCGGAACTCACCGGACTATATATGGACCGGCCATCGATCAGCACCAAAAGTTTATCCGATCCAAATCCTCTGTTGAAACCTCTTACCGATACAGAAAATCTATTCTGATTAATTTTTGAAACTAGAACCCCTGGAACGATGCGAAGGGCTTCCATAAGGTTGACGGCTCCTGTGCGGCGAATGTCTTCCTGAGTCACGACATAAATGGCGGAAGCTGTCTCATGGAGTTTTTGAGGACGCTTGCTGACGGAAGTCACCAGGACATCCATTTGCATCAATTGTTTCAGATCCATGTCGAATACATCAGGTACCGTATTCGAAAACACCTGGCTTGGGAACATATAAACAAGGAAGGATAAAACAAATTTTGAAAGGCAAACTTTATGCCTAAAAGGTCGCATGGGACACCTACCCAACTCAGGAAAAAAATCGTGATACAAGGATTTATTTCACAACGTTAGGCTATGGGAGCCTACAAATCAACCGTTAACCCAGATTGAGCGATTTAAAACATTTTTATTTTTATGAAAAATTTGGCATATGAATATTTTACCTTGATTGTCCCCAAATTTATCGGCCACCCGATTATTTTGGATATTCCCAACTTTAATCACAGTAAAGTCTAAATCCATGGATCCAATCCCTACCCTACAAAAGCCACATACAACATCGTCTCATCGACTCCATCGAGATGAAGCAGTTCGTTTGCCTCGTCATCAAAAAATCCGCAAGTGGTCAATACGGGGAGGTTCAAAGCCGTGCAGGAAAGGCAAATATTCTGAGCCATATGTCCAACATCGATCAGCACATAACGATAACCTCGCTCGCCGTATTTTCGTTTCGTACGCTGGAAAACTGCAGATATAAGGATCACCACGGATGCCTGCCGGGCATACTCCTGGTACCAGCACAATTTATGAAGAGGATCGGTGGGGTCTCCAGGAATCAATAGTTCGAGTTCGTGGTTCAAAACGTTATAATGATATATTCCCTGGCCCATTCCGGCCACCCTCCGAACACCCAGATACAATTCCGCTGGATACAGGGCTCCCGCGGAGGGTGCGGACCGAAGATACTGGGTTCCACCGCCAGGAAGGGATACCTGACCGGTCACCCCATAGCTTTGGTAGAGAACCCTGGATAAATCATCCAAACTCAATTCATCACCGAAAAATTTACGAATCGACCGGCGTGAAGAAATGACATCGTCAAATAACACTTCATTTTTGGTTGATAACTTTCCTTTCGGCAGTTCAACCCGCGAAGCAGAGGGATATTGTTTATAGGCTTTAGACATCGCCAGCATCTCGGGCGCGGAATATTTTTCATCTGGTTTCATCCCCAGCGCCAATGCGGTCGCGGAATGTAGTTTGGTATTTTCGTGGTAAAGTTCAGAGAGAGAAATTGATGGAGATTCTTTTCTTGGCCCGATTGCGGTAAAGGGTTTTATAATTTCTGGCATCGCTAAAGTCCTTTAAAATACTGGTCAGGGGAACAAATGAGGATCGGAGTTTAATTCTCTCTCCGTCAAAGGTTTTTGGTGCAAGCCGCTCTCGTATGGAACCGCATATAATCTCCTTCCGCCCAAATATCGATACTCGTGACTGACGTCCAGCGGTTGCAACCCAGGAACCACAGCACGAATCACTTTGAAACCCACTTCATTGATATCCGGCGTTGTGAGATCCACAATAACCGCATTCAAGCCTTTTTCTTGAAGCAGCTTGACTAAATATTTCACATTGGTGACCATGCTCTGGTTAAATTTATTAGGCAGGTCCTCGACTGACAGTTCTTTATCGGACTTGAATAAAAATTCACTCGATTTACGAAGCTCCGGCCAGACTGCATGGGCGAAACCATGTTCGATGGGTGTTTTCACATTCCTGTAACCCGGTTCGGGTTTAAAGTCGGATTGTTTTTTTATATATCGATTCATTCCCACATAACTGAAATAGGCTTCTTCCAGGGCAAGAACGATGGCGCGGGTTGGATCGAGATCGATGCCTATTCCAATAATCGTATAAGGAGGACGATCCGTGGTGCTTTGGAGAACCACCATGACAAAAGGAATATTGATATCCAGGGTGAGAACAAACGCGCTGCATTGAACCGGAACCCTTTTTATTAAATTTAAAAGACGATTCACAAAGGGATCATCAGAACTCCAAAGATTCAAACGAACGGGAGAAATCCGGTTCTGCCAGGTGATCATGAAAGCATCGCGTTCGACCACCTCCAAAATTCCTTTATAAATCGCCGAAACCAGATTTGGCGCACATGCCAATCCTGTAGAAATTGGAAAGTGAACCTTGGATTCTCCATGAGGTTCCATCTCATAGGGAACATAGACAAAAGTCGCAGGCACAAAAACTGGCTTATCATGGGTTAACGAAAACCCTTCAACCCAACGGAGCGGGGTGAGTTCATTCATTGGTGAGAAGGGAAATTCTGGGTCAGCGTGTTGCGTTTCACTAAACAGTGCAAAACTTTGCGGAGGGACAGCCTCGGCATCAAGCTTTTCGAAAGCTGAAAGCTGAAATTCATCTCTATTATATTGAGCGGAGCAATACCGTTCAACACTTTCACCCACAGCTTTCATTACTGCGCGATTGGGATCGACGGAGGCCGCGGAACCTAAATTTAAGGCCGGTTGACCACAAGATGCAGAAACGTCCGCCGGCCGGGTTTGCGCCCAGTAAACCGCGGGTTCCTCAGGAGTCAATTCAGTGAATTGCACATCCGTAATGATGCCAGAACGGTCGCTAATCAATCTCCGTGCCCGCTCGAGCCCTTCTTCCAGAGAAGTTTCCGGCCCATCCCGGAGGTTGTTTAATGAAACCGGACTGGATTCAGCTGTTTTCATTGAACTATGCGGTGCTATCCCAGGCTTCCTGTCTAGCACCTCGATTTTTATGACATTTGGGACATCTAGGGATTCTAAGAACATCATGACCCACCGAAGAAGGCAGACTTAAACTCATTTCATAAAACCGGCCAAAAGTTCCAGGTGGAGAAAACCCTGTTAAAATTCGAACCGCTTCGATGGCGGCCTGACTGGCCAGCAAAGATCCTAAAAGAGGGAAAAATCCTTCGTCCCTGGGCTCGTTTTCACGCTTGACCTGTTCTTTATAGACCAGATAATCATCCAGATTTGGCTGGTTCGAATTCAGTCGCCGCTCAAAGCAGGAATAACACGCCGTATGATGGGGCACCGTGGTCGGGCCCAAAAATCCAGTGGTTCCTTCAATGGACACCCGCATCCAACGTGTCCCGGTTTGAAGACATAAATCATTAACCTTCTCGAAAAAAGAAAAACCTTCGGATTCCTGACAGGCAATTAGCAAATCTATTCCCTTTAATCCGGCAACCATTCCGTTCTTATTTCCAATTTCCTTTGTATTGGAGAACAAGGGTTCGAAATCTATGAGTTGATTGACTCCCGTATCCCGGATGGAATTCTGTATGCAGGTTTTCAATTCTCTGGAACCCACCACACCCACCCTGGCCTGACGCAAGGATGCAAGCATCCCCTGTGAATCCGGCGCGAAGTGGCTGAAAAAACGAAGGAACCTTTCGTTTTTTTCAAGTTCTTCCGGGCTTAAAGAAGGAAAGCGCGCGTGATCCGCTTCCTGTAAAAGCCCATTCGCGCGCAACATTTTTAAAAGAAAGAGTATCGAGGTGGGAAGATAGGCGGGTTCCGCGGATGCGGTGATTTTTTCTACACTGTGACCGCCATCCAGCAGAGGCTTTATGATTTTAAATGCGTTGATAAAGAATTCGGACTGCAGGGTATAGGAAAATTCAGCCCCTCTGAACTGGAGACGCTCATCACCCAGATCCACCAACGTCACCCAGGGAACCAGACGAGGCTTCCTGGGCAACCCGGTTTCGGCATATCTCACGGCCATCAGAGCAGGGTCATTCATGATTCCATTGCCTGAAGGATCACATTTCGATTAAACAATACAAACAGGAAAAAACAATATGTTTAATCGAACCTCTTAGGGCTTATATAGACAGGCTTTAATTTTCAACTTATTTTAATACAAACTAAATTCTTAATTTTGCACCTGCAAATTTTAGAATCAAAAATTTGCTATCAGGAGCAGGTGCAACAACACATACCTGGCATCCTGGGATCATGCCTGTAGCCCCGGTTTGGAGTAACGGTATCGTCAAAGGCTGCCTCACCAACTGCAATCAGAACTAACAACTGAGCCCCGGTAAGGCCCCGGTTTGTAAGCCAAAGGGGATCAGCAATCACATGATCTCTAAATCCCTGATCGGTGCAAAGACATCGCAGTATTTCTTCAAGCTCCCTTCTATTATCGGGCTCTTGTGGCCTGACAATACATGGGTTCACTCCACCTGGATAGCTTGTTGCTTGTGCCATGACACCCTCCTTTTTTCTTTTTGTTGACTTCGTTGGACCTGCTTTTTTCTTTGTTCCGTACTCCTTAATGGCTTTCTTCTTCGCAGTTGCTTTATTTACTGGCTTTTTTTTAAGAGCCGTCTTCTTTGTAGCTGCTTTTGTAACGGTCTTCTTTTTAGCAGTTGTTTTGTTTACAGCTTTCTTTTGGGCTACTTTTGCTTTTACTGGTGTTTTTTTGGCACCTTTCTTCTTTGTGGACTTCTTTTTGGGAACTTTTTTAATTGCCGCCATTTCATTTTTCTCCAGCCGTTCCCAATACCAATAAAGGGTTCCTATCTATCGGCATTGACACGACTATAAATGACGGATTCGCTAACGGATCTCGGAGCAGGGGAAACACGCAATGGGTCAATGCCAGTTTATTTAGAAGTTGCTGTTTCGTAAGTTTTTTCCGAAACCACTGAACAAACTCCTTTCGACATCTTCAAATAGTAATTGCTTAAAAATCCATTTAAAAGGGAGGGAAGTGCGAATAAATTTTTTCAATCTATTCCAAGGGGTACCTTTTCTTACTATATTTTATTCCTCATGTCAATGCTGAAAACCTCCCACCCGGTTTAAATAAGACATTTCAGGCTATCCGTCCGCCGAAAAACAGCGATCCACTTCCCCCTTTCCGGGGATTGAAATTTTAAAAACCGGCACGCCCTTCCTGTGCGATTGCTACCCGATAACCGCCCTGCCATTGGAAATGAAACCAGCTTGCTGAATTTCAGCTAACAGAAAAAGATGTCGTGTTATCCATTCGGAATCCCGATAGCCCTGGGTGTCCGGTTCTAAGGATTGGACGTTGGTTTTCAATAAACGGAAAAATTGCTATACTCTCAATCCAAAACATTTTTTTGTGACAACCTTTTATCAAAAGTTTTTGAATCACACTTTTGGAGTGGTGTCATGACAACAAACAGGGGTGCAATATCTTCTGCGGTTAAGATCAAAAGCAAGGAGTTTCAAGAAGTACTTTATAAGCTATGCACCGATTCGGCATTCAGAGCCCGTGTCGAAGCAAATCATGAAATTCTCTTTGAATATGAATTGACCCCTTTTCAAAGCGGGACGCTTATGTCCATTGGCCAGGAAACGGGACACTATTCATTTGCAGGGGGTCCAGGGTTTTGTTGTTGTTGCGGCGCCGTTTCTGCAACACCTGATTTGGGGCCCTTGACTTCGCTTGCCGGGACCTGGGAAGGAAATGAAGGATACGACACAGCACCTGCACGAGACGGAAAACCGAAATTAACCCGATACCGCGAGGAAATAAAATTTGAACCTATTGGACCGGTGAGAAACGGTTCCCAGCTCCTTTATGGTCTTGAGTTTTCTAAAATGATCTGGCGGCTGGACAACAACCAGCCATTTCATGAAGAGCTGGGTTACTGGCTATGGGACTCCAGGGCGAAACAAGTCTTAAGATGCTTTATTGTTCCTCGCGGGATTTCCGTCATCGCCGGCGGAACCGCTGAACCGGATGCCGGATCTTTTGATCTTGTGGCGGAAGCAGGTTCCGAAACGTATGGAATATGTTCAAACAAATATCTGGATGAAGAGAGAAAGACCGTCCGATACGAACTGAACATAACAATTCACGATACGCGCAGTTTTAGTTACTATCAGGACTCCCTGCTTAAAATCAAAGGTCAATCGGACCTTTTTCATCACACTGACAAGAATACTTTGTTCCTACGCAACTGACACCAGGAACTACAAACCGGGCATCCCCAGCATCTGGCATTAGCAGGCTATCTATACATCCAGGGAAATTGTCTTCGAGATTTTGCCATTGAAGTTTTCCGTGGAAGTGAACTTGGTTTCATCTTTGAGTTTACGCACCAGCTTACGGCGTGGAACCTCTGTCCGACGATCCACGCTCCCGTGAACACCTTCCATCGTGGAGAGCAGGCTATGCATGACCCCGTGCCGACGGCGTGACCGCTTCTTACTGAACAGAGCGAGCATCGTCTTTGGTGTTGCGTTGAGACTGCCGTGGTGGCCGACCTTGTATACGTCGACCCCTTTGAGAAGATTCTTTACCCAATCCCGCTCAAGACCGTACATCCAGTTTTCGTACTGCGCATCTCCTGGAAACAGGAGTTTCTTATTTCCTATCTCGAACAACAAAATCAAACTGGTATTATTCATCGCGTGGTCTAGAGAACGAACGATCGACAAGAGCTGTTCTCCCCTGGCCTTGCGTAAACGCCGGCGCAGCCACCGGCCCCATACAGGATCTTGAATCTCCTTTGCACCGGGGAACAACAGAGGAGAATCGATGGCTTGCTGCGTTGTCATGGATTGAAGGTGCCAGAACTCGTCCTGGTCTTTTGAACGTTGTTTTTTAATTGTCTCTGATTGGTCGAGGGTGGGCGGCCCTAATACATGAACTTTTACACCAGGGAGTTCGCGTGCCAGCCGCAGCTTCATGCCGTGGTAGGCATAATAGGTTCGTCGACCCATCTCGCGCAAGTTCTTCATCGCTTTCGCGTTGCCCAGGTTATTCTCGCCAAGTGCGCGAAGCTGTGTCCGTAATCCTTTCTCCTCGGCAAAGCGGTGAATCTTGCTCTGCTCGGCCAGGGCGCCTGCGAGCGTCTGCATGTCAGCAAGCTGCTGGACCCTGCCTGGACCGTGAGCGCCGTACTTTTTAGTCGGCCGTTTCGCTTTCGGATCGGCACGTGGATCTTCCGTCCACGGCATCACGACGGCACTCGGATTCAAGTCACTGATGACCTTGCCTGTTCCCCTTCCCTGGCTGTTTAAGGTGAACCCGTGCACATGGTCTTTGTGGCGGTGGGTGGCAACGACCAGGTCCAGCTTCCCACCACAATCGCTTTTTATTTCCTGGGAGATCTGGCCCAGTGAATAACCACTCTTTTTCATAGAGCCAAAATCTATCAGTACCGATCTCGAACGCACCGATCCGGGGTAATGGATGCGCAGGAGGAAGCAATCGCCAAAACCTACCTGGTAGGTAACAATGTCCACTGAGCTCGGCTTTCGCGTCGGCATCAGTCTCTCCTTTCAAGGTAGGGATCGCGCAAACCGGGTCCCCCTCCGCGCAGACGATGTGCCTTGGCCAGGTCCAACGGAAGAGCGCCGCTGTCATCGAAGTGTCCTGTCTCGAAGAGGTAGTCAATCCTTCGTTGTTGTTTTTTGCTACTCACGCCACTGCCAATGTTGAACTTCAGGCGTCCGTAATCATTGAAGACAAGGGTTCCTCCGCCGTTGAGCGTGACCTGCGTCCAGTCATTCATGCCTTCGGGTTTCTTCAACCCGTATTCGCCGAGCTCATCGGCGCGGATGCGCAGTATCTGCACATACTCGGCAACCGTTTCCCGCAACACGAAACCATCGGTATTCACTCGCACGGTCGGGCGTACCGACTGGACGAACGTATATGCGTTTTCTTTAAGCTGGAGGGTTTTGCGGTTCTCCCAGATGAAACGAAATACTTCTTCTGGATCGTTTTTCATGGCATCATGGCGGGTCCGGTCGTAGTTTAACGATTTCTCCCCCAGTGGCGGGTTCCAGGCGCCCGCCTCACCGACCGGTTTTCTAACCCCTGGCTTGATTCCATAGGCAGTGAAACATTTACGTAAAGCATCTCGATATTCATACTGACTATCGTCCCGATTCAGTTCGACATCAGCGGTCAACAAGGCGCTCAGGTAATCTCCAAACTGCAGATCCACCGGCGGCGTGTAATCGAGCGCCCGGATGGCCATTGTGAGAAGGTGGTCGGCTGCTTTGGCCCCCTCGCGCACGACATGAATCCGATCGAGAACCTTCACGCCGCGGCGTCCGTTTGGAAACAACCGGCGCACCCAGACCTCCAGCATCGACCGAAGCATTGCGGCAACCAGGATCTCGCCTCGTTCGTGAGGCTCGACCCGTTCCTGCAAGTGCCGCGGCGAGCGGTTGAGCTTCAGTGAATGTCGGAGCGGTTCGCCGCGAACGCCTGTCAGTTCTTGGCCCATTTCCTCGGCCAGTTGCATCAGAGCGGTTATTTTTAGCTTATCGACTGTCAACTCCTCCTGAGACATGACAAACTCGCTGCCATGGTTTGTTGCGCTCGACTGCAACATGGCGTCAACGACTTCGCGCATCCTGAATACAGAGAGAAGGGAAACAACGTCTGAAAATCCCTCGTGAAATGCGGCCTGATCCGGTGACGAGGGAAGGAGATAATTGGACCGCAATCCGTCGACAAGCGCGTGCGTCGCTTCATGCGCAACAATGTCGTGTGAGAGACAGGTGAAGACGGTCCTTCGTTGTCCGCGGAAGTAACCAAACATCAAGGCTTCTTGATCTCGCGAGTAGTAGGCGTTCGCATCGGCGAAAGCGTGCGGCACAACCTTGATCTGATGACCGTTCCCGGTGAACCCCCACTGCACACGCCTGCCGAGGGCACGCTCGAATCGGGAAAGTATGCTCATGACGATGGTGTAGACGTTTTGCGCGTGAAAGTCCGGATCGTCTACAAGTTGATTGGGATGGGTGTGCTCAAAAGGATCGTCTACAATCGCGGGGCCAGGTTTGATAAATCGATCCCGTGTCGTGTCGTAGTCAATCACCTGGATACGATACCCCGTTGGCCCGGGATCCAGGCCTTCGGCTGGGATTTCTACTTTTGCTGTGAGAATTTTTCCATTCACGCGGACTTTCGGATCCTGTGCGATAACCGTCAGTCGTCGCGTTGCCTCCGAATTGGCCCTGTCGCTCATGAGTTCTCCAACCTCCAGAGTTTCCAAAGACTATAAGCCATCCACTCACTTCTATTCAAGCGTAATCTTGACTGGAAGGGCTTCGGAAAGGCTCGCCTTATTTTAAACTTAAGGGAATAATCTGCACTAAAAAGGCCAAATGCCCAAAGAGTCACAGATGCTGATTGACCTATCCAAAGCTGTCTGCAAATTTTTTAAAAGGTTCCGGGGCTAAAACACTTTCCTGGCAATAAATTTATCCAGCTCATTTGCAAACTTAAACCGTTCTCTCTGGCCAAAGCCACTCGGGCCGCCTGTTTCAACGCCACTGCCGCGTAAGGTGTCCATGAAATTACGCATGTCCAATATTTGCCCAATATTGCTTTTATCGTACATCGTTCCGCGCGGATCGAGAGCCAGCGCCCCTTTTTCCACTACGCGGGCGGCGAGAGGAATATCTGCCGTGATGATTAAATCCCCGGCTACGCATTTATTGACAATTTCATCATCGGCGATATCCGGCCCCTGCCCCACTTGAACCATATGCACAAAAGTGGAATTTGGCAGACGTAACCACTGATTGCTGACAAATGTCACAGATATTTTTGTTCTGTCTGCCACACGGAACAAAATGTCTTTGATCGCTCTGGGACAAGCGTCTGCATCAACCCATATCTTCATTTTTCTCCTGACGGATTATTTTTCCCAATATCTTGGGATTAAAGAAATGCGAAACTTAATCATCGGCAAGGTCTTCGGAGAGTTCGGCGATCAACTGAAGGGTTCCCAATAGCCGCAACCGTTCTTCCTGCTCCTCTTCTTCATCATCATTCTCAAGCAAAAACTGATAACCATTTTCCTGCAGGAATGATTTGACGGATTGTCCGCCTTCCATTTGTCCTTCCATATTGCGAAGGCAAAACATTTCTTTTCGCGCCTGCTCGACAATTTCTTCATAACTTTTGGATTCCTGAATATCCTTGAACGTCTGAATGGTGTCGGGCAGTTCCGTTGACATTTCAAGCAGGATCGGGTTGACTTTAGAATTCATATCTCTTCAAGTTTCCTTTTAAAAAAATTTAACTTTAATGTCGATTTATTCAAGCTCCATTGAGGGAACCTCGCAACATTTTGAGTCGCTTGGATAACGAGTCTACCCACGGCTCATTTCTATTATTCAAAAACTCTTCGGCCCGGGTCACATAGGAATGCACGCCTTCAAGATCTCCCAGGTGATAGCTGACCTCTGTCAAATCCATCAGAATATGGGCCTCTTCTTTTCTGTTCTCCAAATATCTTGAAACCTGCAAGGCCTGTTCAAAAAACTGGAGGGCCTGATTCAGCTCTTCCAGTTTTCGACAATTCAATGCGATTCCGACCAACAGTTCTAACTCTTTATCGTGGTCCTCCAATTCCCGATAAATCTCCAAAGCCTTCAAATAGCACTCGATACCTTTCGCGACCTGGCCCTTCTTGACGCAAACAAAACCGAGACCGTTATATGAACTTCCAACAAAGGCTCGATACCCTTTGGATTCGGCCAGGGACAATTGCTCCTGATAATACTCCCTGGCCAGGTCGATATTCCCGATGACCGCAAAAGCATCGCCTAAATTTGCCAATAAACCGCATTTTTCCTCGGCATCCCCCAACTCACGGACGATTTCCAATTGTTTTTGAAAATATTCAATCGCTTTCTGAGTCTGGCCTAACCGAGTATAAACTAAACCCAAGGCCGCCAGCGCCTCCTTTTCGGCTTTACGGTTTCCTTTTCGCTGAGCATCGGCCAGGATCAACGTTTCTGAATCGATCACCCGGTCCAATTCGGAAGGGCCACAAGAATCCAAACCCGAATTACGAGTTTTCGGTTGTTCTTTTTTTGGGTCCATTCGGCCTTCAAAATTAAATTGAAACGGTTGAGATAATTTATTTTCCACGTCTCTTTTAAATTCCAATTCCTCTTCCATATCTTCAAGAAGAAGATGTAAATCTTCAAACCAAAAACCGCTTCTCAAGCGGTAAGTTTTATATTCCAACAGCCGCTTCAAGGCACCCGGCGCATTCTGCTTCTCGGGAAGATGAGCATTGTCCAGCAACAGAGGGATGATCAATATGTCCGAATTGATCGCCGAAACGATTTCCAATCGAATGCGCTCATTCAAAATATTGTCACCACCGGGAGAGGATGAATTTTCTGAAGCCACTGCCCTTTCATCCACCACCACGATCAACGCATCACAGCCTGCTATGCGATGGCGAACTTCTTCCGGAGCCAATGACCGGCCGCCTTTCTCCAGAATGCATTTTCCTTCCAGAAAGGATTCGCACTCGTCGACTACCTTTTGAACCAGGGGTTCTGAATCGTCAGAACATAAACTGAAGTAAAGGGTTGGCATGACGGGTTCCTGAAGGCGGCTGTCCCAGACTCTTTTGCTTGTTAATGAACTACAAGGCTATTTACTTGCAGTTTCAAGGGCTTTAATTTTAAAGAATAGCCCAGATGATGTTTTAAAGCCAAGCGGTTTTCGGTTGTAAAAAGACGCGGTAGATTATAAGCTTTTCTCACAAATCAGTGAAGGCGTATAGAAGACCTGGGCCCTGGCCCGGTTACCCTTTGTGATGTTACCCACGCGATTGCTCGGCAAGACAGGTGAACGTATTTCCGTCCTGGGGTTGGGAACCGCTCCAGCTGGAAACAGGCTCAGTTTGAGGCAAGCCGTCAAGCTTTATGAGGAAGCCTTAAACCTGGGAGTGACCTATTTTGACACCGCCCCGGATTTTGCCGGTTATGGCAACGCCCAAAAGCAATTGGGCTATTTGCTCAAGGAGCGGCGCAAGGAAGTTTTTCTGGTCACCAAATGTTTTGAGCCCAATGGCGATAAAGCGCTACGGCTCCTGGAGCAAAATCTCCGGGACCTGCAAACGGATTATGCGGATCTGGTCTTTGTCCACAGTGTCGGACACGATAAGATGGACCCCCGGGTCGTGTTTAACCGGCGAGGCTGTTACGCCGCTTTGATGAAAGCCAAAGCTAAGGGCCTGGCGAGATTCGTTGGCTTGTCCGGACACAATCGAACTGGCCGCTTCGTCGAAGCCCTAAAAAATTTTGATGTGGATGTTTTGCTCAACGCGGTTAACTTTGTGGATCAACACACCTATAACTTTGAGAAGGACGTTTGGCCGCTGGCGGCCAAAAACCGGATAGGTCTGATAGCCATGAAAGTCTATGGGGGGCAACACAAAAATCCGGAGAACCAACTCAGCCACAGCCTTTTACCCCGGCAAAATCTAGAAATGGCTCTCAGGTATGCGCTGAGCCAACCCGGCGTTGCTTCTGCCGCGATAGGCATGGCGACCTCGGCGGAATTGCACCAGAACGTCGAGTGGGCAAAAAACTTTAAACCTTTGACTTTTCGTGAAATGGCTCAGCTACGCACCATGGGCAAAAACCTGGCGGCCGACTGGGGGCCTCACCTCGGCTCAGTTGTTTGAGAAACGCTATGCGAGGCCAGGGTATTGCGCAATGACCTGGGAAATACTATAATTGGTATATGAATAAGCTTTCCGATATCTATAAAAAGCCCTTTTTTGCCTGTGCCATTTGCGTGATTTACACGGCTGTCTCTTTGGGCATCGCTTTGTTTGGGTTCTAAGCAGAAAGTTGCCTTCGATGGATACTTTCACTTTAAAACTCCTGATCAGCTTCTGTCTATTTACTTATTTAAGTACGGCGTTTTTCTTTTGGGCCGTCTTCAAAGAAAACTGCCTGGCCTCTAACAACACTGACAAGGCTCTTACAAGTTCTCCCTACCCCAGCAACCCGAATTTCAGAAATTATCTCCACGCAAACTGGAAGTCTCTTGCCTTGTCCGGACTGATCTGCTTTGGGATTTTTGGGTTTTTCATCACCCACGTTTGCAACTACGAATAACCGGTGGGTTCGGCTTTTCCTACCGCCAGGAATAAGCGCCATGAAGAATGAGGGTGGAAAGAAGGATCCCCCCTGAGAAGGGGGAAAATATGGGATTCTTTGGGATGTCCCGGACTCATTCCCACCACAACCGGCGCTTTAAAATCAATAGTCCGCCGTGGATGAAATATAAATAACCGACCCGTTTTTCCACCCCGACGGTGAGTTCCATCACTTCCCTATCAGCAACGATCAATAAAACTTTTTAAGGATGAATGGAATCAATATCGCAAGACCAATGATGACCCCAATGAAGGTTTCCCAGTTTTGAAACATGATCCACCGCAGTCAAAAATTTTTAGCAGAGCAAGGCAAGAGTTACCCTTAGCCTCATTGAATCAGTTTACCACTTGATCATGGGCAATCAAAGAAATCAGCATCAATTGAAGTTTGCAATCGGAGCCATCGGTGAACGGAAAAATTATACTTCCTGCAAAAAAATCCCCTTTGCCTTTCCAGCGGACTAGAAGCAAGTATTTGAATTTTTTATTCATTCAATCTTTTGTGGCAAAAGTGTCGGCAGGGACATAAATTTAACCATTGCTGAGGGAACCTTTACGCCCTTTTTTTCAACATTCACCGCGAAGGATCATCCTTTGTATGGGAGGTTGATATGCCATCTGGAAAAATTTTAATCGTCGATGACGAAGAAGATGTTCGCGAAACTCTTAAAATGGCCTTGGAAAGCGGCGGGTACAACACTCTGGAAGCCGCTGATGGACAGGAAGCAATCGACATCCTTCATGACGGCGACAATATGGTCAACGTACCCATTATTTTGTGCGACATTCGTATGCCAAAAGTGAACGGGATTGAATGCATCGATTTTTTGAGAAAAGAAGCGCCGGGAGTCAATATTGTTGTGATTACAGGGTATCCGGACCCCGCTATGGCCACCGAATTAAAAGAAAAGGGGATAAGAGATTATCTGGTCAAACCTGTTGAAAGGCAACAACTGCTTGAGACTGTGAATGAACTGGTGTCCGCTGGAAAAGATTTCGGGTATTGATTTAGGGTCCAGGATATAGAAAGTTTTACCGTCCCCTGATCCATCCAAAGGGGGAAGGCGGACAAAATGTTTTCCAACTTCCCCCGCTCCTGGTTCGCTAAATATTTTCTCCCCGGGGTCGGCAGGTTCGGTCCAGGATAAAGTATAAAGGGCAAAACCCGGTGATTCCGCTCTGCAAAAGAATGATTCCCAAAACTCCCGGCACCCAAAGCCACATTGCATCGACCCAATATCCCAATGCAACTCCCGCCGCAATGACGGCTCCGACAATTCCATCGTGAATGCGTCTTTTAGTATTCATGCCATTTCCCTCCTTTATGAATCAAATCCCATAATCAACGCCGCGATTGGGTGATGATATCCGTAACCGTTTCGATAACGCGGTTCACCTCCCGCGGAGTCATTTTAGGATATAAGGGCAAGGTCAGCACTCTCTCTGAATAATCCGTGGCGACCGGACAATCCTGCGGACCGGTATGAAATTCCTTTCGGTAAAAGGGTTGCAGGTGCAAGCCCACATAATGTACGCCCACGCCGATGCCCCGTGCCTGGATCTCATCGACGAACTGGTCCCGGGTGATCGTCAGCCGGTCCAGGTTCAGTGCAATGATGTACAGGTGATAAGCCGATTTCGCGTAGCTCCGGGTGACCAGGGTTTTTATTTCAGGAACATTCTTAAACGCCTCATCGTACATCGCCGCATAGCGTTTTCGCAATTCATAAAACTGATTCACTTTTCGCAACTGATGAATCCCAAGGGCGGCGCTGATATCCGGCATATTGTATTTATAGCCGGGGGCATGAAGCTGCCAATGCGAATAGCCGCTCCTGCCAAACCGCTTCCAGGCGTCTTTGCTCAGACCGTGCAACCGCATCACCCGGATTTTGTCGGCCAGCGCATCGTCGTTGGTGGTCAACATGCCCCCCTCCCCCGTTGTGATATTTTTATTGGCGTAAAAACTGAATGAAGTCAAATGGCCCAGATTGCCGATTTTCCGTTGTTTGTAGGAGGATTCCACGGCGTGCGCGGCGTCTTCGATGATAACAAGATTATGCTTTCGGGCGATGTCCTCGATGGCGTCCATATCGCAGGCATGACCGGCAAAATGAACGGGCAGAATGGCTCGGGTTTTAGAAGTGATTTTTTCTTCAATTTTATAGACATCGATATTCAGGGTCCCCGGTTCAATATCCACGAAAACCGGCCGCAGGCGTTCGTGTACCGCCACACTGGCAGTCGCGGGAAAGGTCATGGGCGTGGTGATCACTTCACTGCCTTCGGCAAACTCATTGACGACAAGGGAAAGGTGAAGACCCGCCGTGCAGGAGTTTAAACCCAGGGCGTGTTTGCATCCGATGTACTGTTTGAATTCCTCTTCAAACTGGTGGGTTTTGGGGCCGGTGGTGAACCAGCCGGATTTCAAGGTATCGACAACCTCGTTGATTTCATCGTCGTCCAGCAGGGCGCGGTGGAAGGGCAAGTCTATGTTCATATCAAACCATTGTAACTGTTATTGATTTCCCTTCCCCTGCCGGAGAAAGTTTATAGACATTCATGGATTTTTGGGAACCATATTGCTACTATTGTGATTTTGTACTTTCTGTAAAGTAATTCTTATATCCCCAACCGACACATTATGGAACTCAATTTAAAAGCCCTGCAAAGCATTCTGCTCGAAAATAACAGTTATCTGATCCAGGCGTTCATCGTCATTTTCGGTTCGCTTGTGATCGACTACATTCAAAAGAAAATTTTAAAACGGCTTCAACGCCGTCTCGAAAAAACGGCAAACAAATGGGACGATGCGATTGTCGCGGCCATTTCAAAGCCCATCAGCGTCATTATCTGGGCCGCGGGAATTGCCTTTGCTGCGGAAATCATACAAAAAGCCACCAAGGCGGTCATTTTCAGCGCCGTCCAACCCTTCCGGGACACCATTATCATCGCGGCCCTCGGGTGGTTCCTGGTGCGTCTGATAAATAGCATTGAAAAAACCTTCCTGGAAAAAGAAGAGGATGTCGACTACACCACGGTCGACGCCATCTCCAAACTACTGCGAATTTCCGTCATCATCACCGGGTCGCTGGTCGCCTTGCAAACTTTGGGGTACAGCGTTTCTGGAGTTTTAGCGTTTGGCGGTATCGGCGGCATCGCCATCGGTTTTGCGGCCAAGGATCTGCTGGCGAATTTCTTTGGCGGATTGACCATCTATCTGGACAGACCGTTCACGGTGGGCGATTGGATTCGTTCGCCCGACCGGGAAATCGAAGGCACCGTCGAAAAAATCGGCTGGCGATTGACCTGTATCAGAACTTTCGACAAAAGACCGTTGTACGTCCCCAATTCAACCTTCACCACCATCGCCGTGGAAAATCCTTCCCGAATGAAAAACCGAAGGATCTATGAAACCATAGGCATCCGTTACGATGATGCCATGAAAATGGACCCCATCATTAAAAAAGTAAAAGAGATGCTTCAAAATCACCCTGAAATAGATACCCGGCAAACGCTGATCGTCAACTTCAACGCCTTTGCCCCCTCCTCTCTCGACTTTTTCATCTACACGTTTACCAAAACGACGAACTGGATTCACTTCCACAAGGTCAAGCAGGATGTCCTTCTTCAAGTGATAAAAATCATCGAAGCAGAAGGAGCGGAAATCGCCTTCCCCACTTCGACCCTCCATGTTGCCGAAATGCCTGAAAAGGAAATGCTCGATCCTTTGCATGACAAAAGATAAAAACCGTCCACGCAACCCATCCTGCGGAACTTAACTTCCTAGTGGCAGGGTCAGTTGCGGGCCCATGTCTTTGGCATTTCCCGATTGCAGGGAAAAAATCTGCGACAATAGGGAAAAGGTGGATTTGGATTGCAGGTCGGAATCGTCTATGTAAAACCAGTTACCCCGATAATACACGGAAATAGCAGCCTGAGCCGGTCGGTGGGACTGGGAGCGAACCTGCAGAATGTCTCCGGTCACATCCGCCCAGCTGAACGGTTTACCGGATGAATCGCGTGTCAATGTCACCTTGCCACTGGTTCGATCCTCCTCCGGCGCGTTCGTTGCATGCGACAGAAAATACATGACCCCCAGAAGAGAACGCGTTTCCACTCGTATCTGTTGTGGGTTGTCAGGCGAGGGATGATTGGTCAGAACAAAGCGCAGATTATCGGCTGGCAATCCAAACAGCGCGTTTAATTTTTGAAGCTCCGGCAAGCTCTTGTCTTTCTTTTCAAACTGGAAAATCAATTCCGGGGTGTTCTCGGTAGCGCCCAGTGACAGGGTGTGGGCGCCCTTTAATTGTAATTTTCGAATTAAACTGGCGGCTTCGGCAAAACCCTCATAAACAGGGGCAATGTCAGGAGTGGGTCCGGATGCGGTCGGAGCGTTTTTCAAATCTCCCAACCGCTCCAGGCAGACCCTTAAAATCCGGTCAAATCTCCAGCCCGAACGGGTCAGCAGGTAAATATTTTGCATATGAATGTGCGAGAGGAAACGCTGGATGGACTGCTCTCCTTGTAGGGGAGAATACGAAACGGTGGGATTTTCTTCCACGCTGGCGCCAGCCGAAAATCCGAAAATCCCTTTGACGCCATCCTGAAGGGTGGCATCGGCGCCGCCGTTGGCGCGAAACTTAAACTGGGCCGCAACGCTGTTGACCTGGAGAAAATAAGGGGTGTCGCGGTATTTGAGGCGAACCAGGTTCAATAGCAATTGTTGATCGTTGGATCTCTGGATTGTGGTGTTGTAGCTGTAGCGATTGCCTTTGAGTGTCGAAGGCCCCAAACCGGAACAACCGGTGAGCACCAATGCCAAAGCCAGCGCGATCGCTCCGTTTACCATGGACTGCACTGACCTGCGGGGATTCTTTATTTTTAGCAACATTGTTAAACCTTTTAGGGGATGAGTGAGTTTTGCAGAAAGAATTCCCCGGCAGGGAATCGATCCGTTCAGGACCGCTTGGAATCAATATCTGCTGATTTCTTTTTATAAACTTTGCGCCGGAACAAACTGTCCCTGCGGCTGACCAGCCGGTCCAGAAACAGCAACCCTTCCAGATGATCCATCTCGTGCTGAACCGCCCGCGCTTCGAACCCTTCCATGTTATATAACTGGTGGTTGCCGAATTGATCGTAGGCCTTCACCGAAATGCGCTCTGAGCGAGCGACGTTGCCGGTGTAATCGGGAACCGACAGGCACCCTTCCCTGCCAACGACACTTCCTTCCTTGTCGGTTATTTCGGGGTTTATCATGATCAGTCGGCCATGATTTTTTATTTTCGGCTTGCAGGAAACGTCTACCAGAACGATACGCTCAAAGCGCCCGACCTGCGGGGCCGCAATGCCCACGGAGGGGGGGCCGGCGGCCATGGTTTCCTCGAGATCGGAAACAAATTGAAGGAGGGATTCGTCAAATTTTTCAACAGGACGGGATATTTGTTTCAATCGTTTATCGGGGTAGACAAGAACATCTAAAACAGCCATTGCGGTCAACCCCGGAGAGTTTCAATTTCCGAAAGATGCACTTCAACATCATTTTCGCTTTCAAACCCCTGCAAGGCATTTTTCAGGGCATCGACTCCCTTTGAAGCCATCCCCTCAATGTGCATGATATACAGGGGATCGCTGGCGGTTCCCCCGACATCCGATTCCAGGTTTAAGATATCGAACCCTGCTCCCGCAAGAACACGGGTGACTTCTGCCACGATTCCCGCCCGGTCGGCCCCATGAACGCTCAAACGCACATCGGGTTCCAGGTGATGGTGCAATTCCCCTTCAATGGTATCTACATGATGACGGAGGTTCAGCGAGTCGCACACGGGTTGAATGATACGATCTAGTTCCCCGGCAACTCCGGCAAATTGGACCATCAACATGATGGCAAAATTTCCGCCGAGACGGGTCATGGACGCCTCGCCAAGGTTACAATCTTTTTTGTAAAGCGCTTCGGTGACTTCTGCCACGATTCCCGCCCGGTCTTTGCCGACCAGCGTGAGCATGAACCAATGATTCATAACGGATTCTCAAGCATCGTTTTTGTGGAAGTTAATATTCAAACCCAGGGAGGCGTACAGACCAGTCCGCCTGGCTCAATTAGTAAAATACTCCCAGGCTTCTTTAAAGCTGGCGGATGGAAACTTCTTTGCGGTGGCCGGGCCCTGGGGTTCCGGAACCTTGGAAACGATAATGTATTTCGCGTTGATGCCTTCATTTTCGATGAAAATTGATGATTTTTCGGCCATTACACAGCCGGTACCGCGCATCAGCTCTTCAAACACCGGTTTTGCTGAATTCTGAACTTCTATTCCATTTTTGTTGATCAGTTTTCCCATAGAATGCCGTTTCTCCCTGAGTTTCTTTCGCTCAAAATAAGCCATTTTTTAAGCTCATCCATATATACCTCATTTGCCAAAAACCTCAAGATGGCTTTCAATTAAAGGTGGTAAATTGGAGGAATTTAAGTTATCTTAGGAAGACGGATATACTTAGTAACTATTTGATTATTTGGGTTTTTTATATGATTTACATCTAAGAGCACCCTAGAAGTCAACAAATCGCAGAACAGAAGACTTTCCGGAATTTCTCGCCCTATTACAGGAATTCGAATGACAAAAATAAGGGTTTTGGTTGTAGATGATTCAGTGGTCGTCCGTAAAATAGTGACGGACAGTCTGGCTACTGACCCGGAAATAGATGTGGTGGGAGTGGCCGCCAATGGCCGCATCGCCCTGGCGAAAATTCCGCAAATCAATCCGGATATTTTAACTCTGGATATTGAAATGCCGGAAATGGACGGTCTGCAAACGCTGGCAGAAGTCCGGAAAATATACCCCACTCTGCCAGTGATCATGTTCAGCACCCTGACGGAACGCGGCGGGGCCAAAACCCTTGAGGCTCTAGCTTTAGGGGCCACGGATTATGTCACCAAGCCGGCTAATGTCGGAAGCGTTTCCGTAGCGATGCAGAGAGTCAGGGATGAACTGATTCCAAAAATCAAAATCTTCTGCGCTGAAAAAGCAGGGCTGCAATCTCCTCCCGGTGGTAAACCCAGTTCTGAAACTCCGGTCAAACCAAAGATAAAATCAACCGTCAAACCTGGTCTGGCTAAACCCTCAACCGCGAAAATCGACATCGTCGCTATTGGCGTGTCCACAGGAGGACCCAATGCTCTAGCTGAGCTTTTCCCGGTGTTCCCTAAAGATTTCCCCGTTCCGATTGTGATGGTTCAGCACATGCCTCCCTTTTTCACTAAACTGTTGGCGGAAAGGCTCACTGCAAAATCCGAGGTCCCGGTTACCGAAGGATCTTCCGGCCAAATTTTAGAAAATGGAAAAGCCTGGATCGCTCCGGGAGATTACCACATGGTTCTGGAAAAAAACGGAACGAAATGTAAAGTTCAAACCAACCAGAATCAACCGGAAAACTCCTGCCGTCCGGCAGTGGACGTACTCTTTCGATCGGTTGTGAAGGTTTACGGCTCTAATATTCTGGGGGTGATACTGACTGGAATGGGCCAGGACGGTCTCGTGGGCTGTGAGCACATTAAAGATGCAGGCGGAAGGGTGATCGTTCAGGATGAGGGAAGTTCCGTTGTCTGGGGAATGCCTGGGTTTGTGGCAAAAGCCGGGCTGGCCGACAAGATATTGCCTTTAAATCAGATTGGCAAGGAAATCATCAAGATCGCAAAAGTGGGCCGATAGCCTTTGTCTGGTTCTAAAGAAAAGCCAAAAAGGTTTCGGTTTTATATCGTCCCTGCAACGCTGTTTTCAGAACCCACGTGAACGGTCTTTTTCGTGTCCAGGATCAGCAGCAATTTCCCTTTTAACTTGTAAACGCCGCGCACCAACTCCCGGGTGATTTCGTTGATGGTTTCCGGAGGACGCTCAAAATCATCCTCGGGAACCTCCAGCACATCGGCAATTTCATCGACCAGCAGGCTGACCACGCCTTCTTCAGTGCGCACAACCACATTCATGGGAAGCTTGCCTTCGGCCCAATCTTCCATTTGAAGCCGGCACCGCAAATCAATCGCCGTGATGATCTGCCCTCGGAGATTGATCAATCCCCGAACCGCCGCCGGCGCTAAGGGGACGTTGGTCATATCCTGATACCGGAACACTTCCTGAACGTTTTCTACTTCCACGCCAAAAAACAGATCACCGAGATAAAAAGTACAAAACTGTTTTGTATCCGCCATTATTTAATTTCCTATTCAAACGGTAGCAAGGGATTGATCGTCATAAAAGGTAGGATCATTTTCGCGGACAATCGCTTCCGCATCCAATAGATCCGTGACCTGCTCTTGAACCACGACCGTCCCCAGGATCCCTTTCCGGTTAGACCCGCGTTGAACGGTAATCGCTTCATCCACGATGTCGAGAATTTTATCCGCAACTAATGCAACGCTTTTTCCATTTTGAGTGTAAACCACGGTCTGCATGGTTTCTTTTTCCTGATAATCTTGATTGCCGACAAACATCTTGGAAAGATAAATGAGGGGCATGATCTCACCACGGTACTGAACCACATCCTGATCACCGGATTTTTCAACCTCGGAACGCTTAAACTCTTCAAGCCTGGCCACCATGGAAAGTGGAATAGCCATCCGCCCTTCTTTGCCGATTCCAAAAATGAGAAGGGTTTGCTTTTCTTTTCCGGTGGCCTGGGTTTTCTCGGAGGATTCCAACTGAGCACGCTCGCGGTTTTGTGTCACCACGCGGGCCGCCTGCGCCAGCCCTATCACATCCAGAATCAGCGCCACCTTTCCGTCCCCCATGATGGTTGCCCCGGAGAAAGCGGATATGCCTTTTAATTGCTGGCTCAGCGGCTTGACCACAATTTCTTCGGTATCGCTGACGCCTTCCACCACCAGGCCAAACTGATGGCCATCCGCCTGCAACACCACGATATTGATGGTGTCTGTATCATGTTTCTTGTCCACCTTGAGTTCTTCATTCAAGTAGATTAAGGGAAGGAGATTTCCTCTCAACCGATACACCGGTGCGCCCTGGATAAATTCCACGCTTTTTACAGCCTGCTCACCTTCAAGCAGCACCAACTCCAGCAGGTTGACCTGGGGAATGGCATATCGATCTCCCCCTGTCACAACAGTCAACGCAGGTATGATTGCCAGGGTCAGGGGAATTTTCACCTTCAGCGTGGTTCCCTGCCCATGTTTACTTTGAATATCAACCGTGCCGCCAATTTTTTCGATATTTGTTTTCACCACGTCCATGCCCACGCCGCGCCCGGAAACATTGGTTACTTTCGCCGCCGTCGAAAATCCCGGAGCGAAAACAAGGTTCACCAATTCGCGGTTGCTCATTCGCTGGGCCTGCTCCTGGGTGATCACATTTTTTTCCAACGCTTTGTTCTTAATTTTCTCAGGATCGATCCCGCCGCCATCGTCGATGATTTCAATATTGACCTGCCCACCTTCATGGAAAGCGCGAAGCTTCAGCGTCCCCTCTTCAGGTTTTCCCGCGGCTTTTCTCACGTCTGGAGTTTCAATGCCGTGATCCGCAGAATTGCGAACGATGTGGGTCAATGGATCCTTGATCGCCTCAATCAGAGTTTTATCCAACTCCGTATCTTTACCTTCCATCTCCAAATGAATCTTCTTGCCGCAGGAGGCCGCCAGATCCCGAACCACGCGGGGGAATTTGTTCCAGATGTTGCCAATGGGCTGCATCCGGGTCTTCATGACCCCCTCCTGAAGTTCGGTGGTCACCAGATTGAGGTGCTGGGTGGTGGCGGCATAGGACGAATCGTGTTCATTGGGGCTGAATTGCAGAATCTGGTTTCTGGCCAGAACCAACTCTCCCACCAGGTTCATCAGCCGATCTAATAGTTTAACGTCCACGCGCAAATTGGTTTCGGTTAAAGCGCGGGATTCTTGCTGTTTGGGAGAATTCTCTTCCCCCGCCTGAACACCGGCTGGCGCCGGAGCCGGGCTTGAGCTTTGAGTTTTTTCATCAACTTCAGCCACGGGCGCAGGAGGTTCTTCATCTTTTTCAACCTGAACGGGTCCCGGAGTTGATTCTGCAGCCGGAACCGCGGCGACAACGCTCTCGCCTTTTTGAAGGCTGGTCAGGGTTCCGATCAATTCCGAATAATCGACATCCCCTTCGTTTTGACTGTTCTCAATACAGGAAAGAATCTGCCGTATGGCATCCACCATGGAAAGGAGCGCACTGGTGATCGGCGGGTTGATGGTCAATTCACCGTCCCGCAGCTTACTCAAAAGATTTTCGCCCACATGGGCAATTGATTCGAGTTTGGAAAAACCGATGAAACCACAGGTTCCCTTGATGGTATGAATCGTCCGAAAAATACTGGCTAAAATATTGGTTTCGGACGGGTTCTGCTCCAAATCCACAAGGTCCTGATCCAATTGATCGAGATTCTCATTACTTTCGACAAGGAATTCATTGATGATCGCATCCATACCGCTCATATCCTCGCTGCTGTCGTCCGAAGAGGCCCCAGGTTCACCGGCGGCAACATTCTCATTGATCGAGTCCGGTGTCATATCCGGGGCAATGGGCTCCATCCCTTTTTCGAAGTCAGAATCTGGTTTCGAGTTTTTATCCATAAAAACCTCGTTTTCAACTATTTAAAATCACCGCTATGGCCGCCTCCCTACATGAGAGCGGAAAACTTCACTGCTATTTAAATCTACTCATGTCCCCGGAGTACGACCGACCATTTCGCCGGGATTGGCTACGGCAATTTTGACCATCAGGTCTCCTCCCAGCAGGGAGTAATGCAGTTTTTTATCGGGAAGTCCCCTGGGCATCAGGGGTTCCACATCGTGTCCGCGCATGACGGTAGGAAGGGACATCACCACTTTAATCTCTTCTGCGGCGAGCCGGGCCACGATATCACCGGCCAAAACATTGGCCAGTTCACCGACGACATCGCCCATTTCAGGACTCTCGTAACTGACTTCAAAACCGCAAAATTTTTCCGCAATGCTTTCCGCGGAGGCCTTTGGCAACGCCAGCATCAAAATCCAGGAAGCGTCGCCAACAAACGAAATAATGCCTACCACTCCATCTCCAACTTTCTTTTCGTTATCATCTCCCACATAACCCGGGGTGACTCCAATGATCGTGTTGAAAATCGATGAAACCGAACCACTCACACAACTGGTGATCGCCTCCGGCATTTTATTTTCTTTAATTTCAATAGCAGCCATATCAGTTCCTTATCTTTCCGGTTCAACCAACATTCGCATTTCTATTGAACGGTTCGCGGTTTCAAAAGGCAATTTGTTTAATAAAATTTAAACAAATTTCCTATGATTATAACCATAATAATAAAACAGTCAATGTAAATTTAAATCATTCCGATATTTTCCAGATCCGCTTCCTGCTGACTCCTTAACGGATGAAATGATTTTTTATCAAGGTCAATGTACAAATTCTCCGCGACCGCACCGAATAATTATGAGCCTATGGTGCTTGGTTATTTGAAAATTGCCTGGATCTTTTCTTCCAATTGGTTTGCGTTAAATGGTTTCACAATATACTGGTTCACTCCCGCCTCAACGGCTTCGACAATTTTTTCTTTATCTGCTTCTGACGTGACCATGATAAAGTTGGTGCCCTTCATTCCGGCATCCGCCCGCACCGCCTTCAAAAATTCAATCCCGGTCATTTTGGGCATATTCCAATCGGACACCACCAAATCGAAGGACCCCTCTCCCAATTTCTTGAGACCGGCGGCCCCGTCTTCGGCATCGGTGATATCGCCAAAGCCCAGCTCTTTCAAATTCTTCTTAATGATTTGCCGCATTACCGAAGAATCGTCGACCACCAGCACTTTTTTTCCGTCGTACGCCATATTTCCCCCCTCCTATTTTTGCAAGTAGAGTTAAAAAAATTATTCCACCGTTTCCACTTTGTATTAATTTTTCAAAAAAAATTTGCCGCTCGGAACTTTTAGGCCTCAGCCCTCCTTTGCAAGACCGGACGGTAAATTTAAATCCGCCAGAATTTAGCTACGGCACATCTCTATAAATAAACGGGAAATGTAATACTGTCAACCAAAATATCCCTTTGATTTTAAAGACTATATTTATATATTAAGGCATGACTAGATAGAAAGCAAAGGGCTTTTTATTTCCCCAAAACCGCCCCAAAAGGTGTAAATTTCCATCGAAAATTGACGAAAAACCGTTGAAAAACTCGCGGTTATTTTTGGGTCAAAAATTTGGAATGGGGATAAAAAGAGAGAGAAAACGAGGAGAAAAACTCAAGGAAACGGGGGATTTATCTTAAGAAAAGGGGTGAAAAAAAACTTCTAAACGTAGCACTCCTGAACCTGCTCATAAAGCGTGTCCCTCTCGATGGGCTTTCTTCCAGATTCGCAAATCATATCAATGATGGAGTTCTTGTGGAAGATCTGGTCCGTGGCGGCTCCAGCGGCATGAATGATCTTCTCCTCAACCACCGTCCCGTCCATGTCATCGGCGCCGAAGGACTGCGAGAGCTGCGCTATTTTAGGAGTGATCATGATCCAGAACGCCTTGATGTGCGGAAAATTGTCCAGCATCAGACGGGAAACCGCCAGGGCCCGCAGGTCCAATTGTCCGGGGGTCGTGTGCAGGTGCTCCAGGCGGGTGTTTTCCGGGTGAAACGCCAGGGGAATGAAGGTGACGAACCCGCCGGTTTCATCCTGCTGTTCGCGCAGTCGAATCAGATGATCGGTGCGGTCCTCGGCATTTTCAATGTGGCCGTATAACATGGTGGCGTTGCTCTGCAGACCCACTTGATGGATCGTGCGGTGCACCTCCAGCCAATCGTCGCCGGTGGTCTTTTCACCACAAATTTTCTTGCGGACGCGCGGGGCAAATATTTCCGCACCGCCGCCGGGCGTAGAGCCAAGCCCCGCCTCCTTCAGACGGATGAGGGTCTCCCTTAAAGGAAGCCCGGCCAGTTGCGCAAGGTATTGCACCTCCACCGCGGTGAACGCCTGAATGTGCACCGCCGGGAACCGTTCCTTCAACCCGCGAAGCAGATCGATATAGTATTGAAACGCCCAGTCGGGATGCAGGCCGCCGACGATGTGAAACTCGCTGACCTTGCCGTCCATGTATTTTTCGGCGTCGTCGAAAATTTCTTCCAGGGATTTTTCGTATGCGGTCGGGTCGTCGGCCTTGACGCCAAAGGCGCAAAACCGGCAGCTGTTGACGCAGATATTGGTGGGATTGATGTGGCGGTTGTGGATGAAAAAGGTCTGGTCGCCGTGCAGGCGTTCGCGCACGATATTCGCCAAATACCCCACCCCCAAAAGATCAAACGATTCCCACAGCGTGACACCATCGGCAAAAGACAGGCGCTCTTGAGCGCGCACTTTGTCTTCCAGAGGGATCAAGGCTTTATCTTCAAATTCAAACAGCATAAAAAATTCCCATGATAATAGTGTAGCCGGTGATTATACCTGAATTTCGCTTGAGGACGCAAGCTAGGGCGAGGAAGCGGGAAAAATGGAATAGATTTAGGCCTATTCCTATCATATTTATAATTCTTCCTGATTTTCTCACAGGCAGGGAGGTTTGGGAATGGGGTAGAAACAATTGTATCGCAATGACCTATAACAAAATTTAAGGAGTGCGCGATGACAATTTCGTGGAACGATGCAATGAGTGTGGGAAATGTAAAAATTGATAATGACCACAGATATCTCATCGGTATGATCAATACGATTGAAGCGGCCTTGGATTGTGAAGTAAATATTCAGGTATTACAGGTGTATGTTTCTCAATTGGTTGATTACACGTACAAGCATTTTGAAAGAGAAGAGTCCTACCAGGTTGAGATAAACTTCCCTTACGGCGATAGCCACAAAATTGAACATAAGGAACTATTGCGACAGATAAACTGCATCGACGAGAACTTAAAATCCCATACGGAGTTGGATGCATACCAATTCACCACCCCCCGATTGGTCAATATTCTTCAAGACTGGTTGATGAGTCACATTCTACAGGATGATATGAAGATGAAGAGCTATTTCAATACCCTTTGACCGGGGATGGTTGGTGGGATGGATGTGCCGGTTGTGAATGAAAAAGGTTTTGTTACCGTGCAGGCGTTCGCGCACGATATTGGCCAGATAACCCACTCCCAACAGATCGAACGATTCCCACAGCGTGGCACCATCTACAAAAGACAGGCGCTCCCTGGCCCGCACCCTCTCTTTCAGAGGGATCAAGGCTTTATCTTCAAATTCAAACAGCAAAAAAATTCCCATGTAAAAATTTTAGGTGGTGATTACACCTGAATTTCCTTCCAGGACGCAAGGGGGGGTTGGACAATAATTGGGAGGACTGAGACAATTTAAATCCCCCTATAATGGGGGAATATTTGCTCCCTCTTCTGTGCAGTACCCGTACCCGGCATGAAGGCAAGGATAAAATATCACAAGGGCTGGCGGGATTTTCTCCACCGCACAGGGTGGATGAACTTTTCCGCTTCACCGAGTCCCGCCAAACTAAAGGAATCTTTTAAATACCAACTTCTTACTCCATGCATTCAATAAACTCGGGGAATTTGTTTGCTCACAATACCTTTGGAATCCCGTCAGCGGTTCCTCATACTATTTACAAAAGGGTCACCGAAGTTGACTATCTTTGCTACCACGACGGTTATAGTAACTAGGGTTCATCTGCTTTTTATCAATTTCAACTTGACAGTTTATACACAGGCGAACACCATTGATTGCCTTTCGCCGCGCTTCGGGGATGCCAGCTTCGCATTTTTCGCAATTCAAAAGGCTGTCACCATCCGGTAACCGGCTTTGAATCTGCAGGACAGAATCTTCAACGCTGGCGTCAATTTGTTCTTGAACGGCTCCATCTTTCGCCCATCCACTTGCCATGATTTTCTCCTATGTTGTTAATGAACTTACGCTTTGCCCACAGCCGTCTCAGTAGCAGCGGAGTTTCTTTTACTTAGCGCCAGCACTGAATTACCGTGTTTTAAAGCGATCAGCCAGTAAGTGATTCCCAAGCCGAGAATAACTGCGACTGATGCCCATACATATTCGGACCCCACCGTATTAAAGTCCAAGATGATAATTTTTCTGGAAATTTCCAAAAATGCGGTTGCGGTAACTATCTGTACATAGGTTACTTCTTCAATTTTAAATAGATGGTGGTGTTTTGAAAGATTTCGATAGCAATAAACACCGCGAGGAAAGAGCCGCAAATCGACAAAATGTCATTGCTGCTTAAAAGGCCCTAAGGCGGGGTCGCTATTTCTTTGTAGAGGCCAAATCCCAAATCGATTACTCCCCATAAAACAAGCAAGGGCATCAACACGGCTAATACTCGAACAGCATAATGAATTAACCGCCCTGGTTAATTGATGAGTGGTTCGTTTTCTTTTTATTTAGGGCACAATTACCTGGGCAGGTCCGTTTCCTTAAATAATTTCAACGGGCAATTTCCGATCCAAAGCTTCCACTCGGTTTCTAAGCTTCAGGTATTGAACCTTCAGCGCTTTGGATTTGGTTATTTCCCGCTCCAAGGCCTCTTACGGACCCAAGGTGATGCCTTCGTCACCGGGCAACTTTTCCAGTCGTTATCAGACACGTGTACCGCCAGCGAAATGAAATTGAGCGCTCGCCTTGTTGAGCCGGTCCAGTTGATCGGAAGTGAGCGTCATTTCCCCGGCCGCACAAAATTCCTTCACCTGATCCACTTTGCGTGACCCGACCACAGCGGTGAAGATATTCTTTTGCTGGATCACCCATGCGAGTGCCACGTTGATGGGGGCCGTATTGATTTCCTGTGCAACTTCCTGAACCATGTCGCGCACGATTTCCGAATCATCAAAATAAGGCTGCCGATACAGTTTATATTCCCGGCGGATGGGCGCTTTTAAGGCCTCCTCGTCCAATCGACCGGCCAATAGACCCAGGGCGCTGGGCGAACACGCCATGTAACCGATACCGGCCTTTTCACATTGTATTAAATTCTTTCCTTCGTACTCGCGCTGAAGCAGGTTATAAGGAATCTGATTGACGGTGAACAGCGAGGCGGCGTCTGCCATCAGGCCAATATCCACCGCACGGAAATTCGAGATTCCTACGGTACGGGCCTTGCCACTTTTTTTGAGGGCAGACATGATGTCGCACATCTTCCCGGTCTTTTCCATGGTGTCTAAATAGAAGCCCGGCCAGTGGATCATATACACATCGACATAATCCCGCCCAAGAGCTTTCAACGACCCCTCAAGGCGCGACTGGTAAGCCTCAAGGGTCAATTCGGCATCGGGCCAGATTTTGGAAATGATGAGGACGTCGTTTTTGCGGGTGCCCAGCGCCTTGCCGAGGCGGCGTTCGGATTCCCCGTCGCCATAACCCTCGGCGGTATCAAACGCCATGATGCCACCCTCCAGGGCGGTCTTCACCACCCGGTCGGCCTCTTCTACTGAACACACGTCACCCCAACCTTTACTGGGGGCAATCTGCAAACAGCCCAAAGTGAGGGCCGTCCATGGGATATCGAGTCCTTCGACTTTTATAGAACGCATAATGTCACAATCAGAGTAAAACGCCGGCAGCGGTCGACGCAGATGTTGTTATAGAAAAATCCTGAGTTCACAGGGAAAACGGGAATTATACCTGAACTCCGCTCGGGGACGCAAGGTAGGTCTAGGAATGGGTCGGAACCACCGGTGAACACAGATGAACACGGATGGGGAAAATTAACAATGGAGTCGTAGAAATTCAAATCCCCCTAACCCCCTTTTTAAAGGGGGAAAAACTGCTCCCCCTTCGGTGAAGGGGGCTGGGGGGATTTTCTAACCGAAAATGAACAAACAACGTCAAAACGTCCATCGGAATCATGGATCACCGGGCTTTTCTTCGTGGCACTTGGATTAAGAATTTTTCCAAAAAAACTTAACGACCATCAAACTACAATCGGAAACATGAAGGGCTTGAGGACGCAAGCTAGGGGGAGGAAGGGGTCGAAACCACAGATGAACACATTCCGGCCGGAATTGTAGGAGAATTGACTGGTAACAATGTCGACTTCCGGCCAAAAGGGGACGTTTAAATTACGTGAAATCTTTGATTTTTGTTAGATTCCTCATAGTTGCTATTCCTTGGCCGCGTTTTTTACTGAACTGGCCTTTTCAACCAAATATTCACGTATGGATACCAACTGATCGACTTGCAGTATTTCTCTAACTCTGTTTTTGATCCCAGAAACAGTTGCATCCGCATCCTTTACTGTAGATTCATTCCAATCCATTACATCTTTAAACGCATCAAACATTTTTCTAACGGCCTCAGGTCGTTCCTTTGAATCGGTTCCTGATAATGCTTTGGCAAGCCCAGCATTAGCGCCAATTTGTTTGGCCACTTCTTCAAATGGAATTAGCTTACTGTCTATTTCCGGGGTTATCCATGCTGTGTATTCAATACGCAATTTATATAAATTCCCAGTATGTTTAAGTGTATTTTCTGTTGGCCCATCTCTATTAAGGGTGACTACAAGCTGATGGACCTCAGCTAAATACTTCTCGCAAAATTCTACATGCTTATCAAATACCGTATTGGCCATGTGTGACGTGGCCCCTAAATTGAATATTTGTTCTTTCTCTTGAAATTGTAATTTTTTTTCATGAGTCAAATTATCTCTAATAAGCTGAAACAGCGCCGCCAGTAGCCCGCCAACAGCGGGCATGACGGCCATTCCTTTATAAAATTCGTTTATGGGAGCGGTATAGGCAATAACTAAAGAGATCACCACAATAATTGAAATCCCAATCCATAAATTCTTCAAAGCAACACTCCTTTTTTAGCTAGCGTTATTGTAATTCTTCATCACATTTGCAAAAAAGATGCGCACCGCTTATTAAATCTTAATGTCCGCTTTGGGTCGAAAGCGGCCCTTGAACAACAATTCCAAATAAGATTCCGGAAATTTGGCCACAGGTTGTAAAATCTGCGCCACTTCTGATTATAATACCATCGCGAGCCGATCCCTCCGGGCGTGGCCCGGCTAAACCCACACGCAATCGCCGATCATCAGGGCCATCAGGGATAGCTGATCCAGCCGTTGACGTTGAATAACGCCACATTCACCTGGTTTAAATCCTTAGGGCCGACGGGGAATACCCGTTGCTAGGGCTTGTAGCCATAGATTTTAATATCTTCTTCGGTAATTTCGTATTCGTAGCGGCCTGCGGAGTCAATTTTCTTTTTCACTTCATTCAGGTTTTGGTGGATGTAGCTTAGGGGTGCATTCTCGTATGGCCTGTAACCCTGTTTGGCAGGAATCGAAATCCATTCAATGGCTCTGAATTCAAAGGGACCGTTTAAAGCCCCGCAATCTCCAACATAGGTTTCACCAAGTTGACGGTGATCGGGAAGAAAGCCGGTTTCTGGCTCCGTTTGATCAACAAGTTTCCAGGTGCAACCATTCAACTTCAGAGATTGGGAGTTGATCACACGGAACAATTTGCGCCATTTAGCGTTCGACATGAAGGAAGCAGAATATCGCTTTAGGTCGTTCTCAAGCATCGTTATAAGACCAATAAGACTTAATTTCTAATTCCCGGGCAAGTTTATCATATTTCCATTTTATTCTGGAAAGGCCGGGGTCTCGTCCACTAACCCCTTTGTTTTCAAAATCTTATCTCTATATTGTCTGCCGGATTTGTTCTTCCTCTTTCGACCCTTTGCCATTTTTATCTTAAATTTACCCTGAATATCTGAGAAAATTGGAGCTCATGCTTACAGTTGAAAAAGTCCCCGCGAACCATTGGTTTAACTTTGGACCAGGAAAGGAAAAACAATGCATTTTAAAAAATCCGTTTTCATTTCATTTTTCTTTTCACTGGCCGTTTCTTTCCTGTTCTTCCCCCTGGCCCACGCCAATTTATGTCCCACATCGTCCCCACAGGATTCCCAGGTCTTTAAAGATTTTAAGAAGGTCTTACGGACCGAATATTTTGCAAAAAGTACCAGTGGAGACGAACATCTTTTGGGAGGAATAACGAGCTGGCAAATGACGGGCCATGCATTGGGCCGGCTGGCATTTGCCGTTCAAGGCCAACCCGAGCGCAGGGCAGCTTTTGACTGTGTGCAACTGGCCCTTGAACAGATAATTGCATTTAAGGAGTTAAGGACGCCCGAGGAGCAGGGCCAATTATTCAGGATCATGATGCAAGCGGGTTATGGGATGTACGATAGAGAAGTGGAACGCCTCCTCAAGGGTGATCTTCCCACGGAACCGCTCTACGATGTATTGGGTGGAAAAATCAAAACCCCAACCCCCTCGAAGGGACCTGGAGGAGCGGGGGGAGGGACAACCCCGTCGACGACACTAAAAGACCCTGCGGTAGACCCTGTGGCGGTTGCGGGACGTTCCCCTTCAAGCGGTTCATCCAGCGGCGGGAAGGTCGCCGGGGCGGGATCTTCCGCAGGACATTGTTCCAACTGGATGAGCATGAACTTTTCGGACAGTAAAGGCAACCTCGATCCTGGTGACACCGGGAAAGCCTGCGCCCTTACCGGGAAGTCCGGTGATTTTATTACAAGAGTAAACCCGGTAACCAAGGCCTGTTCCATATGCTCCAGGGACGACTGGACACCTCCCTCTCCACCGCCTCCTCCTATTCCCACAACTGCCGATGGTGGCACTGGTGGTACTGCGGATGTGGGAGGAGTGGGCCCGGATGGCGGTTCTTCCGGAAAAATAAAGTGCCTTTTGTATTCGGGTTATCCATTTTCGAGCAAAGCGGATGCGGAGTTTCATGTTTTGCAGGCAAAAAAACCGGACAAAAAGGGTTATATCGAGTTCCTCTATACGGTTGCCGCCCCGTCAAAACGGTTCAATCATATCGAAAGAGCCCGTAAAGAAGCCAAGAGGATATTGAAAGAGGGAACTCGTGGCAAAAAATACGGGCTTGCCTTTCGAGGCAATCTGAACGGATTTTGCAGTTTTATTGAAAGCCAATGCGATATGAAGATTTCTTCTGTGAATCTTGCGGCAAAGGGCTGCAAGTGGGAAAAATGAAGGATATGGAACGGACTGGGCAGTGAGAGCGCCTATTCGTTAAATCAAATCGTCTTGTTGGAGAAAAGGAATGCCGGTTCGCAAATTGATCTGTGCTCTGATTGTATTGATGGCTTCCTTAAGTGGTTGGAGTTTTGCCCAGGCGCTTTCTTTGGATGGCAATTGTTCCAACTGGAAAGTGGGGACGCTGACGGATTCAAGTGGCCAGAACCAGGAGGCTAAAGCAAAGGCGATTTGCACCACTCTCGGAAAATCCGGTGACGCGATTACCGTGTTTGACTCAAGAAATCAGTCCTGCCTTCTATGCTCCCGGGACCACTGGACACCCGGTTCTTCACCCTCCGATAAAACGGTTCGGGTTCCCAATGTGGTCGGCCTGATGTATCAGGACGCTTTGGCCAAACTCAAAAAAGCCGGCCTTAAACCCAGAGTCGGAAAGGCATCGTCCCCGCTGACACTAAACCCCAGGCAAAAGGTTTTGAGTCAGGAAACGACTGCTGGAGCCAGGGTTTCAAAAGGAGAAACCGTAGTGATCAACTTTTCAAAAGAGGGCTTCAAAATGCCCCGCCAAAAACAGCCCCTGCCCGACGTTCTAACCAAGGAGCAATATCCGGCTTTTGGAGGCAGAAAAACACCGGGGCCGTCTTCTGCCGCAGGCGCGTTCAAATGCGACACCGGAATCCCCGGTGTAACCGTCGAAACCTCAGGCCCCCTATACCCGGACCGCAAAAATGGCGTCGTTCAGGTGGACAAAGCAGAAGCTAAGAATTACATTTGCCGCTACAAAGCCCAAGGAGGAAAACAGCACGTCGCCATAATTTCTTTCTTCGACAAATTGCCCAAAACAGCCAATGGAAAAAAATGGAAAGACCATATGTGCGCGATTTATGCCCTCGGTAAAGGGAAAACCCCGGTTTTCATCAATCAGCAAGGCGGCGTGGGTCTGAGTGAAACTGTTGGAAGGGAAAATGTGATGCGCTTTTACAAATTCCACCTGGATCAGATCACGCCTCGCGCAATTCCCTGTTCCGGTTAAGCCCACATTCTCCAAAAAAACCCGGTAAGATACCGTCCGCACTCCCCCCTACCCTTACACCCACACGCAATCACCGATCATCAGGGCCATCAGGGACAGGCTGATCCAGCCGTTGACGTTAAAAAAGGCAACATTGACTTTGGACAGATCCTTAGGGCTGACCAGGGAATGCTCGTACCACAAGAGACCCGCGACCCCCGCCACCGCCGTAAGATAAAGCCCTCCTAGAAGCGGGGAGACCAGCAGGGCCAGCAAAAAGAGGATCATCAATGCATGCGCGGCTTTTGCAAATGTCAAAGCCCGCGCGACACCAAAACGTTGTGGAATGGAATGCAGTCCGCTTTTGGAATCCACCCCGGCATCCAGGCAGGAATAGATGATGTCGAACCCGACCAGCCAGAACACCACCGCCGCACCGAGGATCAGGGAGATCAGGGAAATTTCCTCCCGGATCGCCACCCACGCCCCAACGGGCGCAACGGATATCGCCAGGCCCAGCCAGAAGTGGGAATAAGCGGTGAACCGCTTGGTCAGGGAGTAAAAGAACACGATCGCCAGAGCCACTGGCGAAAGATATAACGCCAGACGGTTCAACATTCCGCTTGCAAAAACAAACAATAATGAAGATACGATAAGGAAGAAAATATAAGTTCCCGCTTTAACACTTCCGGACGGCAGCGCCCTGCCCTGCGTTCTTGGATTTAAGGCGTCAAAACGGGCGTCCACGATGCGGTTGAACGCCATCGCACTGCTTCTGGCCGCCACCATGCACACGACGATCCAAAACAGCTTTTCCATCTCTGGAATCCCCTCCGCCGCCAGAAACGCGCTCATAATGGCAAATGGCAGTGCAAACACGGTGTGCTGAAGTTTGATGTCGGAAAAAATGATTGAAAGCTTTTTGATAAAATCTGTCATTTCATTGCTATCTGCAATTGTCTGTCTCGTCATCGCGAGCCGCGAACAGCGGGGCGGCGATCCAGGGGTTCTGGATTTACCCCTTCGGGGCACGAGAGCTGAGGTTAAATATTACGCCTTCGCTTCGCTCGCAATGACGATCAGTGGAAAGCTCTTGTATTCGCCAAAACAGTGCTCAATAATAGAAGCTTTTGAAAGCGCGCGCAAACCTCATGGACAAATACAAACGACTCCTCAAGCTGCTGGCCCCGCACAAAACCGCCCTGATCGTCGGCTCCGTGTTCCTGATCGGCGCATCCCTGACCAACCTGGCGGTACCCCTTTTAATAAAGGATCTGGTCGACGTCGTCATGGTCAAGAAGAATCTGGAGATGCTGAACACCATCGCTGTTCAAATCGGCTTTTTATTTCTATTGCAACTCCTGTGTTCCACCGCCCACAACTATTTGTTCGACCTGACCGAAAAACGCATTATCACAGATTTTCGCAAAAAAATATTCGGACATCTGCAAAGCCTGTCGCTCAGCTTTTTCGCCAAGCGGCGCACCGGTGAAGTCATGTCGCGCATGACCAATGACGTGACGACGCTGGAAAACCTGATCACCGACGTTCCCGCCACCGCATTACAGCAATCGATAAGGCTGATTGGCGGCATTCTTATCATAGTCTACATGAACTGGAAACTCACGTTCATGATTCTGATCCTGGCTCCGATTCTGGTCCTGTTCGCTAAAACCTTTGGCCGGAAATTAAAACGCCTGTCCACCGAAATTCAGGATAAACTGGCCACTTCCACCACCATTCTGGAAGAAAACATTTCCAATATCCAGGTGGTCAAATCGTTTGTCCGCGCGCCTCTGGAAACCGGCCGCTTTTCGCAAGCCGTGGAGGACAGCTTTGACAGCGCCCGCAAACGGGTGATCATCTCCTCTTTTTTCGGGCCGACCATCGGCTTCATCGCCTTCACCACTTCGCTGATCCTCCTCTGGTACGGCGGACGGGAAGTGATCACCGGAGGGATCAGTCCGGGCGAGTTGATCGCCTTCATTCTATACGCCACCATCATCGCAGGCCCCATGGGCAGTTTCGCGCGCATGTTCACCCGCGTTCAGGAAGGCATCGGCGCCAGCCAGCGTATTTTTGACATTCTGGAAACCCAGCCGGAAGTGGCCGAACCCAAAGACGCAAAACAATTGCCCGCCATTGCCGGCAAAGTGGAATTCGACCAGATCCGCTTCCATTACCGCGAAGACCAGGAAGTCCTGCACGGCATCAGTTTTTCAGCCGAACCCGGACAAGTCGTGGCTCTGGTCGGCCCAAGCGGAGCCGGAAAGAGCACACTCATCCAGATCCTGCACCGCTTTTACGACCCGGTTTCGGGAGAAATTCGCGTGGACGGCATCCCCATTCAGGAAGTGAGTCTCAGCAGTTACTGGAGCCAGATCGGGCTTGTTCCGCAGGAGACCCTGCTATTCGGCGGCACCATCAAGGAAAACATAGAGTACGCCAAACTGGGCGCCACGTTAGAAGAGGTCACCGAAGCCGCAAAAGCCGCCAACGCCCATCAATTCATCATGGACTGTCCCGACGGCTACGAAACCGTCGTCGGCGAGAAAGGCATCCGCCTGTCCGCCGGCCAGCGGCAGAGAATCGCCATTGCCCGGACGATCCTCAAAAACCCCAGGCTGTTGATTCTGGATGAAGCCACATCCGCCTTGGACAACGAATCCGAACTATTGATTCAGGAAGCCCTGGAGC